>NZ_JBITCS010000017.1:0-195420 GCF_044453445.1 Streptomyces sp. NPDC051684 | reverse complement strand
TCCGCGTCGCCTCCCTCCTCCGCCTTGCGATCGCACGCACCAGGCCCCGCTCCCTGATCCGGCCTGATCCAAACGACAAGCCCTAGACCAGTTCCTCCTCCAGCCCGTGCGCCGCGTTTCGCAGTGCCGTGACCAGGGGCTCCAGGCGCCGGGGTGCGTAGCGCACGCTGGGCATCGAGACGGAGAGGCCGGCCACGGCGGCGCCGGACGCCTCGCGCACGGGGACGCCGACGGCGATCAGGCCGCGCTCGGAGCGTTCCTTGTTGACGGCGAACCCGTTGCGCCGCAGTCGCTTCAGCTCCGTGCGCAGCGCGTCGAGGTCCGGTCGTTCGGCGACGCGGTCGCGGTAGCGCTCGGCGTCGTACACCTCGTCGAGCTCGGTGTCGGGGAGTTCGGCGAGCAGCAACAGGCCCGCTGTGGTGCGGTGCGCCGGGAAGACCATGCCCTCCCGCGATCCGACCCGCAGGGCCTGCCGGGATTCGACGCTGGCGATGAAGCGGGCGGTGTCGCCGGTGAGCACGGTGAGGTTCGCGGTCTCGTCGAGCAGGCCGACGAGCCG
Source organism: Streptomyces sp. NPDC051684 (assembly GCF_044453445.1). Lineage (NCBI taxonomy): Bacteria > Bacillati > Actinomycetota > Actinomycetes > Kitasatosporales > Streptomycetaceae > Streptomyces > Streptomyces sp. NPDC051684. The sequence goes on along the minus strand of NZ_JBITCS010000017.1, from coordinate 194,861 downwards.
GTGCAGATGCGGGAGCGCCGTCTCACGCAGCCGGGAGACCAGCGACTGGGAGTGCGCGGCGAGTTCGAGCACGGGGCCCGCGCGGTAGAGCCGGTCCTCGTCCTGCACGGCGAAGTCGCGGTAGACGAGCATGGCCAGGAGCCGGTGGGCGCTGGAGCGGGCGATGACGAGCCGGTCGGCGATCTGCGAGACGGTGGCGCCGCCCTCCATCTGCAGAATGGTCGCCGCCCGCAGCGCGTGGTCGACGCTGGCGATGGGGTAGGGCGGCGGGGTCTTGAGCGGCTTGTCCATGCGGTGACTGTAACGCTGCCGCGCCGCGAGTTCTGCTCTCCAGAACCTGTATGTCTTCGGACCAGACTGCTCGCATGCTGAGGCTGTGACCGAAGATCACAGGTCCGGATGCTTCGTCGCCACGTGGTAGTACCCCGAGTGGAACACCAGCGGGGTGCCGCCGCCGGCCTCGTACTGCTCGACCTCGCCGAGGAAGACGATGTGGTCGCCGGCGTCCAGGCGCTGGACGGTGCGGCACTGGAAGCGGGCGACGGCGCCGTCCAGGAGGGGAGTGCCGGCGATGCCGGGAGTGGTCGGGGTGCCGCGGAACTTGTCGTCGGCGGGCGTGGCGAACTGGCGGGAGAGATGGTGCTGGTCGGCGGCCAGTACGTGCACGGCGAAGTGCGAGGCGTCGGTGAAGTCCGGGAGGCTCGGGGCGTTCTTGCCGGGGCACCACAGGACGAGGGGCGGGTCCATGGAGACGGACGTGAAGGAGTTCGCGGTCATGCCGACGTTGCGGCCGTCGGGGGCGCGGGCCGTCACCACGGTCACGCCGGTGGCGTACTGGCCCAGCGCGCGGCGCAGTTCGCGGCCGTCGAAGCGGGCGGCGTGCTGGGCGCGCTTCTCGGCGAGGAAGCGGTGCGCCTCGGCTTCCTCGAACCACCAGCGGTAGAGGGTGCGCGGGTCGTCGAACCCGGCGGCGAGGGCGCTCGCGACCGAAGGCACTTCGGCTGCCGCGGACAGGATCTCGCGATGGTGCGGGCTCAGTTCGGCCAGGAGGGAATTCGTCCAGCCGACCGCCCATTGGGCCCAGCCGCGCCAGAAGTTGTCGAACGTGCGCTGCATCCACTGCGGCGTGAACTCGGCCTCGCCGTGGCGGAGGATGCTGTCGAGGTAGTGGGCCGCGGCCTGGGCCGCGTTGTTCGAACCCTGGCCGGTGATCGGGTCGTTGAGGACGACGGCGTCGGCCATGCCGAGGACGTGCCGGCCGGAGGCCAGTCGGGCGACGGGGTGGCGGACGGTCGGGGTGACCCGGCCGCGCAACACGCCGCCGCTGTCCGTGAGTTGAGTGTGCCGACACCGCTCGTACTCGTCGGGGAAGAAGCGGTGGAGGATGTCCAGGGAGCGAGTGAGGTGGGCCTCGGGGGTGTGGACGTCGTCCCAGCAGTCCATCGGGCCGCCGGGGACACCCTCGAACACCATGATCTCGCAGGGCCCTGTGGTGGTCAGCGCGGGGAAGGAGAAGAACTCGCCGACACCGGGGACCATCCGGTAGTGGACGGCGGCCTCCCCCTCCCGCGGCGCCGCTCCCGTGACATACGTCAGAGCCAGCGCGCGGCGCGGCCGGTCGTACGGGGAGAGTTCGGCGTTGCGCGGGAAGAGGCTGCTCAGCTCGCCCTTGCCGGTGGAGACCACGACGAGATCGTGCGTGCGGGCGTACCACTCGAGGTCGTTGACGCCGGCCTCGTGCAGCACGATCTCGCCGCGGCCGCCCTGCGCGAACTGCTCCATCCAGGCAGCACACTTGAGCCGCTGGTCGACGGAGTGGGCCGGACCCTCCAGCGGCGCGCGCCAGGAGACCTCCGGAGTGCCGTGCGGACCGACGAGAGAGAGCGCGATGCCGGTGATGTCCGGCGCCCGGTCCGCCCAGTGGTGCAGGCCGAGTTCGCGCTCGCTCTGCAACGCGGTGTCGAACATGCACTGGCTGGACATGACCGGCCCGCGACGAATGTCGTCGGGGCCCCGGTCGCTGACCAGGGTGACGTCGTAGCCGTGCGTCTGGAGTCCCAGGGCGAGTTGAGCACCCGCCTGCCCGGCGCCGATCACCGCGATCCTTCTCATGGTCCCGCTGTCCTGCTCTCGTTGCGTACGTACCGCCGGCGCGTGGCCAGGCTGGTGGTGACTGACGCCACCAGCCCTGATGACATGTCAGGAACTGACTTCGGTCAGGTAGTTCTTCGCCGCTTCCGGGTCCATGAACCAGTGGAAGAAGTCGCGCGGGTCGTCGAAGCCGTTGACGAATCGGGCGGCGACACGGGAGTTGGCGCTCGCCGCGCCGAAGAGCTCCAGGACGTGCTGCGGCGGGGCTCCGAGCATCGCGTTGGTCCAGGCCGTGGCGGACTGCGCGTTGTCCCAGAAGCGGCCGAAGGCCAGCTCCATGAACGCGGCGTCGTACGGGCCCTCGCCGTGGTCCAGGATGGTGGCGAGGTAGGAGGCCGCGCACTTCGAGGCGTTGTTGGAACCCTGTCCCGTGACCGGGTCGTTGAGGACGACGACGTCGGCGAGGCCGAGCACCTGGGCGCCCGAGGGCAGCGTGGCGACGGGCTTGCGGACGGTCGGCGCGAAGCGGCCCGCGAGGGTGCCGTTCTGGTCGGTGAGCGCGATGTCGGTGCAGCGCTCGGCCTCCCACGGAACGTACGTCCGCAGCAGCTCCTGGAACTTCGCCAGCTGCTGGTCGGGGGTGAGTTCGTCGAAGCAGTCGAGCGGGCCGCCCGGGATGCCCTCGAAGAACATGATGTCGCAGGGGCCGCTGGTGGTGAGGCTGGGCATGGTGAAGTACTCGCCCATGCCCGGGATGACGTTGAAGCTGACGCCGGTGCGGTGGGGCAGCGGCGCCATGCCGGTGACGTACGCCAGGGCCAGCGCGCGCTGCGGAGCGTCGTACGGGGAGCGCTGGGCGTCCCGCTCGAACAGCCCGGCGATCTCGCCCTTGCCGGCCGCGACGACGACCAGGTCGGACTCGGCGGCATAGCGCTCCAGGTCCTCGATGCCCGCCTCGTGGATGACCAGTCGGCCGCCGCTGCGCGCGAACTCGCCCATCCAGATCGGCATCTTGACGCGCTGGTCGACGGAGCGGGCGGTGGCGTCGAGGCGGGCGTCGAAGGACAGCGCCCGGTCGCCCTGGCCGTCGGCGATGTTCACGCCGAGCCCGGCGATCGGCGGGCAGGCGTCGCCCCAGAAGTCGAGGCCGAGGTCGCGCTCGTGAGCCAGCGCGGTGCCGAACATGGCCTGGCTGGACATGACCCGGCCCTCCCGGATCTGGTCTCCGGTGCGGTTGGACACGATGGTGACGTCGAAACCGTGGCCGAGCAGACCGATGCCGAGCTGGAGACCGGCCTGGCCGGCTCCGACGATGGTGATCTTGCGCATGGGGGGATCTCCGGGGGTTGGTTCGTGCGGGGACGATATGGCTGCCTGCCGAAGGGGAGTCGGCGAGCAGCCGGGAAAGCCGTGGCATCCATGGGACCGGGGGAAGGGTTCCCGGCGCCGGGCTGGTCAAAGGTGGCGCGGCCGCCTCAATGAGCCGGAGCGGCGAAGGCGCGGGCACGGCGACGCGCGAGGGTACGGACTCGGCGCTTGTGTCCGCGCCGGTCGACCGTCGCGCGCGCGGCGCGCATGCGATCGGCTGCCCGCTGGGCTCGGCTGCGCTCCGGTGTCGAGCGAGCAGCGGCCCGGCACTCCCTGCATGACTGGTTCCCTGGCTTCTTCTGGGGGTTGGGGACCAACCTTGGTATGGGAAGATCATCTTCGCTATCCGCATCACGCGGATCGCTGTCCTGATCGCGCACCTCGGCGGTGGAGGTTCACATGCCCGCTGAAGAGCCTCCGCTCGCAGACCACCAGCGGTTTCACACATCGGACATCTGGGAGGCGCGGGCCGAGGTCGGCCGGGCCTTCTGTCCGCATGAGCTGCGCATCACGCAGCGCTCGGCGACGCTCGACGCCCGGTTGCACGGCACATCCTTCGACCGGACGGGTCTGTACTACCTCGATTACGGAACAGAGGTCCGGATCACGCCGGGCGACCTGGAGAGCTTCTTCCTCGTCCAGATCCCGCTCGCCGGCCACGCCGAAATCACCTGCGGCCGCGAGGAGATCATCTCCTCGCCCGAACTCGCCTCCGTCCCTTCCCCGGACGGAAAGCTGGACATGCGCTGGGGTGCGGGCAACCCGCAGCTCATCGTGTGGTTCGACCGGGCGTCCCTGGAATCGCACCTCGGCAGTCTGCTGGGGCGCACCGTGCGCCGCCCGATCTCGTTCTCGCTCGGCATGGACCTCACCGCACCGGACTCCCGCTCCTGGCTCAACATCGTCGACCTCGTGCGCCGGGAGGCGGAGGGGCCGGACGGCATGACGACCCGGCCGGTCGTGGCAAAACAGCTCGAATCGCTCCTCATGACCCAGCTGTTGATGGCTCAGCCCAGCAACTACACACCGGCGCTGCTCGGCGAGCAGCCGCGCGTCGCGCCGCCCGCGGTGCGCCGGGCCATGGAGACCATCGAGGCGCATGCCGCCGAGCCGCTCACGGTCGCCGAGATCGCGGAATGCGTCGGCGTGGGGGTGCGGGCCCTCCAGGACGGCTTCCGCCGGCACCTCGACACGACACCGCTCGCGTACCTGCGCGAGGTGCGCCTGGACCGTGTCCGCAAGGAGTTGCTGAGCTGCGACCCGGGTGTCACGACCGTCACCGCCGTCGCAGCGCGCTGGGGCTTCTTGCACACGGGCCGCTTCTCGCTCGCGTACCGGCAGCAGTTCGGGGAGTCACCGTCACAGACGCTGCGGTCCTAGGGAGCCTCAGGGAGCTATGGGGGCATAGGGCGCTAGGGCCTGTCGTTTGGATCAGGCCGGGCTCGCGGGGCCTGGCACGCACGCTCGCGGCGTTGTCGTCGGTCGACGACGCTCCGCGTCGCCTCCCTCCTCCGCCTTGCGATCGCACGCACCAGGCCCCGCTCCCTGATCCGGCCTGATCCAAACGACAAGCCCTAGGAGTTGCTCCATCCGGCAGTGCGGGAATACGAGTCCACCAGGTCCACCACGAAGACCAGGGTCGAGCCCACCGGGATCAGCGGTGAGGGCGACTGACTGCCGTAGCCGAGACGTGGCGGAACGATGATCTCGCGGCGGCCGCCGACCTTCATCCCGCGCACCCCTCGGTCCCATCCCTTGATGACCCTGCCGCTGCCCAGGGCGAACTTGAACGGCTCACCCCGGTCCCAGGAGGCGTCGAACTCCTTCCCGGACGCGAAGGTCACCCCGATATAGTGGACCCTGACCACCATGCCCGGCTTTACCTCGGGCCCGTCCCCGACGACCAGATCCCGAACGGTCAACTCGGTGGGAGCGTCGCCCTCCGGAACCTCGACCGCGGGCTTCGTCGGTTCACTCATCGCAGCCTCACTACTCTCCGTCGGAGGCCCTGGCACGGACCAGCCGATCGCATGGCCATTCCATGCGGCAGATGGTCACGCTACCGAGGACGCGGATCCGCGGAGCGCTCAGAGGTGCCCGTCCAGGAACGTCCTTACCTCGGCGCTGGTCATCGGCCCCGTGCCGTGCGCCACGGCCTCGCCCTCCTTCAGCAGGACGTAGGACGGGGCTCCGGTGATCCCGTATCGCTCCGTCGCGGCCGGACAGCGCGTGATGTCGGCGCGGACGGCCGTCAGGCGCCCCGAGCAGTCCTCCGCGATGCCACCCACGACGAGGTCCATCAACCGGCAGGGCTCGATCGCCTTGGGCCACGTCCCGATGAAGTACGCGAGGACCGGAACGCCGCTCATCTTGAGGATGAAATCGAACTCCGCGTCCTCACGGGGTCGGTGCACCCGCTGCGCCATGGAAAGCTCCTGACCTTACGTTTCGTCATTGCGTCGCCATCATCCCCCGGACGCGTCAGCCGCCCCGCAGACCGACCGCCAGCGTCAGTTCGAGGACCCGGTGCGGCGACGCCAGATCCGGGAACAGCTGCCGCAGCTGCGACATCCGGTAGCGAACCGTCTGGGGATGGACGAACAGCGCCGCCGCCGCCTCGTTCCGCCGGCCCTGGTGCAGCAGCCACTCCCGCAGCGTCTCCTCAAGACGCCGGGCGGTCGCCGCGGGCAAGGTGCGCAACGGTGCGAGGGCTCGGACACGCAGGTCCGCGTACGCGTCCGCGTCGGCGCTCAGCACCAGCTCGGGCAGGTGGTCCTCGGTGTCGCGGATGTCGGGGGAGAGGGATCGGGCGCGTACCGCTCGTGCGTACGAGGCGGACGCACGGGTCCACGGCCGGGCCGGGCCGACCACGGCGGTGCGGTCGGTGAGCTGCCGCAGCAGACGTGATCGGTCGGCATCGGGGACGAGCAGGACACCGGTGGCGTCCGGCAGATCGTCGAGGACGAGCGTGCTCGGGTCCAGCACGCGGTAGGCGGGCCGCGCCTGGGCGGCGGGGAGCAGGACCGCGGTCAGTGAAACCGGAGGCTGCCACCCGGCCCGTTGAGCGGACGCCAGCAGCAGGTCCGGGCTCGCGTCGGCGAGCAGGTCGCGGGCCAGGTGCTCCAGGTGGAGTTCGTGCGCCCTGCCCCGGGCGGCCAGTTCGTCGGCATGGCCCGCGGCGCTCGCGGCGGAGAGCTCGTCGATGTAGGCGAAGGTCAGCTCGGCGAACTTGGCGACCTCGGCGGCGGGCAGGCCCGCGGGTACGGCACCCTCCGCCAGGCATCGCCAGGCCACTCGGGCGCCGACGCGGTAGGCGCCGAGCAGGGCGTCCATCGAACGGCCGTCGCGCACCTCGCCGCGGCCCAGCTCGTAGGCCGCGTCGCCGGCGTCGCCGCCGGTGGCGTTCCCGCTCGCGAGGTCCAGGTAGTGCCCCAGGGCAGTGCGTACGGCCCGGCGGATGGTGCCGCCCATGCGGCCCGAAAGGGCGTTGGCGTAGGGAGGGACCTCGTCGATGATCGCCTGGACGACTTCGTCGGCGGTGGTCTTCAGGGTGGCCCGCAGCGCGGTGACCGTCGTCTCGTCCAGGGCCAGCTCGCTGGCCCTTCGTATGGCGTGGCTCACGTGTTTGTTCCCCGCGAACAATTCAGTCGACCAGATTTACGTCCTGCGGTCAGGACTTTACGCCTTGAGGGGCAGCAGGCTGTAGCCATGACGAGTACAGCCCTCCGCAGCAGGGCGTGGAAACTGCTGGAGATGGTCACGACGCCGCTGGTGCCGTCGGACTACCTCGACCTGGTCAGCCCGCTGCGTGCGGGCGCCGACCTGCGTGGGCGCATCGAGGCCGTGCATCCCGAGACGGGTGACGCCGCGACCGTCGTGATCAGGCCGGGACGGGGCTGGCGCGGCCACACCGCCGGCCAGTACGTGCGGATCGGGGTCGACGTCGACGGGGTGCGCCTGTGGCGCGCCTACTCCCTCACCTCGCCGACGGACCGCAAGGACGGCCGCGTCACGATCACCGTCAAGGCCATCCCGGACGGCAAGGTCAGCAACCACCTGGTCCGCAGAGCGACACCGGGCACACTGGTCCAACTCGACCAGCCGACCGGTGACTTCGTGCTGCCGCGGGCCAAGCCCGCCAAGGTGCTCCACCTGACGGCCGGCAGCGGCATCACGCCCGTGATGGGCATGCTGCGCGACACCGCGTTCGACGACGTCGTCATGATCCACTGCGCGCCGCGGCCGCAGGACGTGATCTTCCGCGACGAACTGCACGACCTGGCCGCGGACAAGAAGCTGCGGCTCACCGAGGTGCACACCGACACGGACGGCATGCTCGACATCGCCCGTCTCGACGAACTCGTGCCCGACTGGGCCGAGCGCGAGACCTGGGCCTGCGGGCCCGCGGGCCTGCTCGACGCCGCCGAGCAGCACTGGGCCGCGCACGGCATCGCCGAGCGCCTGCACACCGAACGCTTCCGTCCCAGCGTCGTCGTTGCGGGCGACGGCGGCGAGGTCACGTTCAGCACCACCGGCAGGACCGTCGACGCGGACGGCGCCACGCCGCTGTTGGACATCGGCGAGGAGGCCGGCGTGCTCATGCCCTTCGGCTGCCGTATGGGCATCTGCTTCGGCTGCGTCTCGCCGCTCAAGTCGGGCGCCGTACGCGACCTGCGCACCGGCGAGATCACCGAGGCCGAGCCGGGCGTCCTCATCCAGACCTGCGTGTCCGCCGCGGCGGGCCCCTGCGACATCGAACGGTAGGAGTACCGTGACCGCCATCGACCCCACCGCCCATCTGACCGCGGAGCAGATCGAGGAGCTCGGCCGCGAGCTGGACGCGATCCGCGACGAGGTGATCGCCGGCCGCGGCGAGAAGGACGCCGCCTACATCCGCAAGGTCATCTCGGCGCAGCGCAAGCTCGAGCTGGTCAGCCGGGGTGTGCTGCTGTTCTCGATCTTCCCGCCCGCGTGGCTGCTCGGCACCGCGGGTCTGTCCGTGGCGAAGATCATGGACAACATGGAGATCGGCCACAACATCCTGCACGGCCAGTGGGACTGGATGCGGGACCCGAAGATCCACTCCACCACCTGGGAGTGGGACCACGTCTCGCCGTCCGACCAGTGGAAGCACTCGCACAACGAGCTGCACCACACGTACACCAACGTGATCGGCAAGGACAACGACCTCGGCTACGGCATCATGCGCGTCGACGAGGACCAGAAGTGGCACCCCTTCCACCTCGGCCAGCCGCTGTGGAACTTCATCAACGCCTGCTTCTTCGAGTACGGCATCGCGGCGTACGACCTGGAGCTCGGCAAGAACCTCAGCAAGCGCCGCCGCAAGAACCCGGAGTTCCGCGCGCGGGCGAAGGCCGTGGGCCGCAAGATCCGCAAGCAGGTGCTCAAGGACTACGTGATCCACCCGCTGCTGTCCGGCCCGTCGTTCCTCCCCACCCTCGCCGCCACGTTCACGGCGAACCTGGTCCGCAACATCTGGTCCCACTCGGTGATCATGTGCGGGCACTTCCCCGAGGGCGTACAGGTCTTCGAGCGCCGGTCGATCAACGGCGAGACGCGCGGCCAGTGGTACCTGCGCCAGATGATGGGCTCCGCGAACATCAGCGGCAGCAAGGCCATGCACTTCATGACCGGCAACCTCTCCCACCAGGTCGAGCACCACCTGTTCCCGGACCTGCCGAGCAACCGGTACGCCGAGGTCGCGGTGAAGGTGCGCGCGCTGTTCGAGAAGTACGAGCTGGAGTACGTCACCGGACCGCTGCCCAAGCAGGTGTTCTCCGCGTGGCACAAGGTCTTCCGACTCTCGCTGCCCAACAAGAAGCCCAAGGTCGAGGTCAAGACGCCGGACCGCGAGAAGGAGTTGGTCGCGGCCTGACTCGCGGTACGGGGTCGGATCCCGGGCCGGTGCCCAAGATCGGAAGAAGTTGGCGTGAATTGGACGCACGTTACCTATCGGTATGCATCGACTTGATTGACGATCAACAGTAGAACTCGTTCCCATTCCGTCGAGAGTGAGGAACGTACGATGACCGACTCAACCCGTCCTGAAGTGGCACGTAACGGGATCTCCCGCCGAGGCTTCCTCGCGGGAACAGGTTCTCTTCTCGGCGCCGTGGCCCTCAGCGGTCACGCCGCCGCGGCCGTCGCTCCCGTCGCCGACGGGGCGCACCTGCCCGCCCTCGTCATCGGCACCGGGTACGGCGGCTCCGTGGCCGCGCTCCGGCTCGCCGAGGCCGGCGTCGACGTGCGGATGGTGGAGATGGGCATGGCCTGGGACACCCCGGGATCCGACGGCAAGGTCTTCGCCAACACCACCACACCCGACAAGAGATCCTTCTGGCTGAGATCCAGAACGAAGCAGCCCCTGAGCAACTTCCTCGGCTTCCCGATCGACAAGGGCATCCCGAAGTACACCGGGATCCTGGACGCCGAGGACTTCGCCGGCATCACCGTCTACCAGGGCCGCGGCGTCGGCGGCGGCTCGCTGGTCAACGGTGGCATGGCGGTGACGCCCAAGCGGGAGAACTTCGCGGCGATCCTGCCGTCCGTGGACGCTGGCGAGATGTATGGCACGTACTACCCCCGCGCCAACGCCGGGCTCGGCGTCGCCACCATCGACCCGAACTGGTTCGAGTCCGCCGAGTGCTACCAGTACGCGCGCGTCGGCCGTAAGCACGCCCAGCGTTCGGGCTTCCCGTTCGTGTTCGTCCCCGACGTGTACGACTGGGACTACATGAAGCAGGAGGCCGCGGGGACGGTGCCGAAGTCGGCGCTCGCGGGGGAGATCCTCTACGGCAACAACTACGGCAAGAAGTCACTGCAGAAGACCTACCTCGCGCGGGCCGCGGCCACCGGGAAGGTCACCATCACCCCGCTGCACAAGGTCACGTCGGTCGCCCCGGCGGCCGGCGGCGGCTACACCGTGCGCATGGACCAGCTCGACACCGCCGGCGCCGTCACGGCCACCAAGGAAGTCACCGCAGACCGGGTCTTCTTCGCCGCGGGCAGCGTCGGCACCAGCAAGCTCCTCACCCGACTCAAGGCGACCGGCGCCCTCCCCGCGCTCAACGGTGAGATCGGCAAGGGCTGGGGCGACAACGGCAACGTCATGTGCGGGCGCGCCAACCACCTGTGGGACTCGACCGGTTCGCTCCAGGCGTCGATCCCCACCGGCGGCATCGACAACTGGGCCGCGGGCGGTGCGTTCGCCGAGGTCGCGCCGCTGCCGACCGGCATCGAGACGTACGCGTCGTTCTACCTGTCCATCACGAAGACCCCGCAGCGCGCCGCGTTCACGTACAACCCGACGACCGGCGGGGTCGACCTGAGCTGGCAGCGGGCCTGGAAGCAGACGTCGATCGACGCGGCCAAGACCATCTTCGACAAGATCAACGCGAAGGAGGGCACGATCTACCGCACCGACCTGTTCGGTACGTACAAGATCTGGGGCGACCACCTCACGTACCACCCGTTGGGCGGAGCCGTACTGAACAAGGCGACCGACAACTACGGCCGTCTGCACGGGTATACGGGCCTCTACGTCATCGACGGCGCGCTGATTCCGGGCAACACCAGCGTCAACCCGTTCGTGACCATCACGGCGCTCGCCGAGCGCAATATCGCCAAGATCGTCGCCGCTGACCTGTGACGGCCGCGACGCCCTGCCCAAGTCGCGGCCGCCAGGCAGTGGTTCACGGCTTGGGCAGAGCGCACACCGCGTCGAGGCCCAACACGTGGTTGAGTCGTCCGAAGGCCAGCCAGGAGCCGATGGCCATGCTCAGCTCCACGATCTCGGCCTGGCTGTAGTGGGCGGTCATCCGCTTCCAGAACTCCTCGTCCAGGCCGTGGTGGTCGACGGCGTAGCGCTCCGCGTACTCGGCCGCGAGCCGGGTCCGCTCGTCGAAGGCGTCGGTCTCACGCCAGTCCTCGACGGCGTCGATGAACGACTCCTCGACCTTCTCGCCGTCCCGCTCGGTGCGCCAGTCCAGGCAGAACAGGCACCCGTTGATCTGCGCGATCCGCAGCCGCGCGGCCTCGAACTCCCGCAGCCCCAGGGTCGAGTGGTCGTACACGGCCATGGAGAACTGCGCCGCCGCGGGCCCGATGCCGGGCACCATCTCGCCCCACACGTACGGGATGGGTTCCTGGCCGTCAGGCATGTCGATCCTCATGGCTGCCTCCCTCATGGCTGCTTCCTTCCGAGCCGGCCGGCGGCGGGGGTCACGGGCACGTCGAGCGCGTCGTAGAGTCCGGGCGGCGCGGACACGAGCCAGTCGATCGCGCCGACGAGGCGCCCGACGGCGGTCGCGTTGCCGCCCGCCGCATGGTTGCCGCCCTCGTCGGTGGCCTGGACGGTGACCTCGATGCGCGGGCGGCCCTCGACGATCACCCGGTGCGCGCCGGCCCCGCCACCGGGCGGCAGCGGCCAGTCGGGCGCACAGGACGGATGGATCCGCGTCACATGCTCGACGACGATCCGCACCTCGCTGTCCACGACGCCCTGCACCTCGAAGCGGACCGCGCCCTGGGTGCCCGCGGCGAAGTCGCCCATGGCTGCCGTCGTGACGTCGCTGTCCAGAGCCCGGCGCTCCAACGTCTCTCGAATCTCGTCGAGTTCGACCCCGAGCGCCCGTGCCATCAGCCTCAGCTGCCCGCCCCACACCATCGTCGGTACGGACTCCGCCAGTATCAGCGGCTCGTACTCCATGGGATGGCCCATGCCGACGAGATGGCGAACCGAGTCCTCCTGGTCGTACGTCGAGTAGTCGAAGATCTCCTGGCAGCGCAGCACGTCGACGCGGGTGCCGAGACCGCTGACCAGCAGGGGCAGCACGTCGTTGGCCCAGCCGGGGTCGACGCCGGACACGAACAGCGAGCCGCCGCCCTCCGCGATGGCCGCGCGCACCGGATCGGTGAACTCGGGCGGTGCGCTGCGGTGGTCGTAGAGCGGATAGAGGGCCGGGGAGACGACGACGGCGCCGGCGCGCAGGGCGCGGCAGATGTCGTCGAGGGCCTCGTCGGGGCGCAGCTCGCCGGAGGCCGCGTAGAAGACGGCGCCGGGCCGGGCCGCGAGCACCGCGTCGACGTTCGTCGTCGCGGCGAGACCGAGGGCGTGGTCACAACCGGCCAGGTCGCCCGCGTCGCGGCCGTCCTTGGCGGGGTCGTGCACGAGCACGCCGCAGAGTTCGAGCCCGGGGTGGGCGTCGACGGCTCGGATCGCCGCGCGTCCCACGTTCCCGGTGCCCCAGACCACCGTGGAAGTCATGCGCCGGAGCGTAACCTGACGTGCTGTCAGTTCATAGAGTGAGCGCGTGTGTTGTCGCTTCGCTGCGACCAGGTCCTGCTCGGTGTGGCCGCGCTCGAACAGCACCGCGGGCACCAGTGGCGGGACCGGGCGGACGCGGCCCGCGAGATCGACGGTGTCGGCCGCCCGTCGGGTTGGTGACGGCGGACGGCCCGCGCGTGATCGACTTCGGGATCGCGTGTCGCCCGAGCGGGTGCGTTGCCTGCGGCGGCCGCATCGCCTTTGAGGGGTCAGTTCGTGAGCCAACCGGGGCTGATCATGCGGTACTCGTAGGCCATGACCACGACCTGCGACCTGTCCCGAGCGCCGAGTTTGGCCATGATGCGGCTGACGTGGGTCTTCGCGGTCAGTGGCGAGACCACCAGTTGTGCGGCGATTTCGTCGTTGGTGCGTCCGGCGGCGATCAGCTGCATGACTTCGCGTTCGCGGCTGGTCAGCGCGTCGAGGCGCTGGTCGGGCTCCCGGGAGCTGTCCGGGCGGCTGGCGAATTCGGCGATGAGCCGGCGGGTGACGGAGGGGCTGATGAGCGCGTCGCCTCGTACGGCGACACGCACCGCGTGCAGGAGTTCCGCCGGTTCGGTGTCCTTGACGAGGAAGCCCGTGGCACCGGCGCGCAGGGCCCCGTACACGTACTCGTCGAGGTCGAAGGTCGTCAGCATGACGACCTTCACCGCCGCCAGTTCCTTGTCGGTGGTGATGCGGCGAGCCGCTTCGAGCCCGTCCATGACGGGCATGCGGATGTCCATCAGCACCACGTCGGGGCGCAGTTCACGGCAGGCGGCGAGAGCGGCCTGCCCGTCGGCTGCCTCGGCGACGACGTGCAGGTCGTCCTCGTCGTCGAGGATGCCGCGGATCCCGGCGCGCACGAGGCGCTGGTCATCCGCCAGCAGGATCCTGATCATCAGCTGCTCCGCCGATCGGTTCTTGGTGGTCTGAGAACGGTAGCCGGGCCCGGACCGTGAAGCCGCCCGCACTGGCGGGCTCGGCGCTCAGCGTTCCGCCCAGTGTGCGGGCCCGTTCCGTCATGCCCGCGATCCCGCTGCCGTCCTCGTTTCTGGAGGGGGCCGCACCGTGCCCGTCGTCCTGGACGCTGAGCGTCAGTTCCCGCTCGCCGTGGTGGATCCGGACGACGACGTGCCGGGCGCCGCTGTGCTTGACCGCGTTTGTCAGTGCTTCCTGGACGATGCGATAGGCGGCGAGGTCCACCGATGCCGGTAGCGGCGAGGCCGTTCCGCTCTGCTGGATGCGTACGTCCAGACCCGCTCGGGCGGTCGAGGAGACCAGCTCGTCGATGTCGGACAGGCCCGGCGATGGAGCAGTGGGAGCCTCTTCGTCGACCTGGCGCAGTACGCCGAGGGTGGTGCGCAGCTCCCGCAGGCCCTCCTTGCTGCCCTGCTTGATGGCGGTCAGTGCCTCCTGTGCCTGAGTGGGGTCCTTGTGCAGCCGGTGCAGGGCGGACGACGCCTGCACGTGGATCATCGACATGTTGTGGCCGATCACGTCGTGCAGTTCTCGGGCGATGCGCAGCCGCTCCTGCGTGGCGAGCAGCCTCGCTTGTTCCTCGGCGTAGGCGACCCGGCTGTGGCGCATCGTCCCCAGTGCCACCACCGCGACCAGCCAGCCGGTCAGCATGAACACCGCTGTGCCGTTGACATCGCCGGTGCCGACCAGAACTCCCGCCCCCACGCCGATGACCATCACCGCCGCCATGGCGACCGATGCCTGGGTCCGTCCCTGGGCCGCCAGCGCGTACAGCGCGGCGACCGGGACCACGACGAGCGGGCCGTCGACCGTGCTCAGGAGGTAGTAGACGCCTGTGCCGATCACCGTGAACCAGCCGACGGCCACCGGGTGGCGGCGGCGCAGAGGCAGCGCCGCGCACACCGCCGCCGCCAGGAGCCATGAGCCGATCACTGATGCGGTCGCGTCCCGGTTCGAGCCCAGCCGCTGCCCCTCGGCCACCCCTGTCAGCACCAGCACGATCCCGGCGAGCGCCATGTCGGCGCGTGGCCCGCTCGGCAGGCGCAGGCGCGTGACATCGAGGTGTGGCATGGCTTCATTCTGCCTGCTGCATGATCCGGACCAGGGGTGTATGTCCGCATTTGCGTCGCGATTGCGTGCTGGAGAGGTACGCGGCGGCCGCGCCGTACATCTGCTGGTGTACGGCGCGGCCGCCGCCTCCTGCCGCTGGTGCAGGCCGAGTGTCAGCCCTGGGCCGACGCCCGCGCCCTGGGTTCACGAGCACGATCGAGGGCATGTCGTCGTCACTCACCCTCACCCGGATCAGTGCTGCCTTCGTCGGCGCCCTGGTGGGTGCCGCTGCCGGAATTCTGCTGGTCACCGCTGTCGGAACGTTCTCGATCACGGTCAGTGGCGTGTTCGCCGGGCTGGCGCTCGGCGTGCCCGCTCTGGCCGGAGCGGTCGTGGGCGCGGCGATGGTCACAGGCAACACTCGCTCGAGTTCGAGGTAGGCATCATGTCTTCCCCCCGCGGCTCTGCCGCGTCCCTCGCCCCGCCCGCACCACAGGGCACCGAACCGTCCGCGCCCGTCGGACGGTTCGGTGCCCTGGCCGACTGGGCGCAGCGTCATCGCTGGGCCGCCCTCCTGCTCTGGGTGGCCTTGGTGGCCGCCATCACGCTGGGCTCCAGCGCTGCCGGCTCCGCGTACCAGAACGACTTCTCGCTGCCGGGCACCGATTCCCAGTCGGCCACCGACCTGTTCAAGAAGCACGGCAGTGACCAGGCAGGCGACAGTGTCGAGATCGTCTTCAAGGACACCGCGGGCATCAAGAGCGCCCAGGACAGCGTCGAGCCGATGCTGTCGAAGGTGAAGCATATGGCGGGGGTCGCCGACGTGCGCAGCCCTTTCACTGATGCCTCAGCGGTGTCCCATGACGGCACCATTGGCTACGCGTCCGTCACGCTGGACGGCAAGACCGAAGACGTCCCCAAGGAGGACGTCGCCAAGATCATCGACACGGCACAGAACATCGCCACCGAACACCTCCAGATCGAGGTGGGCGGCGAGGCCGCGCGCAACGCGGAGGACAAGGCAGGCCCGACCGCCGAACTCGCCGGGATCGTGGCCGCCCTGGTCATCCTCGTGCTGCTGTTCGGCTCACTGCTGGCGGCGTCACTGCCGCTCATCACCGCGCTGTTCGCTGTCGGCGGCGCCATCGGCCTGATCGCCCTGGCCTCACACATCTTCACCGTCGCCGATTTCACCCCGCCGATCCTGATGCTCGTGGGCCTCGGCGTCGGCGTCGACTACGCGCTGCTGATCTTCTACCGCTACCGCCACGAGCTCCTGGCCGGTGCCCAACCCGCGGGAGCCGGCCGCAAGGCCCTGGACTCCGCCGGCCGCACGGTCTTCTTCGCCGGCTGCACCGTCATCGTCGCCCTGCTGGGCCTGGTCGCCCTCGGGTTCGGCTCGCTACAGGGCATCGCCCTCGCGGTGGCCATCACCGTCCTGATCACCATGGCCGCGTCCCTGGTGCTGCTGCCCGCTCTTCTCGCATTGTTCGGAAGGCGCATCCAGCGCCATGTCCTCAAGCAGCAGGCCAAGGCCGTTGAGAAGGGGAGGACCGAAGGCAACGGCTGGCGCGCCATGGCACGCGCCGTGCAGCGACGCCCGATCCCGACCCTGCTGGTCGGAGTGATCGCCCTCCTGGCCCTGTCCGCACCGGCACTGGGCATGCGCCTGGGCTTCGCCGACTCCGGCAACGACCCCAAGGAGACCACCTCCCGACACGCCTACGACCTGCTCGCCGAGGGCTTCGGCCCCGGCTTCAACGGGCCGCTCATCGTCCTGGTCAAGGGCGATCAGGAAGCCGGCAAGGCCGTCCAGGCCAAGCTCGCCACCACCGCCGGCGTGGCCGAGGCCAGTCCCGCGATGCCCTCCGAGGACGGCACCCTGTCCACCGTCTTCGTCTACCCGACGACCTCACCACAGGCCGAGGGAACCGTGGACCTCGTACACCGTCTGCGCGACGACGTGACCCCGCCACTGGAACACAGCACCGGCGGCGAAGTACTGGTCGGCGGATCCACGGCCGCTTCCCAGGACGTCTCCGAAACACTCGCCGACCGACTGCCCCTGTTCGTCGCCGTCGTCGTGGGCGTCTCCTCGCTGCTGCTCCTGCTGGTCTTCCGGTCGATCTGGATTCCCGTCAAGGCCGCCATCCTGAACCTGCTGTCCATCTCCGCGGCCCTGGGCGTGATCACCCTGGTCTTCCAGCATGGCTGGTTCGGAGCACAGCCGGGCCCCATCGAAGCCTTCATCCCCGCGCTGATCTTCGCGATCGTCTTCGGTCTTTCCATGGACTACGAGGTCTTCCTCATCTCCCGCATCCACGAAGAATGGACCCGCACCAAAGACCCTGCGCAATCCGTACGCGAAGGGCTCGCCTCCACCGGCAAGGTCATCACCGCTGCCGCGGCCATCATGATGTTCGTCTTCGGGGCGTTCGTCCTCAGCACCGACCGCATGCTCCAGCAGTTCGGACTCGGCCTGGCCGTCGCCATCCTGCTGGACGCCGTGGTCATCCGATGCCTCATCGTCCCTGCCGTCATGCAGATGCTCGGCAAATGGGCCTGGTGGCTTCCTGCCCCACTGGCCCGAAGACTGCCCAAGGTCTCCATCGAACGCCCTGAGCAGAACTGACCGCGCCTCGGCACAGCTCGGACCACCACGAGCCGCCGTCGCCTCCGCACTGAGGGGACCGTCGCGCCGGCTGCGAGGCCAAGGATGGGCGGTCGCCGTCGGCGGCCACGGACGGGCGCCCGGCCTGAAGAGACCAGGTCAGGCGCCGTTTCGTGTCTCCTAGAAGAACCCGAGCTGCTGCGCCGAGTACGAGACGAGCAGGTTCTTCGTCTGCTGGTAGTGGTCCAGCATCATCTTGTGGTTCTCGCGGCCGATGCCGGACTGCTTGTAGCCGCCGAACGCCGCGTGCGCCGGGTACGCGTGGTAGCAGTTGGTCCAGACGCGGCCCGCCTGGATCGAACGGCCCGCCCGGTATGCCGTGTTGATGTCGCGGGTCCATACCCCGGCGCCGAGGCCGTACAGCGTGTCGTTGGCGATCTTGATGGCGTCGTCGTAGTCGGCGAAGGAGGCGACCGAGACGACCGGGCCGAAGATCTCCTCCTGGAAGATCCGCATGCGGTTGGAGCCCTCGAAGATGGTGGGCTGGACGTAGTAGCCGCCCGCCAGCTCGCCGTCGTACTCGATGCGGTTGCCGCCCGTGAGGACCTTCGCGCCCTCCTGCTGGCCGATGTCCAGATACGAAAGGATCTTCTGGAGCTGGTCGTTGGAGGCCTGGGCGCCGATCATCGTGTCGGTGTCCAGGGGGTGGCCGGGCTTGATGGCCTCGGTGCGGGCGACGGCCGCCTCGAGGAACTCGTTGTAGTGGCCCTGCTGGATGAGCGCGCGGGACGGGCAGGTGCAGACCTCGCCCTGGTTGAGGGCGAACATGGTGAAGCCCTCGAGGGCCTTGTCGCGGAAGTCGTCGTCCTTGGCCCAGACGTCGTCGAAGAAGATGTTCGGGGACTTGCCGCCGAGTTCGAGGGTGACCGGCTTGATGTTCTCCGAGGCGTACTGCATGATCAGGCGGCCCGTCGTGGTCTCGCCTGTGAAGGCGACCTTCGCCACCCGGGACGACGACGCGAGCGGCTTGCCCGCCTCTACGCCGAAGCCGTTGACGACGTTGACCACGCCCGCCGGGATCAGGTCCTTGACCAGATCCAGCCAGACGTGGATGGAGGCCGGGGTCTGCTCGGCCGGCTTGATGACGACCGCGTTGCCGGCCGCGAGCGCCGGGGCCAGCTTCCAAGTCGCCATCAGGATCGGGAAGTTCCACGGGATGATCTGCGCGACGACGCCGAGCGGCTCGTGGAAGTGGTAGGCGACCGTGTCGTCGTCGATCTCCGAGAGGGAGCCCTCCTGCGCGCGGACCGTGCCCGCGAAGTAGCGGAAGTGGTCGATGGCGAGGGGGATGTCGGCGGCCAGGGTCTCGCGGACCGGCTTGCCGTTCTCCCAGCTCTCCGCGACCGCGAGGAGTTCGAGGTTCTGCTCCATACGGTCGGCGATCTTGTTGAGGATGTCCGCGCGGGCGCCAGGGGAGGTGCGGCCCCAGGACGGCGCGGCGGCGTGCGCGGCGTCGAGGGCGCGCTCGACGTCCTCGGCGGTGCCGCGGGCGATCTCGGTGAACGGCTGTCCGTTGACGGGGCTCGGGTTCTCGAAGTACTGGCCGCGGGCGGGCGGCGCGTACTCGCCGCCGATGAAGTGGTCGTAGCGGGCCTGGTAGGAGACGACGGAGCCCTGGGTGCCGGGCGCTGCGTAGCGGGTCATGGTGGCTGCCTCCTGTGCGGCTGCCCGCCTTTGGGCAGCGTTCGCAGAGGAGGCTAGGAGTCCGGACGTTGCAGCTACGTTGCGTACGGGGGCGGTGTCTACGGGAGGCGGTGTCTACGGGAAGCGGTGCCTACGGAGGCGGTGTCCGCCTACGGGGCCGGGGAGCGCAGTTCGTCGTCGAGCGCGGCGAGGCGGGCCAGGACCGGCGGCGTCGGGCGGATCGCCGCGAGTGCGCGCCAGACGTCCAGGTCGTCCTCGCCCCACGGTGCGTGCACCCAGTCGGCGAGCAGGTCGGGGTCGCCGCGGGCGATGAGCGCGGCCCGGAGCTCGTCCGCGAGGTGGTGCCGGATGCGGGCCACGGCTGGCGCCTGAGAGGTGGGCAGGAGCGGCCCGCTGTACGCGGAGGCCGCCGCGGTGACCGCTCCGGAGGCGAGGCGGCGCTCGACCGTGCTGAGGTCCGAGTCGACGGGCGCCGAGAGCCGGTAGGGGCGAGAGCGAAGTACGTCGGGGCCCAGCACGCGGCGCAGCCTGGCCAGTTCGGCCCGCAGCGTCACCGGTGTCACGGACTCGTCCTCGTAGAGGAAGCACATCAGCTCGTCGCCGGTCAGGCCCTCCGGGTGGCGGGAGAGGAGGACGAGCAGCTCGCTGTGGCGGCGGCTGAGGCGGAGCTTGTGGCCGGCCGGGGTGAGGAGGAGAGCGTCGTCGCGGCCGAGGGCGGTCAGGCGGAGCGCCGGCTCCGTCGCGGACGGCGGGGCCAGCAGGGCGAGCTGGGACTCCGCCGCGCGCGCCACCGCCTGGACGAACGCCAGGCTGTGCGGGTGCGCGAGACGGTCGCCGCCCGTGATGTCGACGGCTCCCAGGAGGCGTCCGGTGTGCGGGTCGTGCACGGGGGCCGCCGCGCAGGTCCACGGCTGGACCTTGCGGATGAAGTGCTCGGCCGCGAAGACCTGCACCGGGCGGTCGACCGCGACGGCCGTGCCCGGCGCGTTCGTCCCCATCGCCGACTCCGACCAGCGGGCGCCCGGCACGAAGTTCATCCGGCCCGCCGCCTGCCGCGTACCGGTGTGGCCCTCCACCCACAGCAGCCTGCCGTGCGCGTCGCACACCGCGAGCAGGTGCTCGCCGTCCGCCGCGAACGTGCCCATCAGCTCGCGGAACAGCGGCATCACGCGGGCCAGCGGATGCTCCGCCCGGTAGCTGCCGAGATCGCCCTCGGGCATCTCCACCGACGCCGAGCCGTCCGGGCTGACGTGGGCGCCCGCCGAGCGGCGCCAGGACGCGGCGACGACCGGGCGCACCGGACGCACCACGGTGCCCGCCGCCGTGAACCGCTCGTGCGCGCGGCGCAGCGCCCGGACCCGCTCGGACGGGTCCGTGCCCGGCTCCAGGGCGACCCACTGATCGGTCAACGCGGCCTCCAGGCGGGATCCTTCGCGACGGTGCGGTGGCGCGACCATCGTCACCCCGGGGGAGCGGGCCGACAAGGAGCAGAACACGGATCGGGCGATTCGGCACATGCCACTCACGGGTGTGGTCACGGCCGGGCCCGCCGGGATCAGGCAGCGGCGACCAACCGCATGTACCGGTTCCAGTCCCAGTTCGGCCCCGGATCCGTGTGGTCGGCGCCGGGCACCTCCACGTGGCCGATGATCCGGTCGCGGGTCTTCGGGATGCCGTAGCGCGTGCAGATCGACGCGGTCAGCGCCGCCGACTCCCGGTACATCGCCTCGGTGAAGTACTCCGGTTTGTCGACCCACCCTTCGTGCTCGATGCCGATACTGCGCGTGTTGTAGTCCCAGTTTCCCGCGTGCCAGGCGACGTTCTTCTCCCGCACCATCTGGGCGATGTGGCCGTCGGAGGAGCGCACGACGTAGTGCGCCGAGACCTGCTTGGCCGGGTTCTTGAAGATGTTGAGCGTGGTCGCGTAGTCCTCCTGCGTGACGTGCACGATCACGAACTCGACCGGGTACGTCAGCGGGCGGTTGGCCACCGTGTAGTTGGACTTGCTCGCCGGAACGGACTCGGCCTTCGGGTAGTCCACCGTCGCCAGTGGCAGGGCCTCGGCCCGGCCCGTGGCCAGCAGTGCGGTGGGTGCCGCGGCGAGCGCGCCGAGTTGGAGCAGTCGGCGGCGGCTCGGAAATGATCCACTTGCTCGGTCCATGTCAATCCTGCCTCTCGGTCACCGGTGGGGCGGGGCTCGGTGGGGCGGGGTCGGTGCGGTGGGTCGGTGCGGTGGGGGTGCGTGCGGGGGAGTGTGGTGGGAGCGGGGCGGTGTGCGGCGCGCGGCACGGACGCCGCGCTCTCACACGGCCGTGCGTGCTGCCCGCGGTGCGTTGCGTGTGCGGTGGACGGCGCCTGGCACCAGCCGTATGCCCGCCAGGGAACACGCGTAGACCTGGACCGGCCTCGATGGTGACCCGATGCTCTTGCTGACGTCCCCCGTCACAGGAATCCCCCTTTCCCGTGCGCGCGCCGCCACCCGCCGGACGGGCGGGAGTGCGGCGCCTCGCGTGAATTACGGTACGGCGCCCGCTGGTTGGGGCGGAAGAGGGCGCGGAAGATCTGTGGACAACCGGCGCAATGTGAACAACCGCATATCAGAGGTCCCGTCCAGTGGCACTCGGGGCGGGCCCTCACCGCCTCCGCCGTCAGGCGGCGACCGCCCCCGTCGGATCGTCCAGCACCGACCGCACCACCGAGTGCGCCGCCCCCAGTAGCGGCCCGTCCGAGCCGAGCCCGGAGGCGATGACGCCGTCCTCCGGCGATGCCGTACGACGCGTCAACTCCCGTTCCAAGGACGGCAGAAGCCAGGGCGCCAGATGTGACAGCGCGCCGCCGAGGACGACCGCGCGCGGGTCCACGAGGTTGACCGCGCCCGTCAGCGCGATGCCGAGAGCGGTGCCGGCCGAGCGCAGAGCCCGGCGCGTCGCCGTGTCGCCGTCGGCGGCGCGCTCGGCCAGCAGTGACACCCGTTCGGGGCCCGGCTCGATGCCAGCGGCGCGCAGCACCGCCTCCTCGCCCGCGTACTGCTCAAGGCATCCGCGCCCGCCGCACGGACACGCGGGGCCCTCCGGGCGTACCGGAACATGGCCCAGCTCGCCCGCGAACCCCCTTGTTCCGCGCAACAGTTGGCCATCGACGACGAGCGCGGCGCCGATGCCGATCTCCGCCGACACGTGGAGGAAGTCGGCGGGGGAGTCCTCGGCGAGCCACAGTTCGGCGAGGGCGCCGAAGTTCGCCTCGTTCTCGACGGTGACCGGCACGTCGACCGGCAGGAGGGCCGCGATGTCCGTGTCGTGCCAGTCGAGGTTGGGGGCGCGCACGACGGTCGTGGTGCCGCGCGCGACAAGGCCCGGCACGGCGATCGCGAGCCCGGCTGACCGGAGCCCGGCCGCCTCCGCGTCGCCGCCCACCTCTCGTACGAGGTCGGCGAGTTCGTCCAGTACGGGCTTCGGGGCGCGCCCCCGGTTGCTCACGCGGCGCCGGGCCCGCGCCCGTACCTCGCCCCGCAGGTCAACCGCGCACACGGCGAGATGGTCAACGCCCACCTCGGCGCCGAGTCCGGCGGGGCCTTGGCCGCTGACGGCGAGCGCCGAACCGGGGCGACCCACACCGCCGGGGCGCTGGGGCCCCAGCTCCTCCAGCAGGCCCGCCCGGATCAACTCGTCGACGAGCGTGGACACGGCCGCCCGGGTCAGACCGATGTGCTGCGCCACCGCGGCCCGCGAGAGCGGCCCCTCGGCGGCGACCGCGTGCATGACGCGGGACAGGTTGCGGCGGCGCATGGCCTGCTGGGTGTCGGACGTGCCCGGGCGCGGCCGGTGCAGTGGTGCGGTCATGCGCTCATGCTCCCAGGGGCGGTGAGGTGGGGTGTTCCGGAGGGCGGGCTTCGCTTGTGGCGCGGGCCTTGCTCGTCACGCGAGCTCGTAGCGTGAGCCCGTCGTGCGGGCTGCGCTCGTCGCGCGAGTCCGGCGTGTGAGTCCGTCGTGCGGCCTTGGTCGTCGCGCGAGCTCGTGGCGCGAGTCCGTCGTGCGGGCATCGCTCGGCGGGTGAGCCCGTCGCGTGCGCCCGTAGCGCGGCCTTGCTCGTCACGCGAGCCCGTCACGCGCGCCCGTCGTGCGGGCTTCACCCGTCGCACGAGCCCGTCGCCTGCGCCTCACCCGTCCCCAACACCGTTCCCGAGCAGCGCCCCCGCGCCCGCCAGCACCCCCGAGATCCGCTCCAGCGTCGTCTCGTCCCGCCGTTCCACCGGTTCCAGCAGCGGACCCCGCGCCGTGTCCCAGCGGCGGGCGACCGCCCCCGGGTCCTCGCCGGTCAGTACGCCCGCGGCCTGCGCCGCCGCTCCCAGTGCCACGAGTTCGCCGGCCTCGGGCACCTGCACCGCGCGCCCCGAAAGGCGCCGCACCGTCTCCTGCCAGGCCGTCCCGCGCGCCCCGCCGCCGATGAGCAGCAGCGGAGCCGCGGGGTCGGCGTCCGCGTCGAGGACCCGGTCGAGGGCGCCGAGCAGCGCGTGCACCGCCCCGTCGTACGCCGCCTGCAACAGCTGGCCGCCGGTCGTGTCGTGCCGCAGCCCCGTCAACAGGCCGGAGGCGTCCGGGAGGTTGGGCGTCCGCTCGCCGTCCAGGTACGGGAGGATCGTCGCCGTGCCGCCCGGCTCGACCGCCTCCCGGTCCAGGCCGAGCAGCGCGGCGATCCGGTCCACCGCGAGCGTGCAGTTGAGGGTGCAGGCCAGCGGCAGCCAGTCGCCGCGCGCGTCCGCGAAACCGGCGACGGTGCCGGAGGGGTCGGTCGGCCGGTTGCGCGACACCGCGTACACCGTGCCCGACGTCCCCAGGCTCAGCACGGGGGTGCCCGGCAGCAGGCCGAGGCCGAGCGCGGCGGCCGCGTTGTCGCCGGTGCCCGGCGCCACCAGGGTGCCCTCGGCGAAGGGCAGGTCGTCCCCGGCACGCACCGTGCCCGCGGTCTCGCCCGGTGCCACCACTCGCGGCAGCAGCGCCGGGTCCAGCCCCACGCGCGCGAGCACGTCCTCGTCGTACGTCTCGGTCGCCGACGCCCACCACCCCGTACCGGACGCGTCGCCCCGGTCCGTCGTGCCGGCGCCGGTCAGCCGTCCGGTGAGGTAGTCGTGCGGCAGCCGTACCGCGGCCGTGGCCCGCACCGCCTCGGGCTCGTGCTCGGCCAGCCACGCCCACTTCGAGACCGTGAACGACGCGCCCGGCACACTGCCGAACCGCTCCGCCCACGCCTTCGCCCCGCCAAGGTCGTCCACCAGACGGGCGGCCTGCGGCGCGGAGCGCACGTCGTTCCACAGCAGCGCGGGCCGCACCGGCCGCCCCCGCACGTCCAGCGTGACCAGGCCGTGCTGCTGCCCGCCGACCGAGACCGCCGAGGCGCGCCGGGCCACGTCGCCGCACTGGGCCAGGGCCTCGCGCAGCGCCCGGTACCACTCCTCGGGGTCGCTCTCGCGGCCCGCGCCGGAGGTCACGGTGTGCGGCGCCTGCCCGCTCGCCACGGTCGCGCCCGTCGCGACATCGACGACCAGGACCTTCGTGGACTGCGTGGAACTGTCGACTCCTACGACGAGGGGTCCATCGGCAGCTGACATGCGGCTCTCCTGAAAGCTCGGGAAATGTCTGTCGGTCGATCTCGGGGGCGCTGGATCTGGGGTCGGTGGATCTTCTCGGGGTCGGTCGATCTCGGGACATCTCGGTCTGTGACGCGGTCGGCTCTTCCCAGCGGCGTTCCCGCATACTAATTTGTAAAGCGCCATGACGAAATAGTCGGCGAGGGAGCCGCAAGATGACGTACCAGCCCACCCCTGACGACAAGTTCACCTTCGGTCTGTGGACCGTCGGCTGGCAGGGCCGCGACCCGTTCGGCGACGCCACCCGACCGGCGCTCGACCCGGTGGAGTCCGTGCGGCGCCTGTCCGAGCTCGGCGCCCACGGTGTGACCTTCCACGACGACGACCTGATCCCGTTCGGCTCCTCCGAGTCCGAGCGCGAAGGGCACATCAAGCGCTTCCGGGAGGCCCTCGACGCCACCGGCATGGTCGTCCCGATGGCCACCACGAACCTGTTCACGCACCCGGTCTTCAAGGACGGCGGCTTCACCGCCAACGACCGCGACGTGCGCCGCTACGCCCTGCGCAAGGTCATCCGCAACATCGACCTCGCCGCCGAGCTGGGCGCCCAGACCTACGTCGCGTGGGGCGGCCGCGAGGGCGCCGAGTCCGGCGGCGCCAAGGACGTCCGCGACGCCCTCGACCGCATGAAGGAGGCATTCGACCTCCTCGGCGAGTACGTCACCGAGCAGGGCTACGACCTCAAGTTCGCCATCGAGCCCAAGCCGAACGAGCCGCGCGGCGACATCCTGCTGCCCACGGTCGGCCACGCCCTCGCGTTCATCGAGCGCCTGGAGCGGCCCGAGCTGTACGGGGTCAACCCCGAGGTCGGCCACGAGCAGATGGCGGGCCTCAACTTCCCGCACGGCATCGCCCAGGCCCTGTGGGCGGGCAAGCTGTTCCACATCGACCTCAACGGCCAGTCCGGCATCAAGTACGACCAGGACCTGCGCTTCGGCGCCGGTGACCTGCGCGCCGCGTTCTGGCTGGTCGACCTCCTGGAGCAGGCCGGCTACGCGGGCCCGCGGCACTTCGACTTCAAGCCGCCGCGGACCGAGGACTTCGAGGGCGTGTGGGCCTCGGCCGCCGGCTGCATGCGCAACTACCTGATTCTCAAGGACCGGGCCGCCGCCTTCCGCGACGACCCGGAGGTCCAGGCGGCCCTCGCCGCCTCGCGCCTGGACGAGCTCGCGCAGCCGACCGCCGCCGACGGCCTGTCCGGGCTGCTCGCCGACAAGAGCGCCTTCGAGGAGTTCGACGTGAACGCCGCCGCCGAGCGCGGGATGGCCTTCGAGCGCCTCGACCAGCTGGCGATGGACCACCTGCTGGGCGTGCGCGCCTGACCCCGCCCCCGTGGGAAAGGGTTGACCGGCCGGACGTCCGCCGTCCGGTCGGTCAACTTCCCTGAGGGGCTCGCGCGTTGGGCGCAAGGGGGCAATTCTGGAGGGGTGTCCTTACCGCCGGTGCCACCGCAGCCGCCCCCGCCGCCGAACGACGCGCCACCGCCCGGAGGCTTCGGTGCGCCGCCGCCCCAGGGGCCGCGCCGTACCGACCGGCGGATGTTCCTGGTGATCGCGACGCTCGTCGCGCTCGTGGTGATCGTGGGCGCCGTCGTCCTCGTGGCGAGCCGCGACGGCTCCTCCGGCGACGACAAGAAGTCGCCGGACAAGAGCAGCGAACGGGCTACGCCCTCACCGTCGTTGAGTATCCCGAGCAAGCTGCCGTCCTCGCTGCCCAGCAACCTGCCGAGCGAACTGCCCAGCGGGTTGCCGAGCGAACTCCCCTCGGAACTGCCCAGCGAACTCCCGAGCGAGCTGCCCAGCGAGCTGGGCGGCTGAGCCCACCGCGCTGAGCCCGCCTCGCGGGACGTGCTCCTACAGAGCGCCCTTCGGCAGCTTCACATGCGTCACCTTCGTCTCGATGCCGCTGTCCACGAGCCGCCCGTCCGCGTCGAACGCCTCGGCGCCGTCGGTCATCCCGAAGTCGTTGTCATTGATGAGCGCGAGGGTGTCGCGACCCCCGAGCGCGATGCCCTCGATCTTGTCCGGGACGCCGTCGACCGTGTTCAGGTCCACCACGAGGCGCTTGTCCAGCACCGGGACCCCCCGCGCCGCCGGGTCGTCCAGCTGTTCCAGGGACGGGGACGTCGTGGCGTCGTCCCAGCGCCCGCCCAGGATGTCGGCGCCGCGCGTCAGCCGCACCTCCTGGAGCCGGGCCGCCTTGTCGGTGCGCTCCTCCACGAGCAGCCGGTCGCCGCCGACCGCGACGACGGACGAGATCTTCAGCTCGGAGGGGTCCTCCTCGCCGGGGTCCACCACGTCCACCGGGTCGAAGCGGTAGGCGTACTCCGCCGTGACGGCCCGGCTCTTCGGCGAGAACCGCAGCAGCCGCGTCGTCCGCGAGGCCTCGCCCGCGTCCTCGTCCGGCAGCGACAGCGGGCTCTGCACCGCGAGGACGAGGTCCCCGCCCGGCAGTTGGGCGAGCCCCTCGAAGCCCCGGTTGACCTTGCGGTGCAGCAGCACGGACGGCAGCGACTCGACGACCGGGTAGTCGGCGCCCTGGAGATCCAAGCCCTTGGGCACGTGCCGGGCGAGGACCTGGCCGTCCGCGGAGACGTGCACGAGCGAGGGACCGTACTCGTCGACGAGCCAGAAGCTGCCGTCCGCGGCACGCACGATGCCCTCGGTGTCGAGACCGTTCGGGTTGTACGGGAGCGGGCTCTTGGCGTCGTACGAGTACGGCTTCTCGTCGCGGGCCTCCTGGTTCGACAGGCCGGTGACGGGCTTGCCGGACTTCGTGGTGAGCGGGATCGCGTCGAGGACCTTCACCCGGTCGCCGGTGACGCGGATCTTCACGACGGCCGGGTCGAAACCGGGCACCGGGAACGTGCGGCGCTTGGTGCCGTCCACCTTGATCTGGCCGTTCGGGCCGCGGTCGGTGACCGTCCAGAACTCGCCTTTGCGGCCCGCCGGGTAGAGGTCCGAGCCGATGCCGCCGAGGTCCACGCCCCGGTCGTTGTCCACCGTGCCCGGCAGCAGGGCGTTGCTGAACGTGCCCAGCGGCAGGTCCCCGAGCGTCGCGCTGCCGGTGACCTCGGCGGCCTTCGCACCGGTGGGCGTGCCCGTCGCGGCCGGTGCCACACCGAGCGCCACCAGTGCCGCGAGCGGCACACCCGCGGCGACGGAACGGCCGAGGACGCGGCGCTTACCGGGGACGAGCGGGGACATGGGGCCTCCTGGTGCGCGAATGACGTGTACGTACAGCGCACACAGTCGGCCCCCGCCCCGAACACGGAGTGACACCGGGGTGAACAGGGCGGCTCAGGAAGGCGACTTGATCTCCACCGGGAACGTCAGCGCGTTCGACAGCCAGGCGTACACCGGGCCGAGCGCGTTCATCGCGACCACGCACACCCAGGCCGCCCACGGATTGCCGGCGTCGAAGCCGAACCCGCCGAAGAACGTCGCGAAGTAGCTGGCGAACCCGAAGAACATGCCCGGGATGAGCGAGAAGAACCGCACCCGGCCCGTGTACATGAGCGCGCTGTTCAGGACGAGAATGCACAGCGCCCCGAACGCGTTCCTGGCCAGCTGGCTCTCCCCGAACGCCGTGCCCGCGTGGGTCTCCAGCAGCACGATGAGCAGCGCGTACGTCGAGCCCACCGGCATCGCGCACCACATCCGGCGCGCGCCGGCGAGGCTCGGGCCGCCCATCAGGAACATGCCCGCCCACGAAATGAAGATCGCCCAGGGCGGCAGATGCAGTGCGGTGCCGCCCACGAACGCGGTCGTCGCGGCGAGCACCGATGCCACGATCTCGTGCGGAATACGCTCCCGGACCACGGGCGCAATCGCGGCGGTCGTGCTGGTCCCTGTCGTCGCTTCAGCCATGTCAGGCCACCTCGCCCGCGACGAGGGAACCGTCGAGTTCCGTGGTGACCGCCGAACGGGCCACCACCCGGCCCGACTTGATCACGGCCGTACGCGCGGGACGGTCGAGGAGCAGCGTGGCGTGGTCGCGGGTGTCCAGGACGACGAGGTCCGCCACCGCCCCCTCACGCACCCCGTAGTCCGCCTCCGGAATGCCGATCACGCGCGCGGCGTCGTACGTCACCATGCGCAGCACCCGGCGCAGATCGGCCGGGCCCGACAGATGCGCGACGCGGGCGAGCAGCAGCGCGGTCTCCAGGACGTCCCCGGTGCCGTAGGGGGTGAAGGCGTTGCGGATGTTGTTGGTGGCGCAGGCGGTGAGGACGTCCGCGTCCCAGAGTTCACGTACGGGG
This sequence comes from Streptomyces sp. NPDC051684, assembly GCF_044453445.1. Classification (NCBI taxonomy): domain Bacteria; kingdom Bacillati; phylum Actinomycetota; class Actinomycetes; order Kitasatosporales; family Streptomycetaceae; genus Streptomyces; species Streptomyces sp. NPDC051684. Next base: position 165,826 of record NZ_JBITCS010000017.1, on the reverse strand, counting down.
GCCAGGCCGCGACGTGGCGCCGTGTCGTCGCCGCGACCGCCCAGGAACAGGTCGGTGGCGGGCAGCGGCACGATCGCGACCCCGGCCGCCGCGAGCGCGGCGAGGGCGGCGCCGCGTTCGGCGGGCGGGCGCCCGGCGAGGGAGGTGGCGTGGCCGAGGGTCACCCGTCCCTGCAGGCCGCGTTCGGCGGCGCGCGCGGCGATGAACTCGGCGAGCGCGAAGCGGCTGTCGCCGTGGTCGTCGCCGAAGTCCGCGTGCATGTCGGCCGGGACGCCGTACTCCGCCGCGAGGTCGAGGACCAGTTCGACGTGCCGGTGACAGTCGGCGAGGGACGCCTCGTTGTAGGTGCAGCCTCCGATCACGTCGGCGCCGGAATCGAGTGCCTCACGGAGCAGCTTCTCCGTGCCGGCAGCCTTGAGGATGCCCTCCTGGGGGAACGCGACGACCTGGAGGGTTACCAGCGCCGCCCACTTCTCGCGCAGTTCGAGCAGGACGTTGAGCCCGGTCAGGCCCGCCACCGGATCGACGTCGGGATGGGCGCGGATCGTCGTGGTGCCGTTCACCACGCACATGCGCAGCACCTGCTCGGCACGCGCGCGTACCTCTTCGTAGGTGAACCCGGCCTTGAGTTGTGCGGTGATCCTTATGGCGTCCGCGAGGGAACCGGTGCCCTCCGGGGTCAGTCCGTCGAGCAGTGCCTTGTCCGGGTGCAGATGTGCCTCGATCAGGCCGGGCACGACGACACGGCCCGCGCAGTCGAGGACTTCGGCGCCGGCCTCGTCCGGCGGAGCGAGACCGGGGCCGATGGCCTCGATCCGTCCGCCGCGGACGCGGATGTCGGTCGGGTCGGGCGAGTCCTCCACACGCGCATGGCGCAGCAGCAGAGCGGTCACGGTGGTTCTCCTTCGGTCGAGAGATGCGTGACGGTCAAGTGCGGGTGCGGGTGCGGGTGCGGGTGCGGGTGCGGGTGTGCGGTGCGTGCGGGCGCGACCTGGGTCGGGGATCGGATCGGTGGCTACGTCTCGGCGGGGAAGTCCGCCTTGCGGATCAGGCAGTGGACGCCCTTGATCTGGTCGACCACCTGCGAGACCTCGAAGTCGGCCGCCGCGCTGAGATACGCGTACGCGGTGGCCCGGTCCATGCCGGTGCGCGCCGTGAGGAAGCCGAGCGCGCTGCGCACGCACTTGCGCATCGCCTCGTCGAGATCGGCGTCGAGCCCGAACGGGATCCAGTGTGTACGCGTCTCGGCGAACGGCTCCGCGAGCAGCCCGGTCACCCGGCGTGCCGCCTCGCCGCGCACCACGGACAACTGGACGGTGGCCCGCAGCGGCGCCTCCAGGGCAGTGAGTGCCACCTCGCCGTTGCCCTGCGCGAAGTGCGGGTCACCCGCGTAGAAGCCCGCACCCTCGGTACGTATGGGCAGATACAGGGTCGAGCCGCAGGTCAGGTGCTTGATGTCGAGGTTGCCGCCGAAGGGGCCCGGCGGCACCGAACTGAGTGTGTCCGCACTGTCGTCCGTCACGCCCATGATCCCGACGAACGGTCCGAGCGGGAAGCGCGCGCTCAGCGTCGGCGTGCAGCGCAGCACGCCGAACTCGGCGCCGTCGCCGTCGCGCTCGACCGTGCAGAACGAGGAGACCGTGCCCTCGCGGACGCGTTTGGTGTCGGGGCCCGTGAACTCGGCGTCCGGGTCCGGGAGTTCGTCGGGAAGCGAACCTCGGGTGTGCCGGTTGGAGACGATGCCGTAGTGCGTACGCCGGTGCAGGCTCAGGGTGCGCACGCACAGCAGGTCACCGGGACGGGCGCCGCGCACCGCGACGGGGCCCGTGACGATGTGCGGGCCGATCAGGCCCTCCAGTTCGCGGCCGAGGTCGGACGCCGCGATCTCCTGTGCGTCGCGGGGCACTTCGTGGGCCGGCACTCCGTAGCCGCCGAAGAACTCCACCGGGTCGCGTCCCTGGTCCGGCAGGATCCCTTCGTGGGAGACGAGATCGAGCGTGACCGTGTCGCCGTCGTCGACCTTCAGCACCGGGGCGCTGTCCGCGCGGGGGAGCACGCCCCAGCGGGCGGTGTCGGGCGTGGTGGACAGGTGGTGGCGGCCGTCGACGGGCAGGGCGTCGGGGGAGAGGGCGGCGGAGGTCAGCGTCATATGAGAGGTCCTTCGGCCGTGAGGAGATGGGGAGAGGGGGCGGAGCGGGAGGGCGAGGGTAGGGAAGGGGAGCCGTCGGCAGGGACGATCTTGCTGTCGGTGTGTTACGGCTCCGAAGCCGTCGTGTTGCCATTGGTGTTGACCGACCGGACAGTCCGGGCCGTCGGGACGATGCGCGTGCCCGTCCTCCCGTGCAGCGCCTCGCTCAGCGCGCCCGGCGACGTGATCAGCACACGGTGGCCGCCGGACGCGAGGAAGTCCAGGGCCGCACGGACCTTCGGCCCCATGCTGCCCTCGGGGAACTGGCCCGCCGCCAGATGCTCGCGGGCCTGCGCCGCGTCCATCCGGTCGAGGTCGCGATGGTCCGGGGTGCCCCAGTCGAGGGCGATCCGCTCGACCCCGGTCGTCACGATCAGCTCGTCGGCGCCCAGCGCCGAGGCGAGCAGCGCGGACGTCGCGTCCTTGTCGACGACCGCCTCCACGCCGCACAGCGCCCCGTCCGGGCCCCGGGTGACGGGGATGCCACCGCCCCCGCCCGCCACCACGACAAGCCCCGCGTCCAACAGGGCGGCGACGGCGTCCAGTTCCAGCACCGCCTGCGGCGTGGGTGAGGGGACGACGCGACGCCACCCGCGCCCCCCGTCGTCGGCGACGGTCCACCCGTGCCGGGCGGCGAGCCGTTCCGCCTCCGCGCGCTCGTAGTGGGTGCCGATGGGCTTGGTGGGCCGGGCGAACGCCGGGTCGTCCGGGTCGACGACGGTGTGCGTGAGCAGTGCCACGGGCCGGGAGCCGGCCGGCAGCGCGTCGCAGAGGCCGCGCACCAGGATGTAGCCGATGCTGCCCTGCGAGTCGGCGACACACATGTCGAGGTCGAGCAGCGGGAGTTCGGGGGCCAGTTGGGCCGCGAGGTCGGCGCGCCGCTTGATGAAGCCGACCTGCGGACCGTTGCCGTGCGTGACGACCACGCGGTGCCCCGCACGCACGAGTGCGGCCACCGGGCGCGCCAACTGCCGTGCGGAGGCGAACTGTTCCGCGATGGTGGCGCGTGGGCCGCCGTTGAGGAGCGCGTTGCCGCCGATGGCGAGGACCGTGACAGGGGCGGTGCGGCGCGTCACGGCAGGCGGCCGTACCGGGGAAGCGGCTGGTGAGGGCGCGGATCCTGGAGGCATGTCAGGACGATAGGAACGGTGGGCGCAGGGGTCATGGGCAGTCGGTGCCAGAGTGTGCGCGGGGGCGTTGACGCTCGCTGACAGTGCCTCAGGGGCGAGCGGATGGGGGTGGTCCGGGACGCCGTCACCGTGGCGAAGAATCGTATACAACCTTGTGTCACGAGCGTTTACAGCCCCCGCGGCGGCGCCCATAGTGAGCTGCGTGACCCCTGCTACGCGCACCGTGACGGCACCTCGCCCCGCCGGCGCCGCGGCCCTGACCGTGGCCCAGGCGCTGGAGCTGCCCGCGCTCGCGGGCGCCCACCTGGCGGCCGGCGGGGCGGGCGCGCGGCGCGGCATCAGGGTCGCCAACATCATGGAAGTGCCGGACATCATTCGCTGGATGCGCGGCGGGGAATTCCTGCTCACCACCGCCTACGCCGTGCGCGACGACGAGCAGGCGCTCACCGGCCTGGTGCCCGAGCTCGCCGCCCGCGGCCTCGCGGCCCTCGGCGTGAAGGTCGGCCCCTACCTGCCGAGGCTGCCCGTCCCGATGCTGCGCCGCGCCGACGAGCTGGGCTTCCCGATCGTCGAGTTGCCCGGCGATGTCATGCTCAACGACATCCTCTCCGAGGTCATCGGCACCGTACTCAACCGGCAGGCGCTCAGCCTGGAGCGCTCGCAGGCGCTGCGCGACCGGCTCTCGCAGGCCGTCCTCGGGGGCGGCTCCTACGGCGAACTCGTCGTCCTGCTGGCGGCGGAGACCGGCTGCGCCGCGGCGATCCGCGGGCCGGACGGCGCCCTCCTCGCGGCGGCGGGGGACGTGCCCGACGGTGTCCCCGCGTCCGTGACCCGGCCGATCGCCGTCGGCCACCGTAGCGGCGGCGAGGTCGCCCTGTGGGCCGGGCCCGGCTGCGTACCCGACGAGGAGTGGGACACCGCCGCCGACCATGTGGCGAGCCTGGCCGGGATGCTCGCCGTCCAGGAACGTGTGCTGGCCGAGCGCGAACGCCGCTACCGCACCCTGCTGTTGACCGAACTGGTCTCCCATCCGCCGCGCGACCGGGCCGAGTCGGCGCGTCGGGCGGCGGCGCTCGGCTGGGACCTGGAGCGGCCGCGTGCCGCCGTGGTCGTCGAGGCCGCGGCCACGCCCGACAGCGGCGACGTCCGCCTCACCGAGGAGCGCCTGCTGGCCGCCGCCCGCACCGCGCTCGGCGCCCACACACCGGCCTGGGGCACCCCCGGCGGCCTCACCGCGCTGGTGGCTCCCGACGGCGACAAACTGCGCCGCCGGTGCGAGGAGTTGCGCCGGGCCGTCACCGCCGCCTGTCCGGGGCGGGCCGTCGCCGTCGCGGCAGGCACGGTCCGCGCCGACTTCGCCGAACTGCACCTCAGCCACAGCGAGGCGCTCAGCGCGCTCGCCCTGGGCCGTGAACTGGAGGGCCCGGTAAGGTCGTTCGTCCGGCTCCACGAGGAGAGCGGGGTGTACCGGCTGCTCGACCAGCTGCCCGCGGGCGAACTCCAGGCACTGGTCGACGACGCCCTCGGCCCGTTGCTGCACTACGACGCCGGACACGACGGCAGCCTCGTGCACAGCCTCACCGTGTATCTGCGCCACGACCGCAACGGCGTCGAGGCCGCCGAGGAACTCCACGTGCACTACAACACCCTGCGCTACCGCCTCAAGCAGATCGAACGGCTCACCGGCGCACCGGACAAGGACCCGATGCGCCGGCTCCAGACGGAACTCGCCGTCCACGCCCACCGACTGCTCAGCGCGCGCTCTCACTGACGCCGGCCGGACGGGGGCCGATCCCCGCGACGGCCGGAGATGGGCGGCGCAGCTGGGGAACCGAGAGCAGCAGATACAGCACCGCCCCGGTCAGCGGCAGCACGTGCCACAGCTCGTCCTCCAGCACGAACCCGAGGACGAGATTGATGCCGAGCCCCACCGCGAACGCCACCACCGCCCGCCAGTTGACCGCTGCCACCGCCGCCTCGGACAGGTCGCAACTGCCGCGCCGCACAAGGAAGTAGTCGGCGAGCAGAATCCCCGGGATCAGCGGGACGGCATAGCCGAGATAGCCGAGGTACGTGAGGAAGGCGTCGAGGATGCCGGCGGTCAGTCCGTAGTACGCGAGCCCGCACGCGAGCACCCCGCGACGACGTTCACCGCGATGCGCGGCACGTCGAACGCCGACCGTCCCGCGAGCGACGCCGCGTACATGTTGTTGACCTCGTGCGGAAAGCCCTGCACGAAGATGGCGACCGTGGCGAGCGCCCCCACACCGACGATGCCGAACGCCGCGCCCATGTCGGACTCGCCGACCCCCAGGCCCAGCAGGATGCCGAGCAGGTTGAAACCGAGGTTGCCGACGACGAACTCGGCGATGGTGGTCGTCCACACGGCGGTGTCGTTGCGGGCGAACCGGGTGATGTCCGGGGTGACGGTCGCCCCCGTCATCCACTTGTTGATCCCGAGGGCGAACAGGCCGAGCGCCGTCGCCTCCCCGGCCCGCACCGGCTCGCTGCCGACGACGGCGCCGAGCCCGCCCGCGTGCTCCACCGTCGCCACGACCGCTACCAGTACGGTCACCAGCATCAGCGGCACACTGATCCGGCCCACCCAGGTCAGCCCCTTGCTGAACCCGACGATCGACACCGCCGTGTACGCGGCGCTGAGCACTACGCAGTACACGAGACCGAGCCACGGGTCGCGCCCGCCGGGCAGCACCCCGGCCGTGATGCCCGTGCTGTAGCCGACGAACCCGGCGGACAGCAGGGCGATCACGAACGAGGGGATCCGGCTGCCGCCACGCCCGAACGCGGCCCGCAGCCCGAGCGCCGTGGTGATGCGTTCCCGGCGGCCGATCAGCCCGCACAGGATCGACACCGCGCTCACTACGAGGGAGGAGCCGAGCGCGATCAACAGCGCGGTCCAGAAGGGGAAGAACAGACCGAGCGACATTCCGTAGAGGAGGTCCGTCGCCGAGACCGTGAACCCCATCCGCACCAGCATGATCGACAGGGTGGGGCGCGCACTGCCCGGCGGCAGCCGCTCGTCGGCGAAGTCCTCGGTGGCGGCGGCGGCCCGCCGGGTGCGGGTGCGGGGGTCCGGAGGCGGGGGCGGGGGGGGGGACGGGCATGAGGGACACCTTTCGGTTGCCTGCTTCTGATGCGCCGATGCCGGGGCCTTCGGCGCTTCTCGTACGTCGAGGTGGAGGCCGTCGGCGTCGGTGAGCGGTCCGACGGGATACGGCTGCGGGTGTCCCCGACCATGCTGGTGCGCGCTCGGCGGCCCGGTCACTGTCAGCCGCTGCCGGTGATCCACGCCCGTGTGCTGGCACCGTTCGCCGAAGACCGGGCCCGGCCGGCGCCCGTAGCGTCGAAGCCATGGAGCCCACCCCGCCCGCCACCGACGGCCACCCCGCCCCGGACACCTTCACGTCGAACTCCGTGCGGTGCGATGCCTACGCCGACTCCGTCGCCCTGATGCGCGCGGCCCAGCACCTCACCGGGCTGCCCGGCATCACGGCCGCCAGCCTCGTCATGGCGACCGAACCCAACCTGCGGCTGCTCGACGACGCCCAACTCCTCACCGACGAGGGCCGCGCCGCACGCCCCGCCGATCTGATCGTCGCGCTGCGCGGCACCGCCGACGCCATCGAGCACGCCCTGGCCGAGGTGCCCGCGCTGCTCGAACAACCCGCCGCCTCCGAGAGTTCCGAGCCCGACGCCTGGGTGCCGCGCGCCCTCGGCGAGGCGGATCCGGCGACCGCGCTCGCCCTGATCTCCACCCCCGGTCCGTACGCGGCGGCCGAAGCCCTCAAGGCGCTGCGCGGCGGCATGCACGCCTTCGTCTTCAGCGACAACGTCCCCGTCGACCAGGAGATCCGCATCAAGGAGGAGGCCCACCGGCTCGGCCTGCTCGCCATGGGTCCGGACTGCGGCACCGCCGTCCTGGACGGCGTCCCGGTCGGCTTCGCCAATGCGCTGCGGCCCGGGCGCGTCGGTCTGATCGGCGCCTCGGGGACCGGACTTCAACAGGTGTCGTGCCTGCTGGACGCGGCCGGCGAGGGCGTCCGCCAGATGATCGGGACCGGCGGCCGCGACCTCAGTGCCGAGGTCGGCGCGCGCACCACGCTCGACGCGCTCGACCTGCTGGCCGCCGATCCCGGCTGCGAGCTGATCGTGCTGGTGTCGAAGCCGCCCGCCCCCGACGTCGCCGAACGCGTCGTCGAACGGGCGGGTCGCGCGGGCAAGCCGGTCGTCGCGGCGTTCCTCGGCACCGAAAGGCCCAGGACGGTGGGGTCCGTCACCGTCGTCGGCACGCTGCGCGACGCGGCCCGGGAGGCGCTGCGAACGCTCGGCGGGGCGCCGGCGCCCTCGTGGACGCCTCCGACGGTGCCACCCGGCCCCGGCCGGTATCTGCGCGCCCTGTACGCGGGCGGCACCTTCGCCTACGAGGCACGCCAGTTGCGGCCCGACGCCGCCACGGAGGCCGACCCGTACGTGCCCGACCACGCGATCGACCTGCCGGAGCGCCACCTTGTGCTCGACCTGGGCGACGACGCCTACACCGCGGGCCGCCCGCACCCGATGATCGACCCGACGGTGCGCGCCGCCCACCTGCGCGCCGCCCTCACCGACCCGCACACGGCGGCCGTGGTCCTGGATGTCGTCCTCGGTCACGGCGCGGGCCCGGACCCGGCCGAGGCCCTGGCCGCGGAGCTGGAGGACGTGGGGGACCGGCGCCGTCCGCCGGTCATCGCCTTCGTCGTCGGCACGGAGGGCGACCCGCAGAACGTGGACGCGGTCCGCGCCCGCTTGGAGAAGGCGGGCGCGGTGATGGCTCCGACGAGTACGGACGCGGCCGAGTGGGCGGTGTCGCTGCTCACGCAGCCCGGCCAACCCCACAGGAAGGCAGGGGAGTTGGCGGCGCAGGGGAGGGCGGGACGGTGAGCGGGGCGTGGTCCCGGCGGATGACTGGTTCCGTCGCCCCTCCCGCGCTCCTTCGCCCGCCCGCTTCTTCCGCCCGCCCTTCAGGAGGCCGCCCATGACCCCGCACCTCGCACCCGACCTGCTCCGCGCCGGTGACACGCCGCCCCGTATCGCCGCCGTCGGCGTGGCCGACTTCGCCGACGTGCCCCGCACCGCCGGGGCCCACGTCACCACCCTCGACTGGCGGCCGCCCGCGGGCGGCGACCCCGATCTCGCCTGGAAGCTGGCCGAACTCACCGGCCACGAAGCCGTCGAGGCCGCCAACCGGACCGCCGTCGACCGGCTGCTCGCCGTGCGGCCCGTGTGGCGCGACGTGCGCACGGCCCGCGACGTCCTGCCGGTCCTCGACGACCGCGCCACCGGCGAACGGGTCCTGCTGCACGCCGGGCCGCCCGTCGACTGGGAGGACATGTGCGGCCCGATGCGCGCCGGTGTCATCGGCGCCGCACTGCTCGAAGGCTGGGCCGACACCCCGGAACAGGCCGAACTCCTCGCGGACACCGGCGCGTTGCGCTTCGAGCCGTGCCATCACCACGAGGCGGTGGGCCCCATGGGCGGCATCACCTCCCCGTCCATGCCCGTGCTCGTCGTCGAGGACCCGGCCACCGGACGCCGAGCCCACGCCAACCTCAACGAGGGTGCGGGGCGCTGTCTGCGCTACGGCGCGCTCGGCGACGACGTGATGGACCGGCTGCGCTGGATGGCCGACGTGCTCGCCCCCGCGCTGCGCGCCGCCCTTGCCGACCGGTCCGACGGCGTCGACCTGCGCTCCGTCGTCGCCCAGGCGCTCCAGATGGGCGACGAGTGCCACAGCCGCAACACCGCCGCCTCGGCGCTGCTGCTGCGGGACATCGCGGCGCCGCTCGCCCGCGTACCGCAGGGTCCCGAGGTCCTCGACTTCCTCGCGGAGAACCACTACTGGTTCCTCAACTTCTCGATGGCCGCCGCCAAACTCGCCACCTCCGCCGCCCACGGCGTCGCCCACTCCACGCTCGTCACGGCGTTCGCCCGCAACGGCGTCGAGGTCGGCATCCGCGTCAGCGGCCTGGGCGACGCCTGGTTCACGGCGCCCGCCGCCGAGGTGCGGGGCCTGTACTTCGCCGGATACGGGCCCGAGGACGCCAACCCCGACATCGGCGACAGCGCCATCACGGAGACCAACGGCCTCGGCGGCTTCGCCCTCGCCGCGGCGCCCGCCATCACCGGCTTCGTCGGCGGCACCGTGCAGGAGGCGCTGCGTACCAGCCGTGACATGGCCCGCATCACGCTGGCCCGGCACGAGGCCTACCGCCTGCCGGCCCTCGGAGGCGTCGGCTCACCGGTCGGCATCGACGTACGGGCCGTCCTCGACACGGGCATCGAACCGGTCGTCACGACCGGCATCGCGCACCGCGAACCCGGCATCGGGCAGATCGGCGCGGGCCTGGCCCACGCGCCGCTGGAGTGCTTCCGCAAGGCGCTGGAGGCGTTCGCGGTGCCGGAGCCCGCCGCAGCCAGGCCATGAGCCCGGCCTGGCTGCCCTGCACGGTGAGCACCCTCGCGCGCGACGTCCTGGCCGGGCCGCCCCGCCCGGCCAGGGTGCTCGCCGTCGCCCGGCAGGCCCTGTACCTGCTGCCGTACGACGGTGACACCCCGCTCGCCGTGCTCGCGCCGCAGGCCGTGCGCGTGCCGACGGCGGTCGTCCTTCCGCGCGCGGCGGGGGAGCGGCCGTTCGACGGAGTGCGCGTGGGCTGTGTGGGGCGGGTCGGGGGCGGCCGCGCCGCGGTCGGGCACCTGCGCCTGACCGCAGGGGTGATCTGGTCGCCGCCCCGGCCCAGGACATCCCGCGCGGCCCGGTCGTCCTCGCCCGGCTCGCGCTGCTGCGCCCGCCCCGACCTCTGGCGACCGAGGCCCGAGCGGCCTCGACCGCACTCATCCGCGCCCTCGCGCACGAATCCCCGCAGATTCAACACCGGGCGGTCGAGTCCCTGTTGGGGCTGGGTCCGGGGGCCACCCCGTCCGGCGACGACTTCCTGTGCGGGCTGCTCCTGGCGGCCCGACTCCGCCCGCGGCCACCCGGCTGGCTGCCCACGTTGGCAGCCGTCGTACTCCGGGCCGGAACGCGAACGCCCCCTGTCTCGGCCGCGCTGCTGCGGCACGCGGCCGACGGCCACTGCGTGCCCCAGGTGGCGGCCGTGCTGCACGCGGCCTCTGCCGGTGCCGACCTGGCCGCGCCGGTGGCCGACCTGCTGGTCGTGGGACACAGTTCCGGCAGCGACCTGCTGCATGGGTTGTGCGCGGGGGCGCGGCTCTGTCAGCGGCCCTCGCGGCGCCCGGAACCCGCCGCCCTCAGGCTCCGATCCACACCGTGGTGATGTTGCAGAACTCCTTGATGCCGTGGTCCGCCAGCTCACGCCCGTAACCGGAGCGCTTCGCGCCGCCGAAGGGGAGGGCCGGGTGCGAGGCCGTCATACCGTTGACGAAGACGCCGCCCGCCTGGCTGTCACGGGTGAACCGCTCGATCTCGTCCTCGTCCCGGGTCCACACGTTGGAACTCAGCCCGAAGGGCGTGTCGTTGGCGACGGCGATCGCCTCGTCCAGGTCCGCGACCCGGTACAAGGTCGCCACCGGGCCGAACGTTTCCTCCTGGTGGATACGCATCTCCGGGGTCACATCGGCGATGACCGTCGGCTCGTAGAACCAGCCGCGGTCGGCGAAGTCCTTGGGCCGCTGCCCGCCGCACAACACGGTCGCGCCGCCCTCGACGGCGTCGTCGACCAGCTCCTCCAGATCGCTGCGTCCCTGCTCGCTGGAGAGCGGGCCGACGTCCGTGTCCTCGTCGAGCGGATCGCCCACCCGCAGCGCGCGCATGCCCGACACGAACGCCTCGCGGAACTCCTCGAACACCGACTCGTGCACGATGAACCGCTTGGCCGCGATGCACGACTGGCCGTTGTTCTGCACGCGCGCCGTGACTGCCGTCTTCGCCGCCTTCGCCACATCCGCCGAGGGCAGCACCACGTACGGGTCGCTGCCGCCCAGCTCCAGGACCGTCTTCTTCACCTCGTCGCCCGCGATCGACGCCACGGAGCGGCCGGCCGGTTCGCTGCCGGTGAGGGTCGCCGCGACCACCCGCTCGTCGCGCAGAATGCCCTCGACCGCGCCCGATCCGATCAGCAACGTCTGGAAACAGCCCTCGGGGAAGCCGGCCCGGCGGAAGAGATCCTCCAGGTAGAGGGCGGTCTGCGGCACGTTCGACGCATGCTTGAGCAGGCCGACGTTCCCCGCCATCAGGGCGGGCGCGGCGAACCGGACGACCTGCCACAGCGGGAAGTTCCACGGCATCACCGCGAGCACAGGGCCGAGCGGCCGGTAGCGCACGTGCGCCCGCGCCGCGCCCGAATCCTTCACGTCCGCATTCGCCGGATGCTCGTCCGCGAGCAGCTCCGACGCGTGCTCCGCGTACCAGCGCATCGTCTTCACGCACTTCAACGCCTCGGCGCGGGCCGCCGCGACCGGCTTGCCCATCTCGGTCGTCATCACGCGGGCGATGTCCGGCGCGTCCGCCTCCAGCAGGTCCGCGGCCCGTTGCAGCAGCCTCGCGCGGTCGAAGAACGTCGTCGTCCGGTACGAGTCGAAGGCGCTCGCCGCGAGGGCGAGCCTGCGCTCGATCTCCTCCGGAGGCAGCGCCTCGTACGTCTTGAGTGTCTCGCCGTTCGCCGGGTTGACCGTCGCGATGGGCATGCTGCCGACCTCCTCTGCGGGGTTCCTTCGACCTTCCCGCGCACCACGCACGCGCGCAACGCGGGCCGCGGGGGATCAGCGGGTACCCGCCGCGCGACCGGTCAGACGTCCGCGCGTCGGCTCACTGCCCGCAGGCGCACTCCGCCGCGGCCGTCGCGCCGGTCTCGGCCGGGCTCGTGCAGCAGCCCTGCGCGCCGTCGGTCGCGGCCTGCGCGCTCTTGCCGAGGGCGTCGGCGTCGGCCTTGACGACGTACACCTCCCAGGGCTCCCGGCCGGGGCCGTGGACCCACACCTTGTCCTGTAGGGCGTAGCAGCAGGAGGTGTCGTTCTCCTCGAACGTCGCGAGGCCGGCGTCCTTGAGTCGGTCCGTGGCCGCGGTGACCTGGTCCGTCGACTCGACCTCGACGCCGAGGTGGTCGAGCCGGGTCTCCCGATCGGGCTCGCCCTCGATGAGGACGAGCTTCAGCGGCGGCTCGGCGATGGCGAAGTTGGCGTAGCCCGCACGACGCTTGGCCGGTTCGGTGCCGAACAGCTTCGAGTAGAAGGTGATCGACGCTTCGAGGTCGCTGACACGCAGAGCGAGCTGGGCGCGGGACATGGCGGTCTCCAGTCGGGTTGTATCGATGTCTGTCGATGCAACCTTGCGCCATTGGATTGATGGATGTCAATATAGAGGGATGTCGAATCGAGAGCTTGTGGTGCTGGGGCAGGCCGGGGACGCCGAGGAGTGCTGTCCCGGCCTGCTGACCGCCCCGCTGGACGAGGAACAGTCTGTCGAGCTGGCGAAGGTGTTCAAGGCACTGGGCGATCCGGTGCGGCTGCGGCTGCTGTCGCTGATCGCCTCACAGGCGGGCGGGGAGGTCTGCGTGTGCGACCTGACCCCGGCCTTCGACCTGTCGCAGCCGACCATCTCGCACCACCTCAAGCTGCTGCGGCAGGCCGGACTGATCGACTGCGAGCGGCGCGGCACCTGGGTCTACTACTGGCTGCTGCCGGAGATGACCGACCGTCTCGCGGGCATCCTGACCCGCCCGGCCGGCACCCCGCTGCCCGACCGTGGCGAGACGGCCGGTGCTGCCTCGTGAGCCTGGACGCAACCGAACAGAGCGTGGCCGGGCGGCTGTCGTTCCTCGACCGTTACCTGGCCGTGTGGATCCTCGCCGCGATGGCCGTCGGCCTCGGGCTTGGCCGCCTGATCCCGGGGTTCGGTGACGCGCTGGCCACGGTGACCGTGAGCGGGGTGTCGCTGCCGATCGCGCTGGGCCTGCTCGTGATGATGTACCCGGTCCTGGCCAAGGTCCGTTACGACCGCCTCGACACCGTGACCCGTGACCGGCGCATGCTGCTGCCCTCGCTGCTGCTGAACTGGATCGTCGGCCCGGCCCTGATGTTCGCCCTGGCCTGGCTGTTCCTGCCGGACCTGCCCGAGTACCGCACCGGCCTGATCATCGTCGGTCTCGCGCGCTGCATCGCCATGGTCATCATCTGGAACGACCTGGCCTGCGGCCACCGTGAGGCCGCCGCCGTCCTGGTCGCGCTCAACTCGTTTTTCCAGGTGATCGCGTTCTCGGCGCTCGGCTGGTTCTACCTCCAGGTGCTGCCCGGCCGGCTCGGCCTGGAACAGACCAGCCTGGACGTGTCGGTGTGGGAGATCGCCCGCAGCGTCCTGATCTTCCTGGGCATCCCGCTCGCGGCCGGATACCTGACCCGCCGCATAGGGGAGAAGACCAAGGGCCGCGCCTGGTACGAGGCGAAACTGATCCCGCGCATCGGCCCGTTCGCTCTGTACGGACTGCTGTTCACGATCGTCATCCTCTTCGCGCTCCAGGGCGACGCCATCACCAGTCAGCCGGTGGACGTGGTCCGCATCGCGCTGCCGCTGCTGGTCTACTTCGCGCTCATGTGGGCCGGATCGATGCTCCTGGGCAGGGCCGTCGCCCTCGACTACCCGCGCGCGACCACGCTCGCCTTCACGGCCGCGGGCAACAACTTCGAACTGGCCATCGCCGTGTCCATCGCTACCTTCGGCGCCTCCTCCGGGCAGGCCCTCGCCGGGGTGGTCGGCCCCCTCATCGAGGTGCCCGTCCTGATCGGCCTGGTCTACGTGGCCCTGTACGCGCGCCGCTACTTCCCCGCCCCGGCGCCCGCCGCGGAGCAGGAGGAGGCCCTCCGTGTCTGACACCGCGCCCCGGCCGTCGGTGCTGTTCGTCTGCGTCCACAACGCCGGACGCTCCCAGATGGCGGCCGCCTTCCTCACCCACCTCGCGGGCGACCGTGTCCAGGTGCGCTCGGCGGGCTCCGCCCCGGCAGAGACGGTCAACCCGGCCGTCGTCGAGGCCCTCGCCGAGACCGGTATCGACGTCTCCGCCGAGGTCCCCAAGGTCCTCACGGTCGACGCGGTCCGGGCCTCCGACGTCGTCATCACCATGGGCTGCGGCGACACCTGTCCCGTCTTCCCCGGCAAGCGCTACCTGGACTGGCAACTGGCCGACCCGGCGGGCCAGGGCGTCGACGCCGTGCGCCCCATTCGCGACGAGATCGAACAACGCGTCCGCGCGCTGATCGACGACATCGCACCGGCGCCAACCGTCTGACGCCCCGCCCGGACCGTTGGCACCGTGCCAACGGAGGGGACTACCGGCTCGCGGCTCAGGACACCTGAGCCGCGAGCCGGTCCAGGAACACCGCCTGCGCCTTCACGATCCTGGTCCGGGCCGACTCCAGGGCGAACCACGCCACCCGGTCCAGCTCGGGGAACTCCGCCGTGCGACCGGAACCGCGCGGCCACTCCATCGTGAACGTCCCCGGCACCGTCTCCGCGGGATCCAGGTCCGCCTCCACCGCCCACACCGTCACATGCTTGCCCCCGGACTGCACCGTCTCGCCCAGCGGCAGCGCCGCCCCCTCGGGCGGGGGCAGCCCCAGCTCCTCCTGGAACTCGCGTCGCGCCGCCTCCCACGGTGTCTCATTCGGCTCGTACTCGCCCTTCGGCACGCCCCACGCGCCCACGTCCCTGCGCGCCCAGAACGGGCCGCCCATGTGCCCGAGCAGCACCTCGACCTCTTCCGGCGCGCGCCGGAAGAGAAGCAGGCCCGCGCTGCGCTTGGTTCGCCTCGGCGTCCCGTCAGCCATGCGTCAAGTCTCGGTGCAGGAACCGGATGACCGCGAGCACACGGCGATTGTGGTCCTCCGAGGCCGGCAGCCCCAGCTTCCCGAAGACCGCCGCGACGTGCTTCTCCACCGTGCCCGCCGACACGTGCAGCGACTCGGCGATCGCCGCGTTCGACCGGCCTTCCGCCATCAGCTCCCACACGTCGCGCTCCCGCTCCGTGAGCGAGCTCAGCTCCTCGGCCGCCCGGCCCGCCCCGGCGAGCTGGGTCACCACCTCCGGGTCCAGCGCGGTGCCGCCCGCCGCCACGCGGGCGAGCGCGTCCGTGAACTCCGCTACGTTCGCCACCCGTTCCTTGAGCAGATACCCGACGCCCGCCGAGCCCTCGGCGAGCAGCCGCGTCGCGTACTTCGTCTCCACGTACTGCGAGAACAGCAGGACACCGGTCCCCGGATGCTCGCGCCGGATGTCGATCGCCGCCCGCAGCCCGTCGTCGGTGTGCGTCGGCGGCATCCGGATGTCGACCACCGTCACGTCCGGCCGGTGCTCCGCCACGGCGGACCGCAGCGCATCCGCGTCGCTCACCGCCGCCGCGACCTCGTGCCCCCGCATGGACAGCATCTGGGCCAGCAACTCCCGCAGCACGGCGGCATCCTCGGCGATGACGACACGCATGGCCGGCACCGTCTCCTGATGACTCCCCGCGTTCATCTCGCTCCCTCGTCCCTCTCGTCCCTGGTCCGCACCCGCCCGAACCTACGTGTGCAGCGGCAGCGACACCGTCACCACGGTCGGCCCGCCCTGCGGACTCGTCACCTCGAGCGCCCCGTCCACCGTCCGGGCCCGCTGCACCAGCCCCGCGAGCCCACCGTCCGGCTCGAAGCGCGCGCCACCCTTCCCGTCGTCCGTCACCCGCAGCCGCAAGGTGCCGTCCCCCGCGGCGACTTCCACCCCGCAGCGCCGCGCCCCGCTGTGTTTTATCGCGTTGGCCAGCAGCTCCGCCACGCAGAAGTAGGCCAGGCTCTCCATCGCGGGCGCCGGCCGCTCCGGCAGATCCACGCTGACGTCCACCGGCAGCGCGCTGCGCGCCGCTAGCGTGCCAAGGGCATCGCCGAGCCCACCGTCGAGCGCGGGCGGATGCAGCCCCCGCGACAGGTCGCGCAGCTCCGTGAGCGCCTCCGTCGCGTTGTCCCGCGCCGTCTCCACCATGCGGTGCAGCTCGGGCCGGTCCCGGTCGTCCAACTGCTCGCGCACCATGTCCAGGCTCATCGCGAGCGCCACCAGACGGACCTGCGCCCCGTCGTGCAGATCCCGCTCGATCCGGCGCAGCCGCTCATTGGCCTCCTCCACCGCCAGCGCCCGCTTCTCCTCCAGATCGCGGACCCGGTCGGCGAGCTCACCGGGCCCGAGCAGCGCCGGCATCAGCGTGCGATCCGCCGTGACGGCGACCCGCGTCAGCCACGGCGCGACCACCAGGATCAGCACACCCCGCAGCGCGACACCGAACGCCCCGGCCAGCGAGTGCACCTGCGGCTGCCCGCCCCACGGCAGTGGCGTCACCAGCGTCAGATCCTCGGGCGTGAACAGCCACCGCACCGGCGCCGCGATGTTCACCGCGCCGATCACCCACCACATCACCCCGTACAGGCCCACCGTCGCCAACGGCAACTTCACCAGCACGTACGCGACCGCCCGCCACGCCGTCCCGTCCCGCAGCCGCGCCTCCACGCGCGCGAACGTCCCGCCCTCGGCCGACGGCGGGCCCGGCGCCGCCACGCGCCGGCTGAGCAGCGCGCCCGCAAGACGCCGGTGCAGCGCGCCGAGGCCACGGGCCAGGCCGAGCCCGGCCAGCAGGAACACCGCGCCGAGCACCGCCCCGACCACCGTCAGCGTCAGCGCGGACCCCAGGGCCAGCGCGACCAGGACGAGGAGGAAACCCGCGAGCGCGGGGACGTAGGACAGGAGGCAGTACGTCGCCTCCGCCCACGACCGCCGCGTCACACAGGCCGTCAGCGCCGCGCGGAGCGTCGGCAGGCCGACGACGGGGAAGTCAGGCATCGCGGCGCGCCAGCAGCCGGTCGCCCACGGCGAGGAACGCCGCCGTGTACAGGCACAGCACCCCGAACCCGGCCCACGGCGACAGCATCCCGTCGACCGGCACCGCCACCGCCAGAGAGTTGCCGGCGATCATCGTCGGGAAGAACTTCGCTATCGCCGTCCCCGTGGTCCCGGCCAGGAGCGCGGGCAGCACGTACGTGATGCCGACGAGGACACCTATCGCGCTCGCCGTGTGCCGGGTGATCGCCCCGATCCCGAGGCCCATCAGGCCGACCATCGCCAGATACGCGCCCGACATCAGCACGGCGCGCAGCACGGCGGGGTCACCGAGCGAGGGCCGGGGCACACCGGGGGAGAGGGCTGCGGTTCCCGCGAGGAACGTCACGAACGTGACGACCTCGCCGATGACCAGCGCGAGCCCGCCGAACACCGCGGCCTTCGCCGCCAGCGCGAGCCGCCGGTCGGGCACCGCGGCCAGCGTCGAGCGGATCGTCCCCGACGAGTACTCGCCGGATATCACGAGGACGCCCAGCACGCCGATGATGAGCTGGCCCAGGGCGACCCCCGCCAGGACGTTGTTCGTCGGGTCGAAGGCCGCCACCTTCGAAGCGCCCTGCGGCGCCTTGGTGTTGGCCATCGTCACGACCCCCATGGCGATCATGCCGACCACGGTGAGCAGCAGTGCGTAGATGGTCGACCGCAGGCTGCGCAGCTTGATCCACTCCATCCGGGCGGCCTGCCGGAAGCCGTAGTGCCCCGCAAGGGCGGGGGAGTACGTCATGGTGCTCATCGGGCTCCTCCTGCCTGGAACATGGCCGCGTCGCCGGTGAGTGCGAAGAACGACTCCTCCAACGACCTTCCGTCCGCCGTGAGTTCGGTGACCGAGGTGTCCGCCAGCAGCCGGCCCTGGCCGATCACCAGCAGATGGTCGGCCGTCAGGGCCATCTCGCTGATCAGATGGCTCGACAGCAGGACCGTACGTCCCTCGGCGGCCAGGGAGCGCAGCAACTCCCGTATCCAGCGGACGCCTTCGGGGTCCAGACCGTTCACCGGCTCGTCGAACAGCAGCACCGCCGGGTCGCCCAGGAGCGCCGACGCGATCCCCAGGCGCTGCGCCATGCCGAGCGAGAACGATCCCGCCCGCTTGTGCGCGACCGATGCCAGACCGACGGTCTCAAGGACCGCGTCCACCCGCGCCGGGTCGATGCCGCCGCCCGCGGCGAGCGCTGAGAGATGGCTGCGCGCGCTGCGCCCCGGATGGAACGTACGGGCCTCAAGGAGCGCGCCGACCCGGCGCAGCGGCCAGTCCAGCTCCGCGTACGGCCGGCCGTCGATCGTCACGTGCCCGGCGTCGGGCCGGTCGAGGCCCATGATCGTGCGCATGGTCGTGGACTTCCCCGACCCGTTCGGCCCGAGGAAGCCCGTGACGCTTCCGGGGCGCACCCGAAAGCTCAGGTCCTCCACGGCGACCGTCTCGCCGTACCGCTTGGTGAGACCCCTGGCCTCGATCATCACGACTCCCTCTGCCGGCGCGCTCTGCCGTCGCGTCCTTCGTGTGACATCCACGCTAGGAACCGGGACGAGCCGCCGGAACGAGGTTGTCCTCCGACCCTGCTGGGGGAAAACCCCCAGGCCGCGGACGCGGGGGAGGAGTTCCAAGCCGAGGCCGAGGCCGGGGCCGGGGCCGGGGCCGGGGCCGGGGCCGGGGCCGGGGCCGGGGCCGAAGTCGAAGCCGGGGCCGGGGCCGAAGTCGAAGCCGGAGCGGACGCTGATGCCGGAGCCGGAGCCGGAGCCGGAGCCGGAGCCGGAGCCGGAAGCGGAGCCGGAGCCGGAGCGGGAGCGGGAGTCGGGACCGTAGCGGGAGCGGGAGCGGGGACCGGAGCCGGAGCCGGAGCCGGGGCCGGAGCAGAAGTCGGAGCTGCCGCCGATGTCGGCCCCGCATCGAGGCCCGCCTCCGCTCAGCCCCGCCCCCGCGGCACGACCCCCAATGCCGTCGCGTCCGCGAGATGCTGCCCCAGGCGCAGCTGGAGCGGCCCCAGCGGGCCCGACCGTTCGGACAGCAGGCTCAGCGACCCCATCGCCCGGCCCGAGGCCCGCAGCGGCATCGCCACCACGCACGCGAACCCGAGGCTGCGCGCCATCGCCGTGTACGACGGCCAGTTGGCGCGCGCGTACGGATGCGCGAGCGGCACGCCCTTGATGGCCTGGGCGGAGCTGCGGCAGTCCAGGCCGGGCCCCTCGCCCCACATCAGCGCGGCCCGCTCCAGGCGCAGACCGCGCGGATCGGACGCCGCGACCTCGACCCGGGCCGCGGGCGGCTCCAGCACCGCCACCGCCGACGCCACACCGAGCAGCGACACACAGCTGCCGACGAGCGCGCCGAGGGCATGAGAACCACCCCGTACGGCGGCGTCGGCCACTTCGACGAACGCCGTCGCCAGACGCTCGCTGTCCACCTGGTACGCCTCGTACGGCACGCCACGCATGACGGCCCCCTCGCCCCTGTCTCGTCCGCCCCGCACGGCGCAGCCACCCGCCCCGCCACCTGCCTGCGAGGCGGACTGTGCTCAGGGGGTATGCCCGGTGACTGGGCCGCGCGAACCGAAGCGGGGCGCTCACATGTGCACGGAGCCCTCGCCGGACATCACCTTCGGTGTCCCCGGCCGGTACAGGAGCAGCGTGACGACGAAGCCGATGCCGAAGAACGCCGCCGACCACCAGTAGGCGGTCGAATAGCTCTCGATCGCGGCCTGCGCGCGCACCAGCGGCGTGGGCCGCTTGCCGACGAGGTAGCTGGTCGCGGCGGTCGTGGCCAGCGTGTTGAGCAGCGCCGTGCCGATCGAGCCGCCCACCTGCTGGCTGGTGTTGACCATCGCGGAGGCGACCCCCGCGTCGTGCGTCGCGACACCGGAGGTGGCGAGGTTCATGGCCGTCGCGAAGATCATGCCCATGCCGAGGCCCATCACCATCGTCGGCAGCAGCACATGGCCGGCGTACGTGCTGTCGATGTCGAGGAAGGTCAGCCAGATCATCGCCACCACCGCCAGGGCCATGCCCAGCGGAACGATCGGCTTCGGCCCGTACTTCGGCGCGAGGGCGTTCTGCGTGATCATCGAGGAGAAGATCATGCAGGCGACCATCGGCAGGAAGGCCACACCGGTCTGCACCGGCGAGAACTCCAGGATCTGCTGCAGGTAGTACGTCAGGAACAGGAAC
Organism: Streptomyces sp. NPDC051684; assembly: GCF_044453445.1. Classification (NCBI taxonomy): domain Bacteria; kingdom Bacillati; phylum Actinomycetota; class Actinomycetes; order Kitasatosporales; family Streptomycetaceae; genus Streptomyces; species Streptomyces sp. NPDC051684. Next base: position 145,422 of record NZ_JBITCS010000017.1, on the reverse strand, counting down.
ACGCCGAACATGCCGGCACCGGCGATGAACATCGCCAGGTACGACGCGCCGCGGTCCCGGTCCAGGGGCACGCGCAGCGGCAGCAGCGGATGCGCCGCCCGCATCTCGAACCGGGCGAACGCGGCCAGCAGGAGCACGCCGATCACCAGGAAGCCCCACGTCAGGAAGTCGCCCCAGTCATGCGTTTCCGCGTTCGAGAACCCGTACACGATGCAGAACAGGCCCGCCGACACCAGGATCGTGCCGGGCACGTCCAGCTTCGGCCGGTCCACGGGCCGTCCGCCGTGCAGCAGGCGCAGGCCGCCCAGGAACGCGAAGGCGGCGAAAGCCAGGTTCACGAACAGGCACCAGCGCCAGTCCAGGTACTCGGTCAGCACACCGCCCAGCAGCAGGCCGACCGCGCCGCCCGCACCGGCGATGGCGCCGTAGATGCCGAAGGCCTTGGCCCGCTCCTTGGGGTCGGTGAACGTCGTCGTCAGCAGGGAGAGCGCGGCCGGCGCGAGCAGCGCGCCGAACGCGCCTTGCAGGGCGCGCGCCGCGACGAGCATCTCGAAGCTGCTCGCGGCGCCACCGAGCGCCGAGGCCACGGCGAATCCGACCAGGCCCGTAAGGAAGACGGCCTTGCGGCCGACCAGGTCGGCGATCCGCCCGCCGAGCAGCAGCAGACTGCCGAACGCGAGCGAGTACGCGGTCACGATCCACTGCCGGTTGCCGTCGGAGAACCCGAGGTCCTTCTGGGCCGACGGCAGCGCGATGTTCACGATGGTGGCGTCGAGGACGACCATCAGCTGTGCCAGGCCGATCACGGCGAGGATCAACCATCGGTGCTCATGCTTGCCCCCGCCCGCGTACGGCGTGGATCCGTCGTCGGGAGGGACGCTCTGTATACCGGGTTCGGCGCCTGCTGGGGACGTGTCGGATGAGCGATCCATCGTGGCCTCCAAACCACCGGACCCCCCGATCGACTTCGCCCACCACGCTAAGCGCCCTGGTCATGACGGGCGACTGGAGAGGAAACGGGGCCGTTCTCCAGGCCTGGAGAACGGCCCCGTCGGGTGCCGAGGGCCGGCGTCGTGTGCCGGCTGTCAGCGTGGCTCGTCAGCGGCTGTGCTCGTCCACCGCGTCCGACTTCTCGTCCACCGCGTCCGGCTTCTCGTCCGGTGTCACTTGCTGCGTGACTTCCTGCGTCGCCTTCTGCGCGGACTGCTCGGCCGCACGCGGCTCGGGAACCGCGCCCGCGGCGACAGGCGCCGGCGTGCCCTGGCGGAACAGCCGCTGCGCGAGCGGCTGGACGAATCGCGCGGTCAGCGGGCCCACGATCACCAGGATCAGGACGTACGCGGTGGCCAACGGGCCGAGTCGCGGCTCGATGCCGGAGGTGACGGCGAGGCCCGCGATCACGATGGAAAACTCGCCGCGCGCGACCAGCGCGCCGCCGGCACGCCAGCGTCCCTTGACGGAGATCCCCGCGCGGCGCGCCGCCCAGTACCCCGTCGCGATCTTCGTGCAGGCCGTCACCACGGCGAGCAGCAGCGCGGGCAGCAGTACCGGAGGGATGCTCGCCGGGTCGGTGTGCAGGCCGAAGAAGACGAAGAAGACGGCCGCGAACAGGTCGCGCAGCGGGGACAGCAGCGTATGCGTGTTCTCGGCGACCTCACCGGACAGCGCGATGCCCACGAGGAACGCGCCCACGGCCGCGGACACCTGGAGCTGCTGCGCGAGGCCCGCGACCAGAATGGTCAGGCCGAGCACCACGAGGAGCAGCTTCTCGGGGTCGTCACTCGACACGAACTTCGAGATGTGCCGCCCGAAGCGCACCGCGATGAACAGCACCAGACCCGCCGCGCCGAGCGCGATGGCGAGCGTGAGCCCGCCCGCCGCCCAGCCGACACCGGCGAGCAGCGCCGTGATGATGGGCAGGTACACGGCCATCGCCAGGTCCTCGAGCACCAGGATGCTGAGGATCACGGGCGTCTCGCGGTTGCCGAGCCGGCCCAGGTCCCCGAGCACCTTGGCGATCACGCCCGAGGACGAGATCCAGGTGACACCCGCGAGCACCACGGCCGCCACCGGACCCCAGCCCATGAGCAGGGCGGCGATGGCACCGGGCAGCGCGTTGAACGTCATGTCGACGAGCCCCGCCGGGTACTGCGTCTTCAGGTTGGTGACGAGATCGCTGGCCGTGTACTCGAGACCGAGCATCAACAGCAGCAGGATCACGCCTATTTCGGAGCCGATGGCGACGAACTCCTCGCTGGCGCCGAGCGGCAGCAGACCGCCCTCGCCGAACGCGAGTCCTGCCAGGAGATACAGCGGGATCGGTGAGAACCGCAGCCGGCCCGCGAGCCGTCCGAGCAGCCCGAGCGCGAGAGTGATGGCACCGAATTCGATCAGAAAGACAGCACTGTGCATACGGTCACTCCCGACCCAGAATCGTGGCCGCCGCGTCGACGCCCTCCCGCGTACCGATGACGATGACCGTGTCGCCGCCCGCGAGCCGGAAGTCCGGCGTCGGCGACGGAATCGCGTCGGCGCGGCGCAGCACGGCCACGATCGACGCGCCGGTATCGGTCCGCATCTTCGTCTCCCCGAGCAGCCGCCCGTTCCAGACCGAGGCGCCGGGGATCTCGATGCGCTCGGCGACGAGCCCCAGGTCGGTGGTGTGCAGCAGGTTGGGGCTGTGGTGCGAGGGCATCAACGCGTCGATGAGATACGTCGCTTCCCCCGACGTCAGCTTCAGCGACAGGTCGCAGGCGTCCGGGTCGTCCGCCCGGTACGCGCTGAGGGTGCGGCCCCCGTCCCGATGGGCGACGACCGACAGTTGGCGCTGTTCGCGGGTCGTGAGGTCATAGCGGTAGCCGATCCCCGGCAATGGTGTCCTGCTCAGGCGTGAAGCGGGCACGTCTCTCCCCTTGTCCGTGCGTGGCCGCTGTCCCGGCGACCAATAGGTGGCAGATGCAACTTTAGGTGGATGTCCGTCACCCTAATACGCGCCAAGCTTTGGTAAAGAAACGGTCAGTTGGCGAAAGGGGCATAGACGGTCAAACCGCTCGGCGGTGTGTCACGCGTCGAGCGACGGGTGAGCGGCTAGCACCGCCTCCACCGTGTCCGCCGCACCGGCCGCCTTGTCCTCCCGATACCGCACCACGCGCGCGAAGCGGAGCGTCACGCCCGCCGGGTAGCGCGTCGAGCGCTGCAACCCGTCGTAGGCGATCTCCACGACCAACTCGGGCCGCACGGTCACGACATGACCGTCGTCACCGACGGCGAGCTCGAGCAGCCGCTCCGTCTGCCAGGTCAGCAGCGCGTCCGTGAGCCCCTTGAACGTCTTGCCGAGCATCGCGTACGCACCGTCGGCGGTGCGCGCCCCCAGGTGCAGGTTGGACAGCTTCCCGGTGCGCCGCCCGTGCCCCCACTCGGCGGCGAGCACGACCAGGTCCAGCGTGTGCACCGGCTTGACCTTCAACCAGGACGCGCCCCGGCGGCCCGCGCTGTACGGGGCCTCGAGCCCCTTGACCACGACCCCTTCATGGCCGCGCGCGAGGGTGTCGGCGAAGAACGCCTCGGCGGCTTCTCGCTGTCCGGCACCGTCCGCGCTCTCGTCGTCGACCACGAGCCGCCGGACCCGCATGGCCTCCGGCACGAGCGTGGCCAGCTGATCGTGGCGCCTGGCGAACTGCAGGTCCAGCAGATCCCGCCCGTCGGCGTACAGCACATCGAAGAACACGGGGGAGACCGGCAGGGCCTGCGCCGCCCGCGCGACGTCGACCCGTGACCCGACCCGCCCCGCGACGTCCTGGAACGCCCGCGGCCGCCCGTCCTCGCCGAGCGCGATGACCTCCCCGTCGAGGATGAACCGCTCGCCGGGGAACTCCCGTACGGCTTCGGTCACTTCGGGAAGCCGGCCAGTGATGTCGTCGAGCGTCCGGGTGAACACGCGCACGACATCGCCGTCCCGGTGAACCTGTACGCGAATGCCGTCGAGCTTCTCCTCCACGGCGCAGGCGCCCAGCTTGTCGATGGCCTCGCCGACGCCGGCGGCGCTGTGGGCGAGCATCGGCAGCACGGGCCGACCGACGGTGAGCCGGAAGTCCTCGAGCGCCCCGGGGCCGCGGGCGAGCAGCGCCTGCGCGACATCCTGCAGCCCACCCGCCAGCATCACGGCGCGCCGCACGTCGGCGGGCACGGCGCCCGTCGCCTGCGCGAGCCCCTCGGTGGCGACGGCGTCGAGGGCCCCCTGCCGTACCTCACCGGTCACGAGCCCGAACAGAAACCGCTGCTCGTCCTCGGTGGCGGCGCCCATGAGCTCCCCGACGAGCCGCTTCCGCTCGGCCTGCGATCCGGCGCCGGACACGTCCCCGAGCTCGGTCATCAGCGCGTCGACGTCCTGCACGGTCAGCCGGGGCTCCGGCGCCGCCTCGACCCGCTCGCTCAGCACCCGCCAGCCGACTCCGAGCCGCCCCTGGGGCAGCCGCCCCGCGAGATACGGGATGACGATCGGCACGTCGTCCGGCTCGGCGTCCCGGAACAGTTCGGCGAGCAGCGCGATCTTCCGCGACCGCGCGGAGGCGGCGGCGACGTCCTGGGACACCTGAGCGAGCCGGGCGAACAGCATGTAGCCATGGTGCTACGGGGGGAGTGGTGGCGCAGCGGGACGCGGCCTTCAGCCCTGCGCGGAGAGCTCCCGCTCGATGGCCGCCACGACCTCCGGGGCGTCGGGCGTGGTCTGGGGCGAGAACCGAGCGACGACGTCACCGGAACGACCGACGAGGAACTTCTCGAAGTTCCAGCGGATGTCGCCGGTGTGCCCCTCGGCGTCGGCCGTGTCGACGAGGTTCGCGTACAGCGCGTGCCGCGCCTCACCGTTGACGTCGACCTTCTCCGTCATCGGGAACGTCACCCCGTACGTCGCCGAGCAGAACTCCGAGATCTCGTCGGCGGTCCCGGGCTCCTGCCCCATGAACTGGTTGCAAGGCACACCGAGCACGGTGAACCCGCGGTCCGCGTACTGCTTCTGAAGCTCTTCCAGGGCGCTGTACTGCGGCGTGAGCCCACACTTCGAGGCCACGTTGACGATCAGGACGGCGTTGCCGCGGTACTGGTTCAGGTCGGCGGCCCCGCCCTGAAGACGGTCGATCTCTACTGCGTCGTAAACGGTCATGAGCCGGAGCGTACGCCGCCGTTGCACCGCCACCACGACCTGCCCCTCGGTTCCGAGCCGCGCCCGTGGAGGATCACGGGACGTCGGCGGTCGCCGTGGGCTTCAGTCCCTTGCGTGCTTGTTCCACACGGTCGGTCTGCTGCGTGGCTGCCTGTTCGGCGCGTTCGTTCGTGACGGCCTTTGCCGAGCCCATCGCGAAGGTCCACAGCACGGTGCTTCCGACCCGGACCTTGTCGTGGAAGACGGTGGTTGGGCGCGTGCCATCGAGTACTTGGCCGGATGCCACGCTCTCATCGCCCAAGCTCGCGCCGGCGGTGCGCCGGTCGTACGAAGGCAGCCTCTTGTACAGACGTTCCGCGTCCTTCTCGGTGCGGCAGGAGTACACACGGAAACGGGCAGGGCGGCCTTCATCTGACGAGCCTTCAAAGTGGTCACGGGCTTTCCCGTCGGCTTGCTCTCCGGGGGAGAGTCGCTTGATCCACACCCCGTGAGCAGCAGTCCCCCCGCCGCCAGACCCGCCGCGCAGCGCCCAAGCGCGTGTCTTCGCGTACGCCATGTCATGTGTCCCACCCCTTGATCGACGTGGCGTGATCGTACTCACGCGCCGGCGCGGGCTGATCAGGGGCTGACCGGAAGCGTCCCTGGTTCGGCTACTCGTTCGTTCCGTTGAGGCCGCCGGCCAGTCCGGTCGCTGCGTCTCCGGCGCCGCCGGTGTGCTCTGCGAGTCCGGAGGCGGCGAGTGAGTCGACCGCCACCGGGACGGCCTTGTGGACGGCTTCGTCCGCCGTGTTGCTGACGGCGTCGCCCGCGAGATCGCCGGGGGCGGCCGTACCGAGGCCGATCGCGGCCGCATCGGCGGATGCGGCGGTGGCGCCGCCCAGGACGGCGGTGGCAGCAAGGGCGGCGGTGGCGAAGACGGATCGCGTACGCATGGGGGTGGGGTTTTCCTTCGGTGGAGGTACGGGGGGCGGGCTGTTACCGCGCGAGCTGGGGGAGGCGTTGTGGGGAGCGTCGAACCGTGGGGTGCGCGACCCGCGACAGTGGCTCCGGTTCAGAGGACGAAAACGCTCTGCGCGGTCTCGGTCTGGTACGTCTCGCCGGGGTAGACCAGCCATTCGACCTGGCCGTTGCAGCCGGTGCCCGAGTGGACCTCCGCGATCGCATCGGTGTTGTTGGTGACCGAGGTCGGGAAGCGGTCCACCGGGTAGCAGCCGCTCGGGTTCTCGTGTGCCACGCCGTTGATCTCGAGGATGCCTTCGGCGGCGAAGGCGGACGTGGGAACGGACAGGGCGACAAGGGCCGCGGCTGCCGTGGTGCCGAGCGCGGTGGTGATGCGACGCAGGTTCATGATCGAGACAACGCGGGGGCCAACGCATTGGTCACGCGCGCGTGGGGGTGAGCTGAGGGGCCGTCGACGCCCGCCCGCGGTACGCCCGTCGGGGTTCACCGCGGGCGTAGGATCGCGGACAGGGGTCGTTCGGTGGACTGGAGTTGACCGACCGTGATGCCCCCCGTGCTGCGAGGTCTGCCGTGCGTCTTCCCGGGACCACGACTACGAGACCTTCACGCTCGTGTACTTCCGTGCGATCGCGCCGCCGCTCGATCACGCGGGGCAGCCCGAGAACGCTCTGTGGTTCTGCAAGGACCACGTCCGGCACACCGTGGGCAAGACCCACATGAGTGCGATCCTGGCCATGGTCCACATCCGCGCGGCGGTCCGACGCAACGCGCAGAACCCCTGGCCTCTCACCGGCATGCTCTGAGGGGCGCGGCGCGAGGCCCACGGAACGTCACGCAGGGGCGCCGAGCGGCGGGTGTTCGAGCACGCGGGGCTTGTACTCGACCAGCTGGATGCCGCTGTCGAAGGTGCGGCGGTCGATCATCTCAAGGGCCACGTCCGGATAGCCGTCGTAGATGCGTTCGTCCCCCGTGGCCCCGGTGATCACCGGGAACATTCCGACGCGGAAGCGGTCCACGAGTCCGGCTCGCAGCAGGGACCGGCACAGGCTGAGGCTGCCGATCGTGGTGAGGAGTCCCGTGCCGTTCGCCTTCATGGCACGGACCGTCTCGACGGCGTCGTCGCGGACGAGCGTGGAGTTGGCCCACTCCAGCGGATCTTTGAGCGAGGAGGAGAACACCACCTTGGGCGCCTGCGTGAGCTCGTCGACGGATGCCTCTTCCTCGGGCCTGAACTCGTCCTGGCCGCTCGGGACATCGCCCGCGGCGAAGCCCGACATCAGGCGGTAGGTGTTCGCTCCCATCAGATAGGTGGCCTTGGGCTGCTCGCCGAGCCATGCGAGGTACTCCGGGCCCTCGAGGCCCCAGAACCCGGGCCAGCCCTCCCCGGACGCGTAACCGTCGAGGGAAGTGATGAAGTCTACGAGAAGCTCCGACATGGCGATGTCCCTTCCTGGGTGTCATGAGTTCGGACCGTCCGAGAGCCACAAACTCATCGGCCGCGCTGTGCCGCGACGAGAATCCGACTGATGTCGCGGACGTCGCCCTCACCGACCTGTATGAGCATGGCCCCAATTCACACGACTGGCCCGTCCAGGGCGCTTCCGCCACGAAACTGGAACTCCAAGGCGTGAACGAGGGCGAAGATCAGGTCCTCCGCCAGCGGATCGCACTCAGCCACCAGGGCGGCCCGGAGCGCCATCGAATCCGTCCGCCGGTGCCGGTCGTCCGCCTCTGACGAGCTGGACGGCCGGTCCCAGGGCCAGGAGGAGGGCGACGGCGGCGTATCCGTAGGTCAGGGTGGTCATGGTGGCGACGCCGCGACGAGGAGCGGGCCGCCCGCGTCGCCGAGTTCGCGGCCGAGCTCGGCCGATCCCATGGTCTGGCCGAGCCGTTCGGCGGGGGGTCGACGCGGCGAGCGCGGCGAAGCCGAGCGGAGTGATCAGGCCGGTGCCGACCCCGATCAGGACGGCCGCGGACAGCAGCCCGAACAGTGCGGGGAGCATCGCGCAGGCCAGCCCGGCAGCGGTGATGGCGAGGCCGGTCGCCAGGCCCTTGCGGGCGGTGAGGCGGCCTTCGTCCAGGGCGCGGTCGGCCTTGGGCTGCACGAAGGCGGCGCAGGCGGCGAGCACGGAGACGCAGGCGCCGGTGGCGACCGTGCCCAGACCGGCGACGGAGACCAGCAGGAAGCCGACGCCGACGGACAGCGCGGCGGTGGCGCCGGCGTGGGCCGCGGTGGGTTGCCAGAAGGAAGGGTGGGCCAGGCGGCGGGCGAGGTCGAGGACGGTCTGCCTGGTCTTGGGCAGGGGCGCCACGGGCGGGACGGCGAGGACCGCCCAGACCGCGACGGCGGCTGCGAGGACCGCGAGGACGGTGAAGAGGAGCCGTAGGCCGCCGGCCCACACGAGGACGCCGCCCAGGAGCGGGCCGAGGGTGTAGCCGATGGACTTGTAGAAGCCGTAACTGCCGAACGCACGGCCGTGCTTGGCGGCCGGGTTCAGGCGCGCGACCAGCGCCGACGCCGAAGGGGAGAACGCGGATGCGGCGACGCCCTGTCCGAGGCGGGCCGCCCACAGCCGGCCCGGGCTGTCCGCGACGGCGTACAGGGCGGAGGCGAAGGCGATCAGGCCGCCGAGGAGGACGGGACGGGCGCCCATCCGGTCGGCGAGGCTGCCGAAGACCGGCTTGAGGATCACCTCGGCGCCGTCGTACAGGGCGAGGAGGCCGCCGAGGACGAGCAGGGAGGTGACGACGTCCTTGGAGTGGCCGCCGAGGGTGGCGGCGATGCCGTGCGCGCAGAACGCCGTGGTGAACCCGGCGGCGTACAGCGGCCACATGCGGTGATGCGGCCGCGCGGGGCCGGTGGTCATGCCTCCTCCTGCCGGTTGTGGTGCAGGGCGGCGATGACCTGCTCGGCGTAGTCCTCGTAGACGGTGGTGCAGGTGGCGAGCCGCTCGGCGGCGCGGGCGGCCTCCGGGGTGCCGAAGACGTCGCGGGCGGGCAGATCGCGGTGCCAGCGCCGCAGCCGTTCCAGGGACTGCTCTTCCTCCTCCAGCTCCGCCATCGTGAACTTGGCCTGCCGGATCTCCTTGGCGTTCTTTGAGCCGGGCCGAGTCCTCAGGGGTGCGTCCGGCCGCGTCCAGCGTGACGACAGGCCCTAGCCCTGATGTCGCCATGCCGGGGGCCCGGCGGGGTCTGGTCGCCCGGCATGGCGTGTCTCGGTCTGGTACGTCCCGGGCGTGGGAACGCGCCAGGGCCTTGACTATGCGAAGTTCTCGCCCGCGATCGCCGGCCACTCGCAGCGCTGGAGGGCCTGGCTCCAGTAGAGGTTGGCCGGGCAGTGCTGGAGGTAGGGGGTCGCGTCGGAGCAGTGGTAGAACGTGGCCGGGTCGGCCGGGTTGGCGAACATGCCGTCGGGCACCGGGCAGACGAAGGGGTCCGCTGCGGCAGGCGCGCGAGTGACGGCCGAAGCCGCGGCGAGGGGTGCGGTCCCGGCGAGAGCGACGGCGGCGAGGGCGAGGGTCAGGGATTTCGGCATACGCATGCCGAGTCAACGAGGACGAATTCTCGCGGGTGCGTGAACGTCGACGCTGCCACTCGAATGCCGGTGGTCGCGTCGCCCGGCCAGCGCCCTGAGCCCACTCGCGCTGCCGCCCGGGCCGCGGCCCGCGGAGGGCGTGTCGGCTTGCGGAGAAAATCGAACACGCGATCTAATTTGTTTTATGCGGAACACGATCACTGAGGACCTGGTGCAGACACAGCGGGAGTGGGACGCGACCTACCGGCAGCTTGCCGATCGGCCCGGGCGTACCGCTCTGCGGCGGCGTCTGCTGCATCTGTCCCGGGTGTTGGCGGGCGAGAAGCTCACTCCCCTGCAGAAGGCGGAACTGCGCCGGCGAGCGCGGGGGCGGGCGTGATGCCGCGTCTGATGTGTCGGTCGACGGTGTGCGATGGCGCGGTGGGCGTATGACGCCGGAGATAGTCGTGCATCGCCCGTCGGCGTCGAGCAGAGGGCGACGGGTTACGGTCGGCGGGGTGGACTTCGGGCTGGCCCGTGGGGACGGCGACCTGGTCGAGTTCCTGCGGCGGGCCGGGCTCGACGACGCCGATCAACTGGTGTCCGGGAACGCGCCGATCATCCAGTGGCGCGGCGGGTGCGCGCGCGAGTACGAGGTCGAGGTCGACGGGGGATAGCCCCAGCCCGGATACGGCAGGCTGCCCCAGGGTGCGGGACGTCCGTCGCTGGCATCGTGGTGACCTCGACGTTTCGCGTCGGCGGTTCGGGCTGCGAAGATTCGCCGCTGAACCCCTTAGGGGGCTCCCAGAGTTTTCCCCCGAGATACGTCAACTCCCCTCGTCTTGTTCACTTTTCTCCCGTTGTCTGTAGGTATGCCCGACTACCTGATGTACGGCCTGCTCGTCCTGTGCGTCCTGCCGCCGCTGGTGCCGAACTCGTGGCTGCTCGTCGGCGCCGGGGCCATGGCGGCCGACGGACGGCTCCAACTCGCCGTCGTACTGCTGGTGGTGTCGGGCGCCGCCGTCCTCGGTGACCTGCTGGTGTACCGGTCCACGCGGCGTTTCGGCGGGCCGGTGCTGCGGCGGCTGCGGCGCAGACGGCGGCGTGCCGCGCTGCTCGACTGGGCTTCCGTGCGGGTGCGGCGGCACGGGATCCCGTTCGTCGTCGGCATCCGGTTCCTGCCCACCGGGCGATTCGTCGGCGCGGTCGCGGCCGGGCTCGTCGACTTCCGGGTGAGCCGGTTTCTGGTGGCCTCGGGGGTGGCCGAAGGGATCTGGGCCTTGTACTCGACAGGTGTCGGCGTCCTGGGCGGGGTCGCCGCCGGTGGGCCGTTCACCGGTGCGCTGCTGGGGCTGGCCATCTCCGGGTGCGTGGCGGCTCTGGTCGCGGGCGTGCAGTGGCTCGCGGTGCGGCGAAGGTGCCGGTGGGGGTGTCGGCGCGGATCGGCGGTGTGTGAGCGTCACATGGCGCGCAAGGCGTCCGTGAGTGCCTCGTTGAAGGCCTCCGGCTCTTCCATGTTGGGGTAGTGCGCGGCATCGGGGATCGACACCGCGCGCCCGTCGGCGACGCTGTCGATCAGGCGCTCCGCCATGCCGATGTGGTCGGGGGAGTCCACGGCGCCGTTGATGGCGCGGACCGGGATCGTGAGCCCGGCGACGCGCGCCCAGGTGTCCTGGATCGGGACGCTCCAGTCGGGTTCTTCCGCGGTGTGTTTCGACATCGTGCTCCGCGTCATCGCGCGCAGCCGGTCGACGACCCGGGGGGCGAGGTCGTCGAGCGTGCGGTGCGGGCCCGCGGCGAACGTGGTGAACGCCTCGACCGCGGCGGGTACGTCGCCTGCGGCCATCGCCGACTGCCAGGCGGTCCAGATCCCGGTCGTCCAGGGGTCCGTGAAGTACGGCTCGCTGGTGCCGGCGCCGCTGGTGACCACGCCGCCGACGAGTTCCGGGTGCTCCAGCGCGGTGTCGATCGCCATGCTGGCGCCCATCGAGACGCCCACCAGGATCGCCGGGCCGGTGTCCAAGTGGCGCAGCAGCGCGGCGAGATCGTCCGTGTGCCGGAACGGTCCCGTGGCGTTGGGGGATTGGCCGTGGCCCCGGGAGTCGGGCGCGATGACGCGGTGGTCCGCCGCCAGCTGCGGGACCTGGTCGTCCCACATGTGGTGGTCGAGGAAGCCGCCGTGCAGCAGAACCAGGGGGCGGCCGGTGCCTTTGTCGATCCAGAAGAGGTCGGACATGACAACCAGGTTGTCACCTCCTTCGTTCGCTTACAAGCCGAATGACAACCCAGGTGTCATCATGGCCGAATGAATGAGAAGGCAGGCTGTGGCCCGATGCCCGCAGACGTGGCGGACCGGCTCTCCGAGGTGTTCGACCTCGTGGGGCCGCTGTACCGGCGCGCGTACGTCAGAGTCGAGCGGGACGTCGCCGCCGAGGGGCTGTCGGTGGGCGTGCGGGCCGTGCTCAGCATGCTGCACGGGCGGGGCCCCATGACGGTCCCGCAGATGGGGCGGTTCCAGGCACTGAGCCGGCAGTTCGTCCAGCGGCTGGTGAACGACGCTGCGGCGCAAGGACTCGTCGAGGCCGTGCCCAACCCCGCCCACAAGCGGTCCTCCCTGATCCGGCTGACCGGGCAGGGCGATGCCGTCATCGGTGCCGTGCTCGACCGTGAGCGCGAAACGCTGCGCGGGGCCGAAGGGGATCTCACCGAGGGCGACATCGACACCTGTCTGCGCGTCTTGTCCAGCCTCCTCGCCGTCATGGATGACTGACCGCTAGGAGGCCCCCGGTGGCACGCGGTGCAGCCGTCCCCGCGCCACCAGCTCCACCGTCGTCGCCACCGCGATCGCCTGTACGGCCATCAGCGCCACCAGGACGAAGAGTTGCACCGCCCCGGCCGTCACCGGTGACGCGCCGCCCAGGAGCATGCCGACGAAGGCGCCCGGGAGCGTCACCAGGCCCACCGTCCGGGTCTGGTCGAGGCCGGGCAGGAGGGCGTCGGACGCGGTGGGGCGGGCGATCTCAAGGCGGGCTTCTTGGGGGAGCAGGCCGAGGGCCAGGCACGCCTCCACCTCGCCCTCGCGCGTGGTCAGCTCGTCGAGGGCACGGCGCCCCGCCAGCACCGTCGCCGTGAGCGCGCCGCCGATGAGGATGCCGGTCACCGGGATCACGGCGATGCCGCGCAGCGGGAGCAGGCCGCAGGCGATCAGTGCCGCGACGAGCGGGGTCACCGGCGCCGCGATCGGCAGGGCGGCCCAGATCCAGGTCCGGTTCGGGGTGAGGCGGCGGCCCGCCGTGCGCGCGGCCACCGCCAGCATGAGCAGCAGGAAGGCCAGCAGCGCCGCTCCGTGGCGCACCACCCAGCCGATCAGGAGCGACACCACGGCCAGTTGCACCGCGGCCCGGACCCCCGCGATCGCGATGTCGCGGGCGCGGCGCCGCGACCCGTCCGGGGACAGGCGGTACACGGCCGCCACCGCCGCCGCGATCACGAGGAGAACGACGAGTACCGCCGCGAGAGTTCCGTTGACGGGAAGGAGGCCGGCCGCCGCCAGGGTTCGCACGCGCACAGGAACACATTAGAGCGCCCCGACCTGGGCACCGGTGCTGTTCTCCGCTCCACAGGTGAGCGAGGATGGGCGCGTAACAAGGCGTGAAGTTGCCGCGATTGAGAAAGAGGGCTGACCGTCATGGCACAGCAGGTGCAGGGCGTGATCGCGCGGGCCAAGGGTGCCCCCGTGGAGATCGCGACGATCACGGTGCCGGACCCGGGTCCGGGCGAGGCCGTCGTGAAGATCCAGGCGTGCGGGGTCTGCCACACCGATCTGCACTACCGGGAGGGCGGGATCAACGACGAGTTCCCGTTCCTGCTCGGTCACGAGGCGGCGGGTGTCGTCGAATCGGTGGGTGACGGGGTGAGCGAGGTCGCCCCCGGTGACTTCGTGATTCTGAACTGGCGTGCGGTGTGCGGGCAGTGTCGTGCCTGTCAGCGCGGGCAGGCCCAGTACTGCTTCAACACCCACAACGCGAAGCAGAAGATGACCCTGGCCGACGGCACCGAGCTGTCGCCCGCCCTCGGGATCGGCGCTTTCGCCGAGAAGACCCTCGTGGCCGCCGGGCAGTGCACGAAGGTGGACCCGGCCGCCTCCCCGGCCGCCGCGGGCCTCCTCGGCTGCGGCGTCATGGCCGGGATCGGCGCGGCGATCAACACCGGGAACGTGGGCCGCGGCGACTCCGTCGCCGTCATCGGCTGCGGCGGCGTGGGCAACGCCTCCGTCGTCGGCGCCCGCCTGGCCGGCGCCGCGAAGATCATCGCCGTCGACATCGACGACAAGAAGCTCGCCACCGCGCGCGAGCTCGGCGCCACCCACACCGTCAACTCCCGGTCCACCGACCCGATCGAGGCCGTGCGCCAGCTGACCGGCGGATTCGGCGCCGACGTCGTCATCGAGGCCGTCGGCCGCCCGGAGACGTACGAGCAGGCCTTCTACGCGCGCGACCTGGCGGGCACGGTCGTTCTCGTCGGAGTGCCGACTCCGGAGATGAAGCTCGAACTGCCGCTGCTGGACGTGTTCGGGCGCGGCGGCGCGCTCAAGTCGTCCTGGTACGGCGACTGTCTGCCCTCGCGGGACTTCCCGATGCTGATCGACCTGTATCTGCAGGGGCGTCTCGACCTGGACGCGTTCGTGACCGAGACGATCGCCCTGGACGACGTGGAGAAGGCGTTCGAGCGGATGCACCACGGTGACGTGCTGCGTTCGGTGGTGGTGTTCTGATGACCGAGGACACCGCACGCGTGGACCATCTCGTCACCTCCGGCACGTTCTCCCTCGACGGGGGCACGTGGGACGTCGACAACAACGTGTGGATCGTCGGGGACGACCGCGAGGCGATCGTCATCGACGCCGCGCACGACGCTGACGCCATCGCCGAGGCCGTGGGTGACCGGCGGCTCGTCGCCATCGTGTGCACCCACGCCCACGACGACCACATCGACGCCGCGCCCGCGCTCGCCGCGCGTACGGGGGCGCCGATCCTGCTGCACCCGGCCGACAGCGAGCTGTGGAAGCGCACGCACCCCGACCGGGCGCCGGACGGGGAGCTGGCCGACGGCCAGCAGATCGGCGTCGCGGGCGTCGAGCTGACGGTGCTGCACACGCCGGGGCACTGCCACGGCGCCGTCAGCCTGTACGCCCCCGCGCTCGGCACCGTGTTCACCGGGGACACCCTCTTCCAGGGCGGCCCCGGCGCCACCGGGCGGACCTTCAGCGACTTCCCGACCATCGTGGAGTCGATCAAGGGCCGGCTGCTGACGCTGCCGGGCGAGACCGTCGTACGTACCGGACACGGTGACAGCACGACGATCGGCGCGGAGGCGCCGAACCTCGACGAGTGGATCGCGCGCGGGCACTGATCACCGGTCCCGGCCGGGGCGACGAACCTTCGTCGCCCCGGCCGGGGCGTGGTTCAGCAGGGCGTCAGCACCGCGAGCACCGTCTTTCCGCCTCGCGGATCCGGCCGCACGCTCCAGCGGCGGGCGAGCGCCTGGACCAGGGCGATGCCCCGGCCCGACTCGGCCGTTCGCGACTCCGGTGCGAGGCGGGGGAGTCCGGGTGCGTCATCGTGCACGGCCACGGTCAGCTCACCCGACTGCAGGCACAGGCTCATCCGGCAGCTGCAGCTCTGGGCCTCGGTGGCGTTGGCGACCAGCTCCGACACCACCAGCTCGGCGTCCCTCGCCCCCTCGCCCGTATGACCGGCGAGAAACCTTCGTGTCAGCCGCCGGGCCCAACGGGCCGCGCCCGAACCCTGCGGCATCAGGAATTCCACGCGCGCGGCACGCCGGTCGGCGCCCCTCGACGCACGCATGGCAACCACTCCCTCTCGCGATGGACTGTGGGGTCGTGTATCGGTGACGGTCCCATTCCCACGGTGCGGCGACCTCACTCCTGACCCTGGGCACCGGGTGCCCCGCACCGGTCGGTTCACGCCGTGTCAGCCACTTTCGGTGGGGTGCGGGTGCGCCAGCGTGTCGAGGAACCGGTCGATGGCGGGCGAGGACGCCCCGTCGGCGCAGTGGGAGCGCTCCACCTGCGGTATCGGCAACTTGCCCAGATGCGGTGCACGGGCGTCCGGGGCCCGCGTCATATGGAGCCGCTCCAGGGCCCGTTCGGTGGCTGAGGAGCGTACGTACTCGACCAGTGTCAGGCCCAGATGGTCCGCATGACTGCGTACCGCGGCGTACTCATCCGGCGTGAAGAGCTCCCGTAGGAGCGCAGTACTACCGTCCATGTCGGCATGATGCCGCCCCGCGTCGTGCCGTGGGGGCGGTTGGCATATTCACCCCTCGTTCGCGTGGAGTTGGTGTTGTTCGATGGCGCCCGCGGGGGTGGACGGCACTCAGAAGCGGTCGGGGTCCGCGGCCGCCCAGTCGGCGGCCCAGGTCGCGGGCGGCTGCTCGGTCAACTGGCCGGGCTCCAGCCAGTCGTGGAGGTGCGCGTAGGAGACCGGCATGTCCGCCGTGGTGCGCCGCATGAGCTGGGCCGGGCGCAGCTCGCGCGGATCGTGCACGCCCATCGCCGCCATGATCTGCCCCGCGCTGCGCACGGTCGCCTGCTGGTAGTGGCGTACGCGTTCCGCCTTGTCGGCGACGTCGAGGGCGCGCACGCGGCGAGGATCCTGCGTCGTGACCCCCACCGGGCAGGTGTTGGTGTGGCACCGCTGGGCCTGGATGCAGCCGACCGCGAACATCATGGCGCGCGCCGCGTTCGTGAAGTCGGCGCCCTGGAGGAGGCGTTTGACGATGTCGGCGCCGGTGGCGACCTTGCCGCTGGCCCCGATGCGGACGGTGTCGCGCAGTCCCGTGCCGACGAGCGCGTTGTGGACCGTGATCAGTCCTTCGGTGAGCGGGGTGCCGAGGTGGTCGGCGAACTCCAGCGGCGCCGCGCCGGTACCGCCCTCCGAGCCGTCGACGATCACGAAGTCCGGTGTCACGCCTTCGGCAACCATCGCCTTGCACACGGCGAGGAACTGTGTGCGCGAGCCCACGCACAGCTTGAACCCGACCGGCTTGCCGCCCGCCAGCTCCCTCATCTCGGCCAGGAACAGCACCATTTGGCGGGGCGTCTCGAACTCCCGGTGGTACGGCGGCGACACCACCGTCTGCCCCTCGGGTACGTCCCGTACGCGCGCGATCTCCGCGTTGACCTTGCCGCCCGGCAGGACGCCGCCGATGCCCGGCTTCGCGCCCTGCGACAGTTTCAGGGAGACGCACTTGATGTTTTCGTGCGCCGCCTTGTCGGCGAACTCGGCGCGGTCGAAGCGGCCTTCGCTCGTGCGGCAGCCGAAGTAGCCGGTGCCGATCTCCCACACCAGGTCGCCGCCGTGCGCCAGATGGTGGTCGGAGAGGCCGCCCTCTCCCGTGTCGTGGGCGAAACCCCCGAGCGCCGCGCCCTTGTTGAGCGCGCGGATCGCGTGGCTGGACAGGGCGCCGTAACTCATCGCCGACACGTTGAGCAGCGCCATGTCGTAGGGCTTGATGCAGCCGGGGCCACCGATGCGGACGGTGGTCGGCCGCTCGGGCGGGTCGACGGGGCGCAGGGACGGCACCAGGAACTCGTGTCCCGAGGCGTACACGTCGCGCTCGGTGCCGAACGGCTCCTCGGCCTCGTCCTGCTTCGCCCGCTCGTAGACGATGCTGCGCACGTCGCGGTCGTAGGGCCGGCCGTCGTAGTTGCGCTCGACGAAGTACTGCTGCAGCTCGGGGCGCAGCGACTCCATCAGGAAGCGCAGATGCCCGAGGACCGGATAGTTGCGCAGCACGGAGTGGCGCGACTGGGTCAGATCCCACACGCCCAGTGCCGCGAGCGCGAGCAGCGGGGCGGCGGCGAACCACCACCACGCGGAGAGCAGCAGGGACAGGGCCAGGGCTGCGAGCGCTCCGGCGACGGCGGCGAGGAACACGACGAATCTGCGCACCCGTCGAGTCAATCGCACCGGGCGGCTCGCGGCAGTGGGCGACACAGGAAGACGAGGTGAGGGTGGGGTGGACCGTCGGCGATCACCTCCGATAACTTAGGCAAGGCTTACCTAATGGAGGTTCGGGATGGGTGTCCGACAGATCGCTGCCGCCGTGCCCAGCACGGCGGCCCACGCACGCTCCGTGCTCGCCGCCGCATGGACCTGCGGCGTCACCACCGATGTGGGGCAGGACGACCTCGTCGGGGCGCATCGCGTCGCCGACGACGGCACGGTCCGCATCGCGCCGCCGCCGGACAGCGTGCTGGCCGCCGCCGTGCTCTGCTCACCGCACGGACGGCCCACCACGCTCCTGGAGTTCGCCGACGCGGCGCCCGTTCCCGTACGTGACCGGGTGCGCGCCCGGGTGTGGCTGTCGGGGGAGCTGGTCCCGGACGGCGAGGAGCTGGTGCTGCGGCCCGAACGGGCGGTCCTGCAGATCCGGTCGGGGCGCACGTGCGTCGACCTGGACGAACTCGCCGCCACCGCGCCCGATCCGCTCGCGCTCGCCGAGCCCCGCCTGCTCACCCATCTCGCCGACTCCCACCCCGAGGCCGTCGAGCAGCTCACCCGGCTCATCGCCCCCGACAGCCTGCACGGCGTCGTCCGCGTCCAGCCGCTCGCCGTGGACCGGCACGGCCTGACGCTGCGTCTGGAGCGGATGCGCGGCCAGGCCGACGTGCGCCTCGCCTTCCACCGGCCCGCCGACGACCTGGGGTCGCTCACCGAGCGCATGCACCAGCTGCTCGCCTCGGCACAGACGGTCAGCCGCCGCCGGAGGTGACCCGTTCCCGGGGCGTCGCCTGTTCGGGCAGGGACCGTTGCTCCGTCGGCCGCCGGAACGCCCAGTCCATCCGGGGCTCGACGACGTAGCGGAACACCCGCCGCACCGGCTGCGTGCACAGCGCGGTGATGAGTGCGACCGCCGCCGCCGTCACGGCCAGCTCGCCGAGCGGGCTGTGCAGCCACGGGCGGTCGTACCAGTCCCAGAACCGGGAGGACTTGATGACGAACCCGTGCAGCAGATACGCGTAGATCGTCCCGGTGCCCAGGGCCGTGAACCACAGCTTGCGGCCCGGCACCCAGGCCAGGAAGCACGCGGACAGCAGGAGCGCGAGAGTGAACAGGGCGGGCGTCGCGAACAGGCCCGCCCACCCGGGCACGCCCCGCCCCTGGACGGCGCCCCGGTGGTAGAACCAGCCGGCGTCGAACCACGGCGCCACCCGGTACGCGGCGAGCAGTGCCGCGCCCGTGACGCCCAGCGCCACCCAGCGCACGCGCCACGTCCGCAGCCGCGCGAAGTGCTCGGGCCGCAGCACCAGGCCCACCACGAAGAACGGCAGGAACTGCAGCACCCGTTGGAGCGCCAGGTCGCCGCCCGCGCCCGGCCACATCGACACCGCCGTGCCCACGGCCAGCGACACGAGCACGGGGTGGCGCAACTGCAGCCACAGCGGCGTCGAGAGCCGCCAGACGAACAGGGCCACCAGGAACCACATCAGATACCAGGGGTCCAGCAGGCTGATCGGATACCCCGGATCGTCCTGCGCCCACCGGTAGAACAGCGTGTACGCCACCTCGAAGACGAGGTAGGGCACGACGACGCCGGTCACCAGGCGCCGCAGCCGGTGCGGAGCCATGTCGAAGCTGCGCGAGAAATACCCCGACACCAGCGCGAACGCCGGCATGTGGAAGGCGTAGACGGTGAGATACACGGCCGTCACCGCGCGGGAGCCGTAGGTCAGCGGCTCCCACGCGTGCCCGCAGGCCACGAGGACGATCGTCAGGAACTTGACGTTGTCGAAGTACGACTCGCGTGCCTTCGGTGCCATGGCGTTCGCTGCGCCTCTCCACCTCGAAACGGTCCGGGTGCCCTGCCGGTACCCCTCGCAGACCGTTCCATGAGTGGAGGTGCGACACAAGTGGCGTATGCGGCGCGGCGGGTCAGACCGCCGTGTACGCGCCGTCCACGAGGTGGTAGCTGCCCGCGATGAACGAGGCACGGTCCGAGAGCAGGAAGACGATCAGCTCGGCGACCTCCTCGGAGGTGCCCAGGCGGCCCGCCGGGTGCAGCCCCACGAGGGAGTCGTGGGCGGCCTTGTCCATCTCCTTGAGGAGCGGGGTCTCGATGAAGCCCGGGCCGACCGCGTTGACGCGGATGCCCTGCGCGGCGTACTCGGCCGCCGCCGACTTCGTCAGGCCGACCACACCGTGCTTGGCGGCGACGTACGCGGGCGAGCCGGCGAAGCCGACCGAACCGAGGATCGAGGCGACGTTCACGATGGCGCCGCCGTTGCCCGCGGCCAGGATGGCGGGGATCTCGTAGCGCATGCTGAAGAAGACGCCGTCCAGGTTCGTGCGCACGACGCGGTTGTAGACGTCGATGTCGTACTCGCCCGTGGGGGCGCTCGCGCCGCCGATGCCCGCGTTGTTCACGGCCAGGTCGAGGCCGCCGAAGGTGTCGACGGCGAACCGGACGGACGCCTCGACCGAGGCCGGGTCGGTCACGTCGACGGCGACCGCGGCGGCCTTCAGACCCTCCGCCTTGAGCGCCTCGGCAGCCTCCTGCGCGCCCTTCTCGTTGTAGTCCGCGATGACGACGTCGGCGCCGCCGCGGCCGAGCCGGCGTGCCGTGGCCAGGCCGATGCCGGAGGCGGAGCCGGTGACGAGGGCAGTCTTCCCGGCGAACTCGGCGGCGTAGTCGGTCACGTTGCCGGTGGTGGGGGTGGTGCTCATGGTGCGATTCACTTTCTGGTAGCGACTTCGGGGGCCGTCGTGCGGGCGGCCTCCTCGATGAGGGCGTCGTAGGCCCGCGCCACCAGTTCGGCGAGGTCTTCGGCGTCCGTGCCCGCGCCGCGCGCCCAGGTGCGCAGCGCGGCGGTCAGCACTCCGGCGGCGGCTCCGACGACGACCTCGGGACGGGGGTCCCGGGCCGGGTCGGTGCCGAGCCGGTCGGCGATGATGCGTACGGACTCGTCCTGGGCGTCGACCCGGATCCGTTCGTACGCGGCGAACAGGGCCGGCTCCGCATCCACGACCGCGTACAGCTCGCGCAGCCGCGGGCGGTGGTGCCAGCCCGGGGACTCGCGGTCGGCGAGGTAGTCCGCGACCGCGCGTCGGTAGGCGAGCAGCGGCGGCTCGTCGGCGGGGCGGGCGCGCAGCGCCGCGTTGATCCCCGCGCCGTCGGCCCGCGTGAAGTCCAGGGCCGCGTCCTCCTTGCCCGCGAAGTGCCGGCTGAAGGTGCGGCGGGTGACGTCCGCGCGGTCGGCGATGGCCTCCACGGTGACGTCCCCGAGTCCGCGTTCGAGCACCAGCTCGACGGCGGCCTCCGTGAGCGCCTCGCGCGTCCGGCGGGCCCTGGCCTGCCGGCGGTCGCCGGCGGGCCGCGTGCTGGTGGCCTCGTTCGCCTTCATGTCTTCGACGGTACACCCGAATGTCCCAATGGGACACATGTCCCGGCGGGACATTTTTGTGGGACGGCGCGGGCAGGACGGCGCGGGCGGGACGGATGGTGCGGGCCGGGCCCTCAGGCGTGCCAGTGCCCGTGCAGCGCGGCGGTCGCGAAGCCGGGGCCGTACGCGACCAGCGTGCCGCTGCTGCCCGCGGGCGGCGGGTCCTGGTGGGTGCGCTCCAGGACGCGGAGCACGCTCACGCCGCCCATGTTCCCCTCGTCGGTGAGGGTGGCCGTGGAGTGACGGGCGTCGTGTGCGGTCAGGCCCAGGGCCGTGGCCGTGTCCGCGATGATCCGCGGGCTGCCCGGGTGGATCACGGCGAAGTCGGTGCGGCGCGGGCCGAGCCAGCCGGTGACGCTCGGCAGGGTCTCGGTGAAGGCCGCGCGGCCCCGCTTCGTGGCGTCGAAGTGCAGCCCGTCGGCGGTGATCCGGCCGCCCAGCTGTCCCGCGGTGCCCGGCAGTACGTGCTCGAAGTCGTCCTCCCACGCGAAGCCGGGGCCGAGCGGTTCGTCGCTGACCACGGCCGCTCCGGCCGAGTCGCCGAACAGCGCCTTGTAGATCATCGCGTCGATGCCGGTGTCGCTGTGGTGGTAGACGGCGGAGATCACCTCGGCGGCGACCACGAGCACCTTGCCGCCGGGGCGGGCCGCCACCATGTCCGCCGCCCGGATCAGCGCCTTGGTGCCGCCCGTGCAGGCCAGCGTCGTGTGGGCCAGGGAGCGGGCGGTGGGGCGCAGACCGAGCCGGGTCATGAGGTGTACGTCCAGATTGGGCGCGGCCCAGCCGGTGGAGTGCGTGGTGACGATGCCGTCCAGGTCGCTCGCTCTCAGGCCGGCCGCCGCGACGGCCGATGCGGCCGCCCGCTCCGCGAGTTCGACCGCGTCCGCGAACGCGGTACGGGCCCGCTCGGCGATGCCCGCCGCGCCCGCCACGGTGGGGGAGTCCAGCGGCCGGGCGAAGTACCGGGTGTGCACGCCGCACCCCTGAACCGCGCGTACCGCGGCGGCGATCCGGGGGTGTCCCGGGTGGCGTGCACGTATGTCGTCCGCGATCTCGTCGGTGGTCACCTTGTGGGCGCCGAGGACGGTGTGCGGCATCGAGACGTAGGCGGGCATGGGTGTCTCCCACGGGACTGAAGTGGCTGTGGGGGGCCCGCTCAACCTACGTCGCCACGACACTTCTGCCACGGGAGGTGTGACAAGAGGGGCGGAAATCAGCCTGCGCGCAGGGCGGGCTTCCTGGGGTGCGCGCGGTGCACGCCGGGGTGGAAGACCAGGATCATCAGGCGCGCGCCGGGTGTGGTGAGCGGCTGTGCCGCGCACATCGTCGCCCAGCCGGGCCCCAGGCGCGCGTGCAGCAGCGGCCGTTCGTCGCCGTCGGGGTGCATGGCCGAACCGCCCGACCGGTAGATCGGGGCGGCCTCGGGGTCGGCCAGAACCTCCTTTTCGATCTGGGCGAGCGTGTCGTCGTCGGGACGCGCGGCGAGCGCGGCGCGCAACTGGGGGAGCAGCAGCGGCGCCCACGCGTTCTGCCAGTCCACCAGCATGTCGCGGGCGTGCGGGTCGAGCAGCATCCAGCGCATGGTGTTCGCGGGCGGCCGATGGTCGGGGAACAGTTCCGTGAACGCCCGGTTGCACGCCAGCAGGTCCCAGGACGAGTCCGAGACGTACGCGATGTGGTCGATGCCGTCGACCGCCTCCTGCCATACGCCGGGGATCTCCTTGCCCGACGTCGGATACAGCGGGCCCGGCGGGTCCTGCAGCAGCGCGTAGCGGCACAGCAGCACCCACTCCTGCTCGTTCAGCCCGAACAGCCGGGCGACATCACGCAGCAGCTCCGCCGGGGCGTTCGGGTACGTCCCGGACTCCAGGCGGTGGTACGTGCCGAGCGTGCGGTGCAGGAGCTGGTCGACCTGGTGCTGGGACAGTCCGGGGGCGCGACGGCCTTGTCCCGTCGGTCTGCTGAAGCCGTGGGATTCGGGGGCTATGAGGGCGCGCCGTTCACGGAGCAGGGCGCGAAGCGCCGTCTTGTTCATGGTGGGTAATCCCTCGTTGTTCACGCCGAGTTGAGCGTGAGCAGTCTAAATAGTCCCAAGGTCTTTGGTAATAAACATTGCCCGAAGAAAACGATCAGACGGTCCGTCATGATGGGCGGAGTTGGGTTGCCCACCTGCTGGTTTCCTCGTTCGCGCACATGTGGGCGCGGCGTTGCGGCACCCGTGCCGGGTCACTCGAAAATGGCTGAAATTTCCCGCTGCGGGTAACCCACAAGCCTCTGCGGCCGTTCACGCAGGTGCGAGTGGGGCCGGGCCACCAATTGCGTTCGATGTGGCCGGAAAATGCGTTGTGAGACGCAAACGCCCACGCTCGTCCGGGCGGCCGGTGGAGGTCACTGGCTGCGGTCGGTGCCGTCACTCGCCATCACGTAGCGGCCACGGCACCGGCCGCGCCCGGTCCCGGGGCGACTCACTGCCCTGTCTTGTGCACATTCCGTACGTAGTCGTCGGCCGCGGCGTCGAGGCCGATGTCGTGCTGGGCGCGCTCGGACAGGTACCAGCGGTGCTCCAGGAGTTGGTGATACAGCTCGGCCGGGTCCATCGGCGTGGACACCCGGTCGCGGACGGCGCGGACCGTGGGCCGGAACACGTCACGGACCCAGCGGTGGGCGAGGACCTCGGGGCGGGCGTCGGGTGCGTCCTCCTGCGTCGCCATCCAGCTCTCCAGGTCGGCGAGCAGGCGCCGCGCCTGGTTCTCCTCGGCGTCCATGCCGGTCAGGCGGAGCAGTTGGCGCTGATGGTGGCCGGCGTCGACGACCTTCGGCACGAACGTGACCGTGTCGCCGTGCGGCGAGCGGGAGATCTGCATCTCGGCCACGTCGAAACCCAGATCGTTGAGTCGGCGGATGCGGCGGTCCATGTAGTGGTGCTTGCCGGCCGGATACACCGACGTACGGGTCAGCTCGGTCCACAGGTTCGTGTACCGCTGCACGATCTCCGTGCCGAACTCGATCGGGTCGATCGACGGATGCAGCGCGCCCGACGCCTCCAGGTCGAGCATCTCGCCCGCGATGTTCACCCGCGCCAGATCGATGTCGTACTCGCGCTGCCCGTCGCTCAACCGCGGGTGCAGCTCGCCGGTCTCGGCGTCCACCAGGTAGGCGGCGTACGCGCCCGCGTCCCGGCGGAAGAGTGTGTTGGACAGCGAGCAGTCGCCCCAGGCGAAACCGGCGAGATGCAGCCGCACGAGGAGCACGGCCAGCGCGTCCATCAGCCGGTGCACGGTCGTCGGCCGCAGCGTCGTCTCGAACATCGAGCGGTACGGCTGCGAACCGCCCAGGTGCCGGGTGATGAGCACGGGTTCCAGAGGGGCGCCGGAAGGATCCTCCCGGCCGGTGACCACCGCGAGCGGGTCCACCGCCGGGATCCCCAACCGGTCCAGCGTGCGCAGCAGTTCGTACTCGCGCAAAGCCGGGCGCTGGGCCAGCTCCTTCACGGCGACGACCTCGTCCCCGGCGCGCGCGTAGCGCACCACGTGCCGCGAGATGCCGCGCGGAAGCGGCACCAGGTACTCCTCGGGCCACTCCTCCAGCGGGATGTGCCAGGGCAGGGCGAGCAGGAGCACCGGGTGCTCGGGGTTGGTGGCGCTGATCTCGAGCGGCATGACGACCAGGGTAAAGGGGGTCCGCGGCCACCCCGGCCTGATCCAAACGACAAGCCCTAGTGTTCGGGGACCGGTTCGGCCCGGCCCGACGCCAGGGAGCGCTCGGCCGCCGCGAGGGTCTCGGTGAGCCGCAGGCCGAAGCGGGCGTCGCACGGGTGCGCGGGCCCGCCGTGCGCCGCCTCCAGCAGCGAGTCGACGGCGGCGGCGAGCGCCTCCTGGGAGACGCGGGTGCCCGTCGGCATCGTCGACACCCCCTGAGTGCCGCGCAGTTCGACCACTGTGCCGCCCCCCGGCCGGGGTGTGGTCAGGCTGAGCGTCGCGGTGCTGGAGGCACCGCCCGCGTGCCGGAGCACGAGATGCACGGTGTCGCCCGGGCCGCCGTGCGCCGCCACCGTCCCTACCTCGCCAAGGATCGGCAGCAGCACGGACAAGGCGTGCGGACCCACGTCCCACAGGGCGCCCTTCTCGGCCCGCCAGGGCGTCGTGGCGCGCACCTCCGCGTCGTCGCCGGGCGTGTAGAGCGCGCCGAACCAGTCGGCGCGGCCCGTGAACCAGCCGTCCGTCCCGGCCTGTTCGGCGATCCAGGCCGCGGTGAGCGGTGCGTGCCGCAACGTGCAGAAGACGGTCGACGCGACACCCGCCGCGTCGGCCGCGTCGACGACGGCGCGGGCCGCGTCCGGACGGGTCGCCAGCGGCTTGTCGAGGAGCAGGTGGCAGCCTGCCGCGGCGGCCCGCGCGGCGAGCGGTGCCTGGACGTCCGGCGGCACCGCGAACGCCACGACGTCGCTCGCCGCGAACAGGGCGTCCACGTCGTCGTACGCCGTCGTGCCGTGTCCTGCCGCGAGTTCGGCCGCCGCCTGAGGCCTGCGCCCCCAGACCCCGACGAGGTCCACGGACTTGTGGGCATCCAGCGTGGGGGCGTACGTCCGCTGGGCCCAGGAGCCGGTGCCGACGAGACCGAAGCGGACCGGAGCGGACGCGGTGGGCGGGGTGGAAGAGGTCATGAGCGGCAGTATCCGTCGGTCGGATGTCCGATGCACAGAGGGCCGGGCCGAGCGGTGCAGACAGGACGTGCGGTTCGGTGAATACTGATTCACCGAACTGGTGAACCCCTGTTCACCCCGAACGCAACCGCCATCGCCATCGCCATCGCCACGCCAACGCCCCGCGACCGGAGACCCATGAATTCTGCGCCGATACCGGCGACACGCCCGCGCGAGCGGCTCGCCGTGCCCGTGCTCGCCTTCGGCGGCATCCTCATGGCGGTCATGCAGACCGTCGTCGTCCCGCTCCTGCCCGATCTGCCGCGGCTGACCGGCGCCTCGCCCGCCGCCGTGTCCTGGATGGTCACCGCGACGCTGCTCGCCGGCGCCGTCCTTACCCCGGTCCTCGGCCGGGCTGGGGACATGTACGGCAAGCGGCGCGTCCTGCTCGGCGCGCTCGCCCTGATGACCGTCGGCTCGGTGCTGTGCGCGCTGACCTCGGACATCCGGCTCCTGATCGCCGCCCGCGCGCTGCAGGGCGCCGCGGCCGCCGTCGTGCCGCTGTCCATCAGCATCCTGCGCGACGAACTCCCGCCGCACCGCACCGGATCCGCCGTCGCCCTGATGAGCTCGACCGTCGGCATCGGCGCGGGACTCGGCCTGCCGCTGGCCGCGCTCATCGTCCAGTACGCCAACTGGCACGTCATGTTCTGGGCGACCAGCGCCCTCGGCGCGCTCGGCCTCGGCCTCGCCTGGTGGGCCGTGCGGGAGTCACCGGTCCGCTCCCCGGGCCGCTTCGACGCGCTCGGCACGCTGGGCCTCGCCGCGGGCCTCGTCTGTCTGTTGCTCGGTGTCTCGCAGGGCGGCCAGTGGGGCTGGGGGAGTCCCACCGTGCTCGGCCTGTTCGCCGGCGCCGTCGTGGTCCTCGGACTGTGGGCCTGGCAGCAACTGCGCACCGAGCGGCCCCTGGTCGACCTGCGCCTCGCCGTCGGCCGCCGGGTCGGCCTCCCGCACCTGGCGGCGCTGTTCACCGGCTTCGCCTTCTACGCCAACTCGCTCGTCACCGCCCAGCTCGTGCAGGCGCCCGTCGCCACCGGCTACGGGCTCGGCCTGTCCATCGTCGCGACCGGCCTGTGCATGCTGCCCAGCGGCGTCATCATGCTGCTGTTCTCGCCGGTCTCGGCCCGTATCTCCGCCGCGCGCGGCCCCCGGATCACGCTCGCGATCGGCGGCGTGGTCCTCGCCCTCGGGTACGCTGTCCGCATCGTCGACAGCACCGACCTGTGGGTGATTCTCGTCGGCGCCGCCGTCGTCTCGACCGGCACCACCCTTGCGTACTCGGCGCTGCCCACCCTGATCCTGCGCGCCGTCCCGGCCGATGCCACGGCCTCCGCGAACGGCGTCAATGTCCTCATGCGCACCATTGGCCAGGCGGTTTCCAGCGCCGCCGTCGCCGCCGTGCTCGTCCACCACACGACCCGGGTCGGCGGCGCCCACGTCCCGTCCCTGCACGGCTATCAGCTGGCGTTCGCCATGGCGGGCACGGTCGCCGTCGTGGCCGCCGCGGTCGCCATGGCCGTCCCGTCCGACGGCGCGGCGGGCCGTACCGTCACGGGCGCACCGGCCCCGGTGCCCACCACGAAGGGAGCGTGAGGCGATGACCGCGGCCCACGTCGGCGGACAGCGGTCCGGCACGGGGCGGCGCGACGCGGAGGCGAGCAGGACCGCCATCGTCACGGCGGCCAGGCACCTGCTCGCCCGGCACGCGCACGGCGACATCACCCTCAAGGCCGTCGCCGACCGGGCCGGGGTCAGCCCGCCGCTCGTCCTCAAGTACTTCGGCAGCAAGGACGCCCTGTTCTCCCGCGTCATGAACTTCGAGGCCGACGTGGAGTCCTTCCTCGACGCCGCGCCCGCTGACCTGGGCCGCCACATGGTCCGGCACGTCCTGACCGGCCAGGCCGAGCGCGGCAGCGATCCGATCCTGCGCATCGTCTTCGCCCCGCTCCACGGCGAGCAGGGCGACATCCTGCGCGCCAACTTCCGCACCCAGGTGTGCGAACGGCTCGCGCGGCGCCTGCCCGGCGACGACGCGCCCCTGCGCGCGGAACTCGCCGTGTCCCTCCTGCTCGGCCTCGGCGTCATGTACGGCATCGCCCGCGGCCCGCATGTGCGGGCCGCGGACATCGAGACGCTCGTCGACCGCTACGCCCCCGCAGTGGAGGCCCAACTGGCGCCGACCGCTCAGCCCTGCTGAACGCGCAGCGGCTCGAACGCGACGGTGGTGCGCGTCCCGTCGGCCCAGCGCACCGTCAACTCGCCGTCCAGGATCGCGACATCGGACACGGCGTCCGCGAGCGGCGCCGTCGGCGGCTCGGCGCCGAGTACGGAGAGCGCCGCGAACACCGCCGTCCCCGCCACGTCCGACCCCAGGCGCGGCACCCGCACCCACGGCTCGTACGCCGTGCCCTGCGGTGCGCGCACCTCGTCCCGACCGTCCCAGCCGTGCAGTCCCACCAGGTCCGAGTGCAACGCCTCCGTGGCCCAGCCGGTGAGCGTCACGCGCGCGCCGTGCGGGGCGCCGACCACCCGGTGCACCCGCAGCTCGTACGCGCCGCGCGCCACGGTCACGCTCTCCACGCGAAGCCCCGGCACCATCGGGGGGCCCGAGGCGAACACCGGCCGGTGCCAGGACGCCGCCCAGCCCCAGCCGTCGCCCTGGCCCGCCCCGAGCGGATGGATGCGGCGCCGCACGCTCCCGACGCCGCCGCACTCCACCGACAGCTCGTTGTCCGCCGCGTTGGTCGGGGACGTGGGACCGGTGTGGGTGGAGTAGGCCTGGCGGCTGTAGAGAACGTCGACGGCGGCCGCGTCCTCGCCCTCGAACGGGCGGACGTGGTCGCTGCCGTGGTTGTGCAGCCGCACGATCGCGTCCGCCCGCGTCGACTGCACCAGCAGCCCCGGCGCGGGCAGCGCGAGCACCCGGTCGGGGCCCTCGCTCGGCGCCGCCTCCTCGGGCGCCGTCCACAGCGGATCGTCCTCGCCCGCAAGCAGCGACACGAAGCCCTTCGACGCCCAGTAAGGGGACGCCGGGCCCGAGTAGTTCTGCAGCGTCGCGTCGTGCGGGCCGTGCCAGCCGAGGCTGAGCAGACCCTCGTCGGTGACTCCGCCACGGTCCAGGAAGTAGCGCAGGTTTCCGCTGATGAGGCGGCGTGACGCGCCCGGGGACAGCGGCGTGTGCCCGGTGACCGCGCCGATGCCGACGGCCGCCGACGCCGCGAACCGGTAGGTCAGCGAACGACCGAAGTGGATCGGCGCCCCGTCGCCGCCGAAGAGCAGCGAGAAGCCCTCCAGGTGCTCGCGCAGCCGCGGACCCGTCCGCTCCGCAAGGGCCACGTCGCCCCGCAGATGCGCGTGCAGCATCGGATACAGGTGCAGCGCCCACCCGTTGTAGTGGTCAAAGGCCCGCCCGTCACCGTCGCGGTACCAGCCGTCGCCCTCGTACCAGGTCTCCATCAGGTCGAGCGCCCGGTCCATGGCCCGGGTCGTCGCGCAGTCGCCGCGGCCCACGGACTCCAGGAACGACGCCACCATGAAGGGGAACAGATACCAGTTGTTCGGCGCCGGGGTGTGGTTGATCGCGCCGCGCAGCCACTTCTCCGCCCGGTCCTGTACGTCGCCGTCGAGCCGGTCCCACAGCCACGGCCGGGTCAGCGACAGGCCGAGTGCCACCGAGGCGGACTCCACCATCGGCTGGCCCTGGACGTGATGGTCGAGGATCAGCGGCCAGGACTCGGCGTCGTCGCGGTCCGGCGTACGGGTACCGGCGGCGAGGCCGCTCGCGTACCGCTCCAGCCAGCCGTGCGGATCCTTGCCCTGCGCGCCCGCGACCCGGAAGCCGGCCGCCAGGAACGTACGGGCATAGCCCTCGAGCCCGTCCGAGCGGACACCGGAACCCGAGGGCCGGCCCGGCAGGTCGAGGAGGGCGCCCTCGGGGGTCGCCCACCGCCAGGCGGCCCCGAGCAGCCCGTCGGCGACGGCCTCCCAGTGCGCGCGGGTGAAACCGGTGAAGGGGCTCAACTCGCGGTCTTCGGCGGGGAGATCGAACGCGGGGGTACTCATGAGCGCAGCTCACTCCTTGAAAGGGTGGGGGCGGGCAAGGGGCGGGCGGTCACGCGAGGAACGCCAGCCTCTCGCGTCGTACGGGATGGGCGAAACCGTCGCCCGCGGCCCAGCGCGTCACCTCGCCGATCGCGGTGTCGGCGAGGCGTTCCCACTCGCTGCCCTGGGAACCGGCCAGATGGGGGGTGATCAGTGCGTTCGGGCAGTCCCACAGCGGGTGGTCCGCGGGCAGTACCTCCGGGTCCGTCACGTCGAGGACCGCGCGGATGCGGCCGGCGCGAACCACGTCGGTCAGCGCGTCCTGGTCGACGACGGCGCCGCGCGCGGTGTTGATGAGCGTGGCGCCCGGCCGCATTGCACTCAGCAGCTCCCTGCTGACCAGGCCCGTCGTACTGGGCAGCAGCGGCGTGTGGACGCTCAACAGATCGCTGCGCGTGCAGAGTTCGGGCAGGGCCACCTGCTCCACCCCGAGCTCTGACACGTCCTCCTCGGACACGTAAGGGTCGTGCAGCAGCACCTCGAAGTCGAAGGGGCGCAGCAGTTCGATCACCCGGCGGCCGATGAGCGAGGCGGACAGGATGCCCACCGTGCGGCGGTAGTTGCCCACCTCGTGCGAGGTCAGCAGCCAGTCGCCGCGCTCGCGCAGTCGGCGGAAGTCGCGGGCCCGCTCCAGGACGTGCTTGCCGTGCAGCAGGATCATCGCGAGCGTGTACTCGGCGACCGGCAGCGCGTTGGCCGCGGCCGCCGAGGACACCGCGATGCCGCGCTCCCAGCAGGCGTCGGTGACGTGCCCGCGCACCGAACCGGCCGAGTGCACCACGGCCTTGAGTGCGGGCGCCGCCGCCAGCACGTCGGCATCCAGCGGCGGGCAGCCCCAGCCGGTGACGAGCACCTCGACGTCGGCGAGCGCCTCCTTCGCCCGGGCGCTCGACAGATCGTCGAGTACGGGCAGCGGCGCGAGGTCGCAGACCTCGGTGAGCGCGGCCATCGACCGCGGCGTGAAGACGGCCGCCGCGGCCTGGGGGGACATGGCCAACGCCGTGCGGGGCTTGCTCACTTGACCGACCCCGCCGTCAGGCCGGACTTCCAGAAGCGCTGGAGGAAGACGAACGCGAGGACGAGAGGGAGCACCGCGAGGAGCGAGCCCATGATCACCACCGGGTAGTACTCGGGCGAGACGGTCGCCTGGCTGTTCCATTGGAACAGGCCGAGGCTGACGGGATACAGATCCTGGTTCGACAGCATCACCATCGGCAGGAAGAAGTTGTTCCAGATCGTCGTGAGCTGGAAGAGGAAGACGGTCACCAGGCCGGGGCCCAGCATCCGCAGCGCGACCTTGAAGTACGTCGCGAGTTCGCTCGCGCCGTCGACGCGCGCGGCCTCCAGGACCTCGTTCGGCACGTACCCCTGGGCGAAGATGCGGCCGAGGTACACGCCGAACGGGTTGAACAGCACCGGGATGAACACGGACCAGAAGGTGTTCACGACGCCGGCCGCCGACGCGATCAGATACAGCGGCAGCGCCAGCACCGTCTGCGGCACCATGACGGCGGCGAGCACCAGGCCGAACAGCTTCTCCTTGTGCCGGAAGTGGTACTTGTCGAAGGCGTAGCCGCAGGCGACGCTGATCAGGGCGCCGATGGCCGCGCCGAGGACCGCGTACAGCAGGCTGTTCCCGTACCAGCGGGTGTAGAGGCCGCCGTCCATCGCGAACAGGTCCTTGAGGTTCTGCACGAACGAGAAGTCGCTGAACGACAGGATGCTGCTGCTGAACAGGGCGTCGCGGGACTTGGCCGAGGCGAGGACCAGCCACAGGACCGGGAGCAGCGTGTAGAGCACGGAGATCGCGACGACGACGTTGACCGTCGCGCGCCCCAGCGTCCGCGGGCGCAGGAGGGTGGAGTCGGTGGCGCTCATCGGGCGTCCTCCTCGGCCGAGTTGACGCGGTTGGTCCAGCGGGTGACCCCGTAGGAGACGGCGATGGTGATGATCAGCAGGATCACCGAGGCGGCGGCCGCGAGCGAGTAGTTGTTGCGGCTGAAGGCCGCGTCGTAGATGTACATGCTGGGCGAGAACCGGGTGTCGACCATCTGCGAGGACTGATGCAGCAGCATCGGCTCGGTGAACAGTTGCAGCGCCCAGATCAGCGTGAACATCGCGACCATGACCACCGAGGAGCGCACCAGCGGCGTCTTCACCTGAAGCGCGGTGCGCACGGGACCCGCGCCGTCGACGACGGACGCCTCCAGGACCTCGCGGGGGACCGCCTGCAGCGCCGCGTAGAAGATCACCATGTTGTAGCCGAGGTTCGACCACAGGGCGATGTTCACGATCGACGGCAACGTGGTGTGCAGACCCAGGAAGTCGATCTGGATGTCCGCCTTGCCCAGCGCCTCGACGACCGGGCTGATGCCGGGCGTGTAGAGGTACAGCCAGATCAGGGCGGCGATGATGCCGGGCACCGCGTGCGGCAGGAACAGACCCAACTGGGCCCAGGACCGCAGCCGTACGACACCGGAGTCGAGCAGCAGGGCCAGCGTGAGCGAGCCGATCACCATCAGCGGGATGTAGATCACGCAGTACAGCGCGACCGTGCCCAGGCCGGACAGGAACGTCGGGTCGGTGATGACGGCGGCGTACGAGCGCAGGCCCACGAAGACGCTGCGTTCGGGTCCGAAGCCGAGGCCGGGCTGGTCGTCGCTGAAGAAGCTCAGCCACACCGCGGTGCCGACCGGGATGAGGAAGACGAGTGTGAGGAGGACGAAGAACGGCGCCATCAGGACGCCGGCCGCACCGCCGCGGCGGCGCTTGGCCGCCCGCTGTGCCTTGCGCGCGTCGTCCCGCACCTCCTGCGGGACGGGCGGGGCCGTGCGGGCCTGAGCTGTTGTCGCGGTCATGGGTCACCTGCCTTTCGGGGTGCGGGCGGTCACGTGGACCGGGTGGTGGTCTTGAGGCCGAGCGCCTTCAGGTCCGGCATCGTGCCGTCCTGCGCGGCGCGCGCGGCGGACAGCAGGGTGCCGGAGCCGGCGCCCGCACGGGCGAAGGCGTCCTGCATGACAAAGCCGGTCGCGGTCATGCGCGGACCCCAGACCCAGCCGTCGCGGATCTTGTGGGCCTCCTGTTCGAAGAGCTCGTAGATGTCCTGTCCGCCGTAGTACGCCTTGTTGAACGCCTTGCTGCCGACCGGAACCAGATCGCTCACGGCCGGGTACTGGCTGCTCGCGCCGCTGGAAAGGCGGGCCTTGAGGGCGTCGGGGTGCGAGACCTGCCACTCGATGAACTCCATGGCGGCCTCGGGCTTGCTGCTGTTCTTCGTGACGGCGAACGTGGAACCGCCGTGGGTGCCGAGCGACGGCTTGTCCGGTGTCCACTGGGGGAGTGGCGCGATGCGCCACTGGCCCTTCTGCTCGGGGTGCGCGTTCATCTGCGCGCCCGCGTCCCAGGCCCCGCTGAGCCGGGTCAGGACCAGGCCGTTGCCGATCTGAGCGTCGGCGATGCGGGCGCTGGAGGCGTTGGTGTAGACGAGTCCCTCGTCGATGAGGCGCTGCCAGTACGCGGCGACCTTGCGGGTCGGGGCGTCCGCCATGGAGACGTTCCACGCGCCGTGCGAGGTGTCGAACCACTGGGCGCCCGCCTGGCAGGCCCACGCGGCGAACTGCGTCATCCCGTCGGTGGGGAACAGCGTGAGCCTGCGACCGCCGCCCGTGCGCCGCACCTTGCGCGCCAGGACCGCGAACTCGTCCCAGGTGGTGGGGACCTCGAAGCCGTACTTGTCGAAGAGGTCCTTGCGGTAGTGCATCACCATCGGCTCGACGTCCAGCGGCACACTGAAGGTGTGCTTCTCGAAGGTCGTCAGGCCGAGCGCCTGCGGAAGCAGCTTGCGGCGCAGCTTGTCGCCGATGAGGTCGGTGATGTCGCGCGCGACACCGTCGATGGCGAAGCCCGGCAGCTGGGGGTACTCGATGGTGGCGACGTCGGGGGCGTTGCCCGCGCGTGCCGCGTTGCTCAGCTTCAGATAGCCGCCCTGTGTGCCGGACGGGACCTGTTGGTAGTCGACCTGGATGTGGTCGTGCGTCTTGTTGAACTCGTCCACCACCTCCTGGCTGCCCCGGAGGGCGGACCAGAAGGTGATGGTCGTCTTGCCTGTCCTGCGTGAGCTAGAGCTTGCCGACGCCGCGCTGTCGTTCCCGCTGCAGGCGCCAAGGGCGCCCGTCAGGGGCAGCGCGGTGATCGCGGCGAGCACCGATCGACGGCTCTGTCGACCAGGCATGGGCGCCTCCCGCGGCTCCTGCGTGTTCGAGTCACGGGAATCCTGATCGGTTCACGAGATGCGGTCAATAGATCGATCAGAAGAAAATGAAACGATCAAACGCTCACTGTGCGGTGGGAGTTGAGGAAAGCGGCTCGCGATACGGGGCGGAACGGGTGGAACCGCGCACCTTGAGCGTCGGCAGCAGCTCGGCGCGGTACGCGGGGCCGGCCGCCGCGCCCCGGCCCAGGCGGCGCAGCAACAGTTCGGCCGCCGACCGGCCGACCTCCGCCTTCGGCGGGGACACGGCCGTCAGGGGCGTGCTGCCGAGGCCGGCGACGACGTCGTCGTACGCGATGGCCGAGCAGTCCTCCGGGACGCGGACGCCCGCGTCGCGCAACGACTGGACGAGCATCAGCGCGTCGACGTCGCCGTGCAGCAGCACGCCCGTGGCGCCCAATTCCTCCAGCAGTGGCGGGAGTTCGAGCGGTCGTTCGGCGTGCTCCGCCTCCGGTTCGGGGACGGCGGTGGGGGAGCTGAGGGCGACGGCCCACTTGTCGACCCCCGGATGGCCCGCCGCGATCTCGGCGAACGCCGCACGCACCGCGCGCGCCGTCGGGCTGTCGTTGCGCGCCGCGAGCACGATGCGGCGGTGGCCGAGGCCCGTGAGGTGTTCGACGGCGAGGTGCACGCCGTACCAGTGGTCGGTGCACACCGTGTCCACGGCGTGCAGCGCGCTGCCCCGACGGGGCCTGCGCTCCATCACCACGGTCGGCACGTCGACGCGTGCGAGCCAGGCGTAGTCGGCCTCCTCGGTGGCGAGGCTGCGCCAGCGCGGGGCGATCAGCAGGCCGCGGGCGCCGTCCGCCAGGGCCCGCTCCACGAGGGGCTGTTCGGCGCCCGGGGCGGCGGGTGCGATGTGCAGGGCGATCCGGACCCCGGCCTCCTCGAACGCGGTGCGGGCGCCGTGCAGCATCTCGTACAGATACGCGTGCCGCTCGGGGACGACGACGGCGACGGGCCCGCCGTCCGGGCCCGGTCCTGAGGCCGACTCCCGGGACGCGCCCGGCTCCTGTCGCCGATCGGGGCCCTCGTCCTGTTCGGGCAGGATCGGGCGGGCGATGCCGTGGCCGCGGCGGAGTTTGCCCGCGCGGGCGAGCTCCTCCACGTCCCGGCGGAGCGTCACCACCGACACCGCGAGTTCCGTGGCCAGATCGCTGACCCGCGTCGCGCCGCGCGCCTGAACGGCGGCGAGAATTCGCTGCCGCCTGAGATCGACCGGTTCGCGCATGCTGGTGGCCCCCTCGTGTCCCGCTGGTCCCGCTGTTCGTTTGAGCGTTTCGCTGAACGCTTCGGCCGAGCATAACCAGCGGTCGGCGTCGGGCGTCAGCCCTCCGCCGGATTCGGCTCCGCCGACACGTGATCGAGGACGGTGCCGAAGCGCTGGTCGTAGGCCATGGGGGCGGAGGCGTGGGTGGGGAGTCGGGCGAGCGGGCGCTCGGCGTCGAGGGTGGCGGTGAGCGTATGAGCGCTGAAGGGTGATCCGGCCGAACCCGCGCCGGCGGCGGATGTGGCAGGGACGTCTCCACCTCGGTGAACCGATAAGCCATGGCCGGTGGGGCGCGTATGCTCCGGCAAGTGACGAGGACCGGCATACGCGATGCCCAGTTGAACCGGCTGTGGGGAGCCGTGTGCGTCTCCGGCGGGATCTTCCTGCTCCTGTGGGCGTTGTCGTGGCTCAATGCGAACGTGCTCAACGAGGATCTGCAGAATCGCTGCGAAGACCTGCACACGGCCGACTTCCTGTTCGAGAAGTCGTGCACCCACGCGGACGGGAGCGTCGAGGGAGCGAACAGCGTGCTCCTCGACGGGCCCTTCTTCGGCTCGCTGGCCGTCGGCGCGGCATGTCTGACAGCTGCGTTGGTACTCGAGGGCGTCCGCAGGAAGTAGTCCTCGGCCGCCAGGGCGACTCGGACTCCAGGCCAAGTCCGTAGATGCGACGCAGGTATGCGTCGGTGCGGCGGCCCGGTGTCCCGCGGCGGGTGTCAGCCGTGGTGGGCGTTCGGGCCCGGACGCACCGGCAGCCGGCGCACGCTGTTGCCCACGAAACTGGCGTTCACCGGCAGTTCCTCCTCGCGGACGGCCAGGTCAAGCGCGGGGAACCGGGAGAACAGCCGCTCCAGCGCCACCGTGGCCTCCAGCCGGGCCAGCGGGGCGCCCAGACAGTAGTGCGCCCCGTGCCCGAGCGAGAGATGTCGGCTTGCCGGGACGCGTGCGACGTCGAAGCGGTCGGCGTCCGGACCGTGCGCCGCCGGATCGCGGCCCGCTCCCGAATAGCCGGCGAGCACCGGCGTGCCCTTCGGGATCAGCGTGCCGTCGACCGTGAGGTCGCGTGTCGGGTAGCGGAACGGGAAGTAGCTGACCGGGCCGTCCCAGCGCAGCGTCTCCTCCACGACATCCGGCCAGCCGGCCTTCCCGTCCCGCACCAGGGCGAGCTGGTCGCGATGGGCGCACAGCGCGCGCACCGCGTTCGTGATCAAGTTGAGCGTGGTCTCGTGCCCGGCGACGACGAACAGCATGAGGGTGCCGATCAGCTCCTCGCGGCTGAGCCGGTCGCCATCCTCCTCGTGGGCCGCGAGCAGCGCGCTCGTCAGATCGTCGCCCGGCTCCCGGACGCGCGAGGCGACCACCTGGGCCAGCAGCGCCACCATCTCCTGGTTGGCGGCCACGGCTCTCGCCGGTTCGATGTTCGTGGCCACGACCTCGCTGGACAGCTGGTGCAGCGTGTCCCTGAACTCCGTTTCCACGCCGAAGAGCTCACAGATCACCCCCATCGGCAATGGCAGCGCGAAGTGCGTGCGGAGATCCGCGACGCCGTCCCCGTCCCGTGCCGCCACGGCCAGTGCGTCCAGCAGCTCGTCCGTCAGCGCCTCCACCCGCGGCCGCAGCGCCTCGACCCGCCGCGCCGTGAACGCCCGGCTCACCAGCGAGCGCAGCCTCCGGTGGTCCTCGCCGTCGGCCGTCGTCATCCCGCGCACCGTCGCGAACGTCCGCAGCGGCCACCCGTCGGGTATCCGGCCATCGGCGAGCGCCGCGAAGTGCCGCGCGTCCTTGGCGACATCGCTGTGGCCCAGGAACTCCCGCAGCGCGTCGTGGCCCAGCACGAGCATGCCCGGCACGTCGTCGGGCAGCATCACGGCAGCCACCGAGCCGTTCGCGCGCAAGCGGGCGTTGCGCGCGTGCGGGCAGCCGCCCGAGGGGTCGATGCGGTGGGGCGGGCCCGAGGCGGAGGTGGTGGGGGCCGTGGACATATCGCGCTCCTTGCGCGCCGAAGGACGGCTGATGCACCGGATCACAACCGGTGCGCCGGGTACGGATCACGGCTGATGCTAGGGCGACTCGGACTCCAGGCCAAGACCGTAGATCCGCTCGAGCAACCACGCTTCGTTGCCCGCGAGGCCCGCCCTGCTGAGGGCCTCGTCGGCCTCGGCGATCGGTACGGTGAGCACCGCCGCCGTGGCCGGTTGCTCGGATGCGGAGAGGGCCGCGCGGGCCGTGTGCATGAGGCGCAGGCAGGCCTGTGCCGCGGCCAACTCGGGGTTCATGGTCAGCTGTCCGTGGTTCCTGGTCCCGTTCATGACTCCACTCTTGCGCATGGGTCTGACAATCCGTCCGAGACGGCGCGGGTACTACCCTCGGGAAGATCCACTCAAGGGTGAGGAGGGACCGTACTTGTCGTCGCCGCTCGCGTTCTCGCTGTTCGATCCGGCCGCCGGGCAAGGCCTGCGCCAGCTCGCCGAGTTGAGTCTCGCCCTGGTGCTCTCCACGCTGATCGGGGCGGAACGCGCCGTCCAGCAGAAGAGCGCGGGGCTACGCACGCACACCCTCGTCGGCGTGGGAAGCGCGCTGTTCATGGAGGTGTCGCAGCACGGGTTCAACTCCGTGCTCGGCCTGGACGGCGTGTCGTTCGACCCGTCGCGCGTCGCCGCGCAGATCGTCTCCGGCATCGGCTTCATCGGCGGCGGTCTCATCTTCGTGCGGCGCGACGCGGTGCGCGGACTGACCACCGCGGCGACCGTCTGGCTGACGTGCGCCATAGGGATGGCCTGCGGCGGCGGGTTGCCGCTGCTGGCGTTCGCCGCGACCGCCTGTCACTTTCTGGTCGTCCGCGGCTACCCGTGGCTGACGCGGCGCGTGCCGGCACTGGCCACGGAGCGGCGTTCGGGCCTGCACCTCGCCTACCGGGTCGGCTCCAGCGTCCTCACCCGCGTACTGGAGGAGTGCACGAGCCGGGGCTTCCGGGTCGTCGAACTGCGCAACGACAGCGCCGACTGGGAACCCGGCCGGGGCCGGATCGGGACCATGGCCGTACGCATGGAGATCGAGGGGGCATCCGACGTGCCGCAACTCGTGGCCGTATTGGCGGAGTTGGACGGGGTGCTGGACGTCGCCTCGCTGACGGCGGCGCCGGACGAGTAGTCGGACGGGCAGGTGACGACAGGCCCTACGCGCGCGTGCCGTGCCACGACCGCCACAGCGCCGCGTACGCGCCGTCCGCCGCCACCAGCTCCGCGTGCGGGCCGAGTTCGGTCAGTCGGCCGTCCTCCATGACCGCCACCCGGTCCGCGTCGTGCGCGGTGTGCAGACGGTGGGCGACGGCGATGACCGTGCGGCCGTGGAGAACGGCCGCCAGGGCGAGTTCGGTGTGGCGGGCCGTCGCCGGATCGAGCAGGGCGGTCGCCTCGTCGAGGACCACGGTGTGCGGGTCCGCCAGCACCACGCGGGCCAGCGCCAGTTGCTGCGCCTGCGGGCCGTCGAGGCGCAGGGCGCCGGCGCCGAGTTCCGTGTCCAGGCCCTGGGGGAGCGCGTCCGCCCAGTCGTCGGCGCCGACCGCCGCGAGCGCCGCGCTCAGGTCCGCGTCGGACGCCTCGGGCGCGGCGATGCGCAGGTTGTCGCGGACCGAGCCGAGGAAGACGTGGTGCTCCTGGGTGACCAGGACGATGTGTCGGCGCAGCTGTTCGGGGGCGAGCGCGGTTACCGGGACGCCGCCCACGCTGACCGTCCCGGTGCGTGGCGCGTCGATCGCCGCGAGGAGTTTGCTCAGCGTGGTCTTGCCCGCCCCGGACGGGCCGACCACCGCGAGCCGTTCCCCCGGCCGCACCGTCAGGTCGACGCCGTGGACGACATCGGCCCCACCCTCGTACGCGTAGTGCACCGAGCGCAGTTCGATGGCGTCGCCGGACGGGACGACCTCCTCGCGCGCGGGCACGCGTGGTTCCGTGCCGATGCCCTCGACGCGGGCGAACGAGGCGCCGCTGCTCTGAAGTTGTTCCACCCAGAACAGGATCGTGTCCAGCGGCCCCGACAGTTGGCGCAGATACAGGGCGCACGTGACGATCGCGCCGAGGCTCGCACCGTCGTGCGCGTGCAGGGTGCCGCCCACCAGGAGGACGGCGGCGACCGGCAGGGCGTACGAGAAGTCGACCGAGGGAAACAGCACGCTTCGTAGGGACAGGGTGCGCATACGGGTGCGGTAGCTGTGCCGGATGCCCCGCTCGCAGGCCTCGATCCGCTGTTCCTGGAGGCGGAACGCCTCGACGGTGCGGGCTCCGGACGCCGTCGCCGCGAGCTGCTCCGCGAGGTGCGAGTCCGCCTCGCCCTGGGCGAGATACGCGGTGCGCGCGCGGCGCAGATACCAGCGCACCGCCGCCGGGATGCCGGCCAGGCAGCACAGGGCGACGAGTCCGAGCACCGGCTCGACCACGACGACGGCGGCCGCGAGGCATACGACCTGCGCCGCCGACACGAACACGTCGGGTCCCGCGTCGCGCAGCGCGCTCGCGACGGCCGCCACGTCGTTCGTGCCCCGGTTCGTGAGGTCGCCGGGTCCCGCCCGGTCGACCACGGAGGCGGGCAGCCCGAGGGCCCGGTCCACGAAGCGGTCCCGCACCCGCGCCGCGGTCCGCTCCCCGAACCGGTGCCCCACCAGCCGCGCCCAGCGCAGGAGCAGGAGCTGGGCCACGGCACAGCACAGGATCACCAGCGCCGCCCGGTCTACGTGCCCCACACTCGTGCCGCCCCGCACGTCGTCGACGATCCGACCGAGCAACCAGG
The DNA here is from genome assembly GCF_044453445.1 of Streptomyces sp. NPDC051684. NCBI lineage: Bacteria > Bacillati > Actinomycetota > Actinomycetes > Kitasatosporales > Streptomycetaceae > Streptomyces > Streptomyces sp. NPDC051684. The sequence goes on along the minus strand of NZ_JBITCS010000017.1, from coordinate 105,193 downwards.
GCCCGACGATCCCGGCCCCCGCCGCCAGGCAGTTCAGCACCATCGTCGAGGCAAAGGCACGCCGATCCGCACGGACGAGTCCAACCGCGGCGCGCCGCACGGTGGCCCGGTCGGCGACGGGGAGGGAGGCGTGGGGTGTACTCATGACTCGGCTCCCATCGCGGGCACGGCGCCAGTCGGGGTCGGTCGCGGACCGATAGCGCCTGCCTGCCGGGGCTTCGGGGGCACGCAGGCGAGCGCCGGCTGTCGGGCGGCGTGCCGTGTTCCGTGCGGCGTCCTCATGACTCGGCTCCCGCCGCAGGCACCTCGCCCGGTTGCGGGGCGGTGTCCGTGCCCCGGGCCACCAAGCGGCGGTACTCCTCGTCGCGGGCCAGCAGTTCGCGGTGGCTGCCCGTGGCGCGGAGCGATCCGCCGTGCAGGAAGCACACCACGTCCGCCCGGTCGAGCAGGAGCGGGGACGTGCCCGTGACCACAGTGGTGCGGCCGTGTCGCGCCGTCCGCAGCCGGTCCGCGGTGCGCGCCTCCGTGTGGGCGTCGAGGGCGGATGTGGGCTCGACGGCGAAGAGGATCTCGGGGTCCGCGTTCAACGCCCTTGCCAGCCGCAGACGTTGGCGCTGGCCGCCCGACAGGTTGCGCCCCTGGGCGAGCAGCGGGCCGGTCGGCAGGTCGTCGGCCGCCGCCGCGTGCAGCGCGGCCGTCACCGCCGACTCGTCCGGCACCTGCCGCCGCCCCGCCACCGCCTCCCGCACCGTCCCCGCGAACAGGTCCGCCTCGGGCGTCGCGAGCAGGATGCGGCGGCGGACCTCCGCCAGGTCCACCGCGTTCAGCGGGACGTCACCCCAGGTGGTCGATGTCGGGGCGAAGCGGCCCAGTCGGTCGGCCACAGCCGCTGCCTCGCCGGGGCGTGCCGACACCAGCGCCGTGAGCCGACCCGGCGCCACCGTCACCCCGGACACCGGGTCGTACAGTGCCGCACCCTCCGGCGGGCCCGGCACGGGGGAGAGGTGTCCGCCCGACTCGGGCTCCAGCGCCAGGAACCGCAGCACCCGTCGCGCCGCGACGAGTCCGCGCCCCAGGTCGTAGCCGCCCTCGATGAACGCCTCGACCGGCACGACCAGCATCGCCACATACCCGTACACGGCCACCAACTCGCCGATGGACAGCTCGCCCTGGGCCGTCATCCGGGCCCCGAGCCACGTCACCACGGCGAGGAAGACCGCGGGGAGGCCGACGGCCAGCGCCTGGATCCAGCTGATCACGCGCGCCACCCGGTACCCCTCCGCGCGCAGTCCCGCCGTGTCCCGGCGCAGCCGGTCCACGTACACGTCCTTGCCGCCGAGCCCGGCGAGCACCCCGAGGCCGCCCACCAGGTCCGCGAGCCGCGCCGCCAGCACGCCCTGCCGCTCCCGGTAGCCGGACTCGGCGCCCTGCAACCGTGTCAGGAGCGGCCCCAGCGCGCCGGCGAGCAGCGGCACGCCCAGCAGGATCACCGCCGCCAACAGCCCTGAGATCGACAGGAGCAGCCCCGCCACCACCGCGTACGCGACGACCGCGCCGACACCGGGACCCGCGATCGTCAGCGTCTGGCTGATGCGCTGGACGTCCCCGACGCCGATGGTGACGACCTCGCCCGCCGCGACGCGCCGCGGCAGCGCGGCCCCGAGCACCGTGGCGTGCCGCGTGACGAGCCGCGTCGTTCGGAAGGTGGCATCGAGGCGCACCCGGGTCATCGTGCGGTGCCGCATGATCGCGAGCCACGCGTTGACCGCGCCGAGGGCGACGAGGACGCCGCACCACTCGTACAGCGCGCGGGAATCGCCGCCCCGCAGCCCGTCGTCCACGGCGCGCGACAGGACGTAGGGCGGGAGCGCGAGCCCCACCATCCACAGGCTGCCGAACGTCGCCCCGGCGGCGACGCGGCCGCGTTGGCGTGTGACGAGCCACCCCAAGTAGCGCGCCGGACCGCGAAGTTCCGGGACGCCGGGATCGACGCCGGAGAGCCTGACGTCGGGCGGGTCCGTGGTGGCGGCACTCATTGCCGCACCCTATGCGGGGCGTCGGAGCCCCCGGTAGATCACCTGCGCGTCAGCCGCAGCCGCAGTCCGCGCGGCATCAGCGTCAGCCGCTCCGTGATGGCGAGCCGGTAGTCGGGCTCGGGGCTCAGGTCGTAGCGGCGCAGCAGCAGGCCGAGCACCAGCGTGGCCTCGTGCAGGGCGAACTGGCGGCCGATGCAGGCGCGGGCGCCCGTGCCGAACGGCTTGAAGACATGGGCGGGGCGGGCGCGGACCGCCTGTGGGGTGAACCGCTCCGGGTCGAAGGTCTCCGGGTCCTCGCCCCACGCGGCCGGGTCGCGGTGCAGCATCGTCGTCAGGACCAGCGCCCACGCGCCGCGCCGCATCGGGTGCGTGCCACCGAGTGTCGTGTCCGCGAGCGCCTCGCGCGCGAAGGCGGGTGCGGTCGGCCAAAGGCGCAGCGACTCGTCCAGTACCCGCCGCAGGTAGCGCAGCTTGGCGACCTGCTCGTACGCGGGAACGTCGGCGTCGCCCCACACCCGGTCGACCTCGTCCCGGGCCTTCGCGAGGACCTCCGGGTTCTGTGCGAGGTAGTGCAGGGCGAAGGACAGCGCGCCGGACGTCGTCTCGTGCCCGGCCACCAGGAACGTGATGACCTGGCGGCGGATGTTCTCTGGCGAGAGCCGCTCGCCGGTCTCCGGATGCGTCACCTCCAGCATCCGGTCGAGCAGGTCGCCGGGCCCGCCGTCGGAGGCGCGTCGCGCCGCGACCACCTCGTCGACCGTGCGGTTCAGATACGCACGGTCCGCCGCGTTGCGCTTTTCCGCGCCGCGCAGCAGGACGGACAGCAGCGGCGGCACCACGTTGCGGCGCTGCGCGAACGTCAGCGCGCCGACCATCGCCGTGACGAATGGGTGCGGCCGCTCGCGCTCGAACGACCCGAAGTCGTGCCCGAACCCGGTCCGCGCGATCGTCTCCAGGGTCAGCTTGGTCATGTCCGCGGGAACGTCGACCGTGCGGCCCGCGCCCTCGCTGGTGTCCCAGGACGCCATCAGCTGCCCCGCCACGTCCAGCATCAGCGGGTGGTAGCCGGCCATCGCGTCGCGGCTGAAGCCCGGCGCCAGGATGTCGTGCGCGAGCTGCCAGTTGGGCTCGTGGTTGTACGCCGTGAACAGGCCGTCGCCCGCGACGGGGCGCAGATTCGCGACACCGAGCCCGACGTGCTTGGCGAACCGCGACTCGTCGGCCAGCTCCGCCGCGAGGTCCGCGCCCGAGACGAACACGATCTCCTTGCCGAACCCTTTGCGTCGGAAGATCGGCCCCAGTTCGGCGGCGAGCTTCATCGAATCCTGCAACGGGGAGCGGACGTTCGCGCCGACGACGTCACCGATGAACGGGACCCGACGGGACGGGTGCGGGATGCGGTCCAGGCGCGGCCACCCCTGCTCGGCACTGCGAAAACCTCGCGGCAGCGGGGTCCCCGCGGCCTGCGTCACCTGCGGCGTCGTCATCGTGTCCATCTCCCTTGCACCGATGCCCTGTTGGAGCACCCGGACCACACTGTTAGACGTGGATTCAATAACGGGCCACAGTCTGGGCCTGTTATTGAACTCACGTCAAGTAAGCGCTACCGGTCCAGTAGGGTGCGGCCCATGACCAGGGAGCGAGCGGGAGTGTCGGCGACGGGGGAGCGCACCCGGCGCAGACTCAGCACGCAGGAGCGCCGTGAGCAACTGCTCGCCGTGGGTGCCAAGTTGTTCGCGCAGGCCCCCTACGGCGACGTATGGATCGAAGAGGTCGCGGAGATCGCCGGTGTCTCGCGCGGGCTGCTCTACCACTACTTCCCGAACAAGCGGGACTTCTTCGCCGCCGTCGTGCAGCGCGAGAGTCGGCGGATGCTGCGCCTGACCGCGGCCGTGCCGGGCATCCCCGTGCGCGACCAGCTCGGCACGGGCCTCGACACCTTCCTCGAATACGTCGCCACGCACGCGCACGGCTTCCGCGCCTTCCACCGCGCCGAGGCGGCGGGCGACCCGGCCGTGCGCGCGGCGTATCAGGAGGGACTCGCCGCGCACGAGGAGCAGATTATGGCCGCCCTCGCGGCGGACCCGCACATCACCGACAGCCTCCCCGCGCCGGACGTGCTGCGCCTGGCCGTGCGCGGCTGGCTCGCGTTCCTCGTCGCCGTCTGTCTCGACTGGCTCGACGCCTCGGAGCTCACGCGCGAGCAGGTGAGGGACCTGTGCGCCCGGGCGCTGGTGGGAGCGATCGGGTTGTGACGGGCCCGGGGCGGATGCGCCGGTGCAGGAGCGCCAAGGCGTGCCCCGAGGGTCATAAGGGTAACTTGCAAGGCTTCCTGTCTACCTCGTACGGTGTCGACATGTCAGCAACGCAGTCAGCCGCAGGGGACGAGCCGCCCACCGGGCAGCTCGCCGCCGATCTCGCCACCGTCGTCGGCCGGCTCTCGCGCCGGCTGCGCAGCGCGTCGCCGGACAGCCTGCTCACCCCCACCCAGCGCGCCGTTCTCGCCCGACTGGAGAGCGAGGGCCCCGGCACGACCGCCGCCCTCGCCCGCGGCGAGTACGTGCGGCCGCAGTCCATGCGGCTCACGCTCGGCGCCCTGGAGGAACAGGGCTTCGTGTCGCGCGCACCGGACCCGACCGACGGGCGGCAGTCCGTCGTGTCGATCACCGACAGTGGTCGTGCCACCCTCGACGCCGTCCGGGCCGCCAAGCACGGCTGGCTCACCCAGGCGCTCACCGACGAACTCGACGCCGCCGAGCTGTACACCCTCACCGAGGCCACCGCGCTGCTCGAACGGCTGGTGCGCAAGTGACACAAGGCGTGGGAGACCAGGCCGTCGTCACGGGCGAAGGCGAGGCTCCCGCGCGTCAGCAGGGATTCCGGGCCCGGCTCACTGCGCCCCTGCTCCTCGGCTCAGTGCTCAACCCGCTCAACACCACGATGATCTCCACCGCCCTGGTGGCCATCGGGCACGACTTCGGGATCGGCGCCGCCGACACCGCCTGGCTGATCTCCGTCCTCTACCTGGCGAGCGCCGTCGCCCAGCCGGTCCTCGGCAAGCTCGCCGACACGCTGGGCCCGCGCCGCGTTTTCCTGGCCGGGCTCGTCGTCGTATGCGTCTCGGGAGTCGTCGGCGCGCTGGCGCCCGCCTTCGGCTGGCTCATCGTCTCCCGGCTGCTCCTCGGCATCGGCACCTCCGCCGCCTACCCGGCCGCGATGGCCGTGCTGCGCGACGAGGGCCGCCGGGTGGGCCGCCGCCCGCCGCGTCCCGTCATGGCCCGGCTCTCCTTCGCGGCGCTCGGCAGCGCGGCGGTCGGACCTACGCTGGGCGGTCTGCTCGTCATGGTCGTCGGCTGGCGCGGCATCTTCGCGGTCAACGTGCCGGTGGCGGCGATCGCGTTCGCCGCCGCCCTGCTGTGGATCCCGCGCGACCCCGCACGTTCCACGGACGGGGAACCGGCACCGCGCCCCGCCCTCGACCCCCTCGGCATCGGGCTGTTCACCACGGCCCTGACCGTCCTGGTCTTCTTCCTCCTCGACCTGTCCGACCCCATGTGGTGGCTGCTCGCGCCCTTCGTCGCGTTCACCGGTGTGCTGGTGTGGTGGCAACTGCGCAGCCGCGCGCCGTTCATCGACGTCCGCATGCTCGCGGGGAACGGCCCGCTGGCCCGCACGTACCTGCGCCACGGCCTGAGCTATCTGCTCATCTACTGCGTGATGTACGGATTCACCCAGTGGCTGGAGGAGGGGCGCGGCTTCTCCTCCGGGCACACCGGGCTCCTGATGCTCCCGATGTCGCTGACGGCGCTGGTCTGTTCGCTGCTCGGCGCCCGCACCAAGGGCATCCGCGCCCCGCTCATCACCGCGTGCGTGCTGCTCACGGCGGGCGCGGGACTGCTCGTCTTCCTCGACGGCGACACACCGCTGGCGCTGCTGCTCCTCGCGGGCGCGTGCTTCGGCATCCCGCAGGGCTTCGTCGGCACCTGCAATCAGGCAGCCGTGCAGGAGCACGCCCCTGCGGCCGACATCGGCGCCGCCGCGGGCCTCCAGCGCACCGCCCAGTACATCGGCGCCATCACCGCGTCGAGCCTGATTGCCCTCGCCTACGGGCAGCGCGCCAGCGACAGCGGGCTGCACCTGATGGCCGGCGTCTCCGTCGTCCTCGGTGTCCTCCTGGCGGCCCTGACGGTGACGGACCGGGCCCTGCGCAGGAGTTGAGCCGACGGAGCGCCATAATGCGCCCATGGATCATGAGACCTCGCGGACGTTCGTCGACTCCTGGGTGTCGGCGTGGAACGCGCACGACCTGGACGCCCTGCTGGCCCACTTCGCGGACGACGTGACGTTCCGCTCGCCGGTGGCCGCGCAACTGCTCGGCGGCGACGGCGTCATGCGCGGCAAGGACGCGCTGCGGGCCTATTGGCAGGAGGGGCTTCGGCGCATCCCCGACCTGAGGTTCGAGGTGGTGGGCAGCTACGTGGGCGTGGACAGCCTGGTCATCAACTACCGCAATCAGAAGGGCGGTCTCGTCAACGAGGTGCTGATCTTCGACGGGCCGCTCGTCGCCGAGGGGTACGGCACCTACCTCGGCGAGGACGCCAACCCGGCCGGAGCCCGCTGAGTTCGTTCAGGAGGCCGGTGGCCTCGGCGGCTGCTGTGCGCGCTCCAGGAAGCGCAGCAGCTCGACCGGGAAGGGCAGCACCAGCGTGGAGTTCTTCTCGGCGGCGACCGCCACCACGGTCTGCAACAGCCGAAGTTGGAGCGCGGCCGGCTGTGCGGACATCTCCTTGGCGGCCTCGGCCAGCTTCTTCGAGGCCTGCAACTCGGCGTCGGCGTTGATGACACGCGCCCTGCGTTCACGGTCGGCCTCGGCCTGCCGGGCCATCGAGCGTTTCATCGACTCGGGCAGCGACACGTCCTTGATCTCGACGCGGTCGATCTGCACGCCCCAGCCGACGGCCGGGCTGTCGATCATCAGCTCCAGGCCCTGGTTGAGCTTCTCGCGGTCGGAGAGCAGATCGTCGAGGTCGCTCTTGCCGATGATGGAACGCAGCGAGGTCTGCGCCATCTGGGAGACCGCGAACCGGTAGTCTTCGACCTGGACCAGCGCGTTCGCCGGGTCGACGACCTTGAAGTAGATGACGGCGTCCACGCGCACCGTCACGTTGTCCCGCGTGATGCCGTCCTGCGCGGGCACCGGCATCGTCACGATCTGCATGTTGACCTTGCGCAGCCGGTCGATCATCGGCACGACCATCGTGAACCCCGGCTCGCGGGCGCTCCCCGCCAGCCGCCCCAGACGGAACACGACACCGCGCTCGTACTGCTTCACCACCCGGGCCGCGGCCGCCGCGTACACCAGAAGAACGCAGACCAGCGCCACGCCCGCGATCGCCAGTTCCTGGACCATGGCGACACCCCCAGGTGTCCTAGTCCTCCGCTCAATCAACGATATGCCTGGTGTGCCGCTCCAGTCGAGGGGCGTACGGGGTCCACGGGACCACGTTTTCACGCGACCACGTCGCACGGGACCACGCTTCATTCCGCGTCGTGGAGCACGAGCCCCAGCGTGCGGCGCCGACCCGAGCGGACCGTGCTCACACCGTGTCGCATCGGGCCGTTCGACCAGCCGCGCACCGAGCGCACCGGACGGTCACGCGTCGTGAACACCAGCGCGTGCCCCTGGAGCAGGGGCGTCGAGTAGCCGCGCGACTGGGCGCGCGCCCGCTGCTCCGTCATCAGGAACTCGCCGCCGCTGAAGTCCTCGCCCGGCACGTCCAGGCCGATCACGACCTGCAACGGGAACACCAGCTCGCCGTAGATGTCGCGATGCAGCGCGTTCCAGTCGCCTGGTCCGTAGCGCAGCAGGATCGGCGTCGGCCGCGCCTGGCCCGCCGCGTGGCACCGCTCCAGCCACTCGTCGAGGGTGTCCGGCCACGGCGCGCTCCGGTTCAAGCGCCGCGCCCACTCCCGCGCGACGGGCAGCAGCCGCGGATAGAACGCGGCGCGCAGCTCCCGTACGAGCTCGGGCAGCGGGTGGTCGAAGTAGCGGTACTGGCCGCGGCCGAACCGGTAGCGCTCCATGTCGATCGTCGACCGGAACCGGTGCACGTCGTCGTAGAGCGCGGCGACGGACCGGCACTCGTCGGCGGTGAGCACCGGAGTCGGCGTCAGGGCATGGCCGAACGCGTCGAGCTCCGCGCCGAGGGCGGCCCAGTCGAGGGCCTCCACCCGGGCCTGCGGGGCGGTCGTGGTGCCTGTCATCGCTGTGCATCTCCGAAGGTGGGCGGCAGTGGTCACGACACCAGCCTCACCGGCCGGGACGCGGTGTGCTGGCGGCAATCGGACGCCACGTTCGGTGGGGTAATGTGGCCGCTCCGTGCAGCACCGCGAGCGAACGAGGAGGTGAGTCCGATCACCGTTGTGTCAGGTCGGGAGCTCCCTTCTCCCGCCGTACGCCCCGCCCGCTCGCGCTGAGCGTGGCCTCGGCCGTCCGGTGACCGGGAGCCCCTTCGGCGTCCCGAGAGGCCACCCCCTTATGCCGCTTTCCCCATCGACCGGCTCACCCCTTCCCACGGATTCCGCCGCAGTGGTCGAGGCCCTGCGCGCCGCCGGCTGCGTCTTCGCCGAGGACGAGGCACGCGTCCTGCGCTCCAGCGCCCGCGACGCGGCCGAACTCGCCGCCATGGTCGAGCGCCGCGCCAGCGGACTGCCCCTGGAACACGTCGTCGGCTGGGCGGAGTTCTGCGGGCTGCGGGTCGCCGTCGACCCCGCCGTCTTCGTGCCGCGCCGCCGCACCGAGTTCCTGGCCCGCCAGGCCCTCACCCGCACGCAGCCCGGCGCCGTCGTCGTCGACCTGTGCTGCGGCACGGGCGCCGTGGCCGCCGTCCTGGCCGCCCGCCGCCCGGCCCGGCTGCACGCCGCCGACCTCGACCCCGCGGCCGTGCACTGCGCCCGCCGCAACCTCGCCCCGCTCGGCGGCGAGGTCCACGAGGGCGACCTGTACGCGCCGCTGCCCACCGACCTCAGGGGCCACGTCGACACCCTGGTGGCGAACGGGCCCTACGTCCCCACCGGAGACGTCCCGCTGCTGCCGCCCGAGGCCCGCGAGCACGAGCGGCGCATCGCGCTCGACGGCGGGCACGACGGCCTGGACGTGCTGCGCAGGGTGGCGGGCGAGGCTCCGGACTGGCTCGCGCCCGGCGGCCACCTCTTCGTGGAGACGAGCGAACGCCAGGCCGCCGCGGCGCAGGCGGCCGTGCGCGCGGCGGGCCTGCACGCGCGCGTGGTCACGAACGAGGACCTGTACGCCACGATCGTCGTCGGTACACGCATCTGCTGACGCGGGGTTTCATCTGGCATGTCGCCGGTACCCGCAAAGACCATCGGCCCGCGGACAACGGACCGGGTACCGGCGACGTAGAGGGAGCAGCCACCATGACCGACACGCCTCCCGTCCACGGCTTCGCCCCCACGGTGGTGGGCGTGGCCCTCAGCGACTGCACACCACAGGACGCGGCCACGGTCCTGCGCGTGCTGTGCACCGCCTTCCCCTCCGACCGCACGTCCACGGAGCGGCCCGACGACGACGCCACGGTCTGGCTCACCACCGTGGACGCCGCCTCCCTGCCGGAGCCCTCGGAGGCGAAGCCGCTGTCCGAGGCGGTCACCGCGGACATCCAGGGCGGTCACGAGGTCCTGGACCATGTGTGCGCGGCGCTGGCGACCGCGTTCACCCTGACCGAGTCGACCGCCGCCTCCGGCGACCAGGAACAGGAAATGCACATGCGGCTGACGACGCGGCACTGACCGGGAATCAGGCGTGGGGCGGCGGGTGTTGGTCCAGGCGACCGCCCCCGGGACAGCACCGCCCGCCTGAAAGGCCCTGCCGCCATGACGAACACCGCGCCGACCCCGGCCGCCGAAGTGCTGCACTACACCGCGTTCTCGACGAGCCCCGACGGCGGCAACGGCGCGGGTGTCGTGCTCGACGCGACCGGGCTCGGCGAGCGGGAGATGGTCGCGATCGCCGCCGACCTCGGCTACTCGGAGTCCGCGTTCCTCACGCCGGGGCCCGATTCGCAGGACAAGCGGTCCTTCACGCTGCGGTACTTCAGTCCCAAGGCGGAGGTCGACTTCTGCGGCCACGCCACCGTCGCCGCCGCGGTGGCGCTCGGCGAGCAATTCGGCACGGGGGACTTCGAGTTCCACACCGCGGCGGGGCTCGTCCCGGTCACCGTCACCAGCGACGGCGGCGTCCTGAAGGCCACCCTCACCAGCGTGGAGCCGCGCGTCGACGAGGCGGCACCCGAGGACGTGCGGGAGGCGCTCGCCGCGCTCGGCTGGCGGGCCGACGAGCTGGACTCCGCCCTGCCGCCGAGGATCGCCTTCGCGGGCGTGCGGCACCTGGTCCTCGCCGCCGCCACCCGCGAACGGCTGGCCGATCTGGACTACGACTTCGACGCCCTGCTGACCCTCATGCGCCGCCTCGACCTGACGACCGTGCAGCTGGTGTGGCGCGAGAGCGCGACCACCTTCCACGTGCGCGACCCGTTCCCGGTCGGCGGTGTCGTGGAGGACGCCGCCACGGGCGCGGCGGCCGCCGCCTTCGGCGCGTACACCCGCGCCCTGGGCCTGGTGCCCGAGGCTGCGCACCTGACGCTGCACCAGGGCCACGACATGGGCCGTCCGTCCCTGCTGGAGGTCGACCTGAGCACGGCGGACCGCAGGGTGCGGGTGTCCGGCGCGGCCGTCCGCGTCCAGTGCTAACCTTTCGAAGGCCGTGCGAGAGAACGAGGAGGTGGTACCCGTGAACGAATCGACGTGGGTGCTCTCCTCCAGGGTCACGGTCGGGCGATAGGTCGTCGCCCGGGAGCGCCGTATCTGAGCTCTCCCGAAAGGCACGACCATGCACTTCACTTCTGAACAGCGCCTCGACGACGATGTCGTCGAGCGCGCCTTCACCCTCGGCGACATCCCCGGCTTCCTGTGGACGCCCGCCTCCGCGTCGGCGTCCGCGCCGGTCCCGCTGATCCTGCTGGGCCACCCCACGCTCGGCCTGGACAGGATGTACCCGCGACTCGTGGCCAGGGCCCGGCGCTCGGCGGCGGAGGGCTTCGCCACCGCGACCATCGAGCTCCCCGGGTGCGGCGACCGGCCCCGTTGGCCCGCCGCCGAACAGGCACGCGCCGACCTGCGCCGGGTCCTCCAGGCCGGGGAGCCGGTCGGCGACGAGATCGTCGACGCCGTCATCCTCCCGCTCGTCGACCAGTCGGTCCCCGAGTGGCGGGCCGCCCTGGACGACCTGCTCGCCCAGCCGGAGATCGGCGGCCCGGTCGCCTACTCGGGCGGCGTGATCTCCATCGGTGTCCGCCTCGCGGTGGTCGAACCGCGGATCGTGGCCGCCGGCCTCTTCGCCGGAAGCTTCGTGCCCCGCGCCATCCTCGAGGAGGCCCGCCGGGTCACCATCCCGCTGCACGTCCTGCTGCAGTGGGACGACGAGGGCAACGACCGGCAGGCGGCCCTCGACCTGTTCGACGCCTTCGGCTCCAAGGAGAAGACGCTGCTGGCCAACATGGGCGGACACACGGGCGTCCCGCAGTCCGCGGGGGAGGACGCGGCCGCGTTCTTCGCCCGGCATCTGCGGTAGCCGCACGTCACGTCCCGTAGGAGACATTCACCTCGCGGAATCCCAGGGAGCGCAGCAGGCCGCGCAGCATCTCGGCCGTGTTCCGCTCCGCGCGGCCCGTGAGGTGGCTGTCCCGCGCGGCCTCCCCGATGTGCCGGGCGGCGAGTTGGCGCACCGCCTTCTCGTCGCCCGGGTTGTCGGAGAAGAGGTCGCCGAGCCGGTCGAGCAGGCCGCGCTGCTTCGCCACGGCGTACGAGCGGTCCGTGTCGAGCACGGGCGCGGCGAGCCGGGCGTGCGGCAGGCGCAGCGACGCGGACGTGCGGTCGTCGTTGACGCGGACATCGCCCGATCCGAGCCGGCCCAGGTCCACGTACGCGTTCACGCTGCCCGCGCCGATGTAGAGCGTGCGCGTGCCCTGGACGGCGTCCGGCAGGTACTTGGAGTCCTTGTCCAGGTCGACCACCACCTGGTAGTTTCCGGCCGCGGCGTCGTAACGGCTCAGATCCCGCACGGACTTGAGCAGCGCGGGGCCCGAGCGGTCGTGCGTCTCGGAGCCGAACATGTCGTCCAGGCGGTGCACCATGCTCAGGCCGGTGAACACGACCGCGAGCACCACGAGGAGCACGAACGCCGCCTTCGCCCACAGGGGGAGTCGTGCGGCCCTCGCCCACCGGGGCAGTACGGACCTCGTCGTCATGGAGAGGCCTCCTTCCCATGACTACGAAATGCCACGGGGGGCGCCGATCATGCCCTTTTCAGGTAGCCGAGAACCGTCGTACGTACCTTTTCTGCCACGGTGTCTCAACCGCCTCACGCCTGTAGTGCTCACGTACGTAGGCGACGGCCACGTCGGCCGGGACTCCGTCCAGCACCGCTAGACACGCGAGCCCCGTTCCCGTACGACCGCGTCCACCCGCGCAGGCGAGTTCCACCCGCTCCCGCGCGCAGCGCCGCCATGCCTCGGCGAGCACGGTACGCGCGCGTGCCCGGTCGGCGGGGAGCCGGAAGTCGGGCCAGCGCAGCCAGGTCGACTCCCAGTCCACGGGCGGGGGTTCGGCCCCCAGCAGGTACACCCCGTACGTCGGCAACGCCCCGGCCGGCAGCGGATCGCGCAGCCCTCTGCCGCGCACGAGGCGCCCCGAGGGAAGTCGCAGCACACCGGGCGCCCCGGCCTCCCACGTCACCGCCGTCACCGCGCGTCCTTCGCCGCCGACAGCAGGAACGCGGCCATCCGGCGCGCCCGCCCGAACGCGTCCGGGAACACGTTCAGGCCGTCGGAGACCAGCGCTCCCTCGTGCAGCAGCATCAGGGAACGCCCCAACTCCCTTGCGGAGTCCGGCGCCACGTCCTTCGCAAGCCGGGTGAACAGCTCCAGCATCCACCGCTTCTGACCGGTGATCACCGCGTACGCGGGGTGCGCCGGGTCGCTGATCTCCGCGTGCGCGTTGACCATGCTGCAACCCTTGCCGCTGTTGTCGCGCATCCACTCCTGGGAGGCGTCGAAGACGGCCAGCACCCGGTCGGCGGGGGAGAGTTCGGCGTCCTCGTGGTGCCGGGCGAGATACGCGCGCCAGCGGGCGTCGCGGGTCGCCAGGTAGTCCACGACGATCTGCTCCTTCGAGCTGAACCGGTCGTAGAGCGTCTTCTTCGTGACGCCCGCCTCCGCCGCGATCAGGTCCACGCCCACCGCGTGGATGCCGCGCTCGTAGAACAGCCGCGAGGCGGTCTCCAGGACCCTGCGCGCGGCCGGTGTGAGGTCGGGCCGAGCGGGGTCGACGGCCGGCGGGACGGGATTCGTCGTCGTAGGCATGACTCCAGGGTATACCGATCTGTATAGTAGCGTCAGGTATACCGATCTGTATACCTGGGTCGTACGGCCCTTCCCTGCACCCGATCACGCGAGGCGGTGGCCGCACCATGAACGTCCTTCTGTCCATCGGATTCGTCCTGACCTGGAGCTCCGGCTTCATCGGGGCCAAACTCGGCGCCGGCGACGCGAGCGCCGTGACCACACTCATGTGGCGGTTCCTGCCGCTCGCGCTGGTCCTCGGCGCCGTCGCGCCGGCGGCCGGCCGGGAGCGATGGCGCGGGCTCGGGGCGCGCACCGTCGGACGGCAGGTCGTCGTCGGCGCTCTCTCGCAGAGCGGCTATCTGCTGACCGTCTACTCCGCCATCCAGCTCGGCGTCTCCAGCGGCACCACCGCCCTCATCGACGGCACCCAGCCCCTGGTCGCGGGCGCCCTCGCCGGACCGCTGCTGCGCCAGTACGTCACCGCGCGCCAGTGGCTCGGCCTGTGCCTGGGCCTCGCCGGGGTCGTGGTCGTCACCACCGCCGACGCGGGCGCCGTCACCGGCGTGCCCTGGTGGGCGTACGGGGTCCCGTTCCTCGGGATGCTGTCACTGGTCGCGGCCACCTTCGTGGAGAGCCGCTCGCGCACCCGGGTCGAACCGATGGTCGCGCTGACCGTGCACTGCGCCACCAGCGCCGTCGTCTTCACCGGCCTCGCCGTCGCGCTCGGCGAGGCGGCGCCGCCCGCCGAGCCGTCCTTCTGGCTGGCCGTCGCCTGGCTCGTCGGCCTGTCGACGTTCGGCGGCTACGGCCTCTACTGGCTCGTGCTGCGGCGCCGCGGCCTCACGCAGGTCAACACGCTGATGTTCCTGATGGCGCCCGTCACCGCCGTGTGGGGTGCGCTGATGTTCGGCGAGCCCTTCGGGGTCCGCACGGCGATCGGGCTCGTCCTCGGCCTCGCGGCCGTTGTCGTCGTACGGCTCGGCACGCGCGCGTACCCGCTACGGAGCGGCCGTGACCAGGTGGCGGTTGGGGAGCACCGCCGCGTCCGCCAGCTCGGGGACCTCCACCACGGTGACGCCCGCTGAGGCGAGCAGCCCGATCCCGTCGGCGCCCGGCACGAAGGTGTCCGGCTCCCGCCAGGCCGTCACCACGCGGCGCACCCCCGCGTCGACGATGAGCCGGGCGCACGGCCTGGGACGCGAGGCACGGTGGGCGCACGGCTCCAGGCTGCTGTAGACGGTGGCCGTGGCCAGGCGCGGATCGTCGGCGGCGAGCTTGCCGAGCGCGGCCTCCTCGGCGTGCACCACCGGGTCCTCGCCCTCGCGGGAGTGACCGCGCGCCAGTTCCGTGCCGTCGTCCGCGACGACCACGGCGCCGACGCTGAACGCGGTCCTCGACGACGGGCACTCGGCGGCCAGTTCGCAGGCGAGGCGCAGCCAGTGCCGGTCCGCGGCGGTGGCCGCCCCCGAGGTCCCGGGGACGGTCGGCGCGTACCGGGTGACGATCACGTCCCCGACCCGCTCCGTGGCAAGGACCCGCATCCGGCTGCGCGGCCCGCCCGGGTAGGAGCCGGGGCCGAGCAGGCGCGGTGCGCCCGGCTCGCCGACCACCAACGGGGCGACGGCGAGCCGCAGTTCGTCCGCGAGCCCCAGTTGCAGCAACTGGGTGTGCACGCGCGCACCGCCCTCGACGAGCAGCCGCCGCACACCGCGCGCGCCGAGGTCGTCGAGGAGCGCCGCCCAGTCGAGGTGCGGGCCGAGCTCCACCACGTCCGCCGCGCCGCCCACGCGCGTGCGCGCGAGCGAGGCACCGGATGTCGTCGTATACACGAGCCGTTCGCCGCCCGTGGTCCAGAACGGGTCACCCGGGTCCAGGTCTCCCGAGGCCGTCACCGCCACCTTCAACGGGTAGGCGGGCCGCCCGTCGTCGAACCGCTTGGCGCGCCGCTGCGGGGAGTTGACCAGCAGCCGGGGCCGGTCCGCGCGCAGCGTCCCCGCCCCGACGAGGATCGCGTCGCTCGCCGCCCGCACCGCGTCCACCCGCTCGAAGTCCTCCGCGCCAGACAGCAGCAGCCGCTCGGGACCGGTGTCGTCGAGGCACCCGTCGAGCGACACGGCGGCGGACAACAACACGTGGGGGCGGGACATGGCGACTCCGTGACCAGGTGGTTCGTACGCCCAGAGCCTATCGGGACGCGGGTGGTGTGCCGTCGCCGAACGGGCGCCCGCCCAGCTTCTCGCGCCCATGAGGGGTCTCCCAGCCGGACGGATCAGGGCCGAGCGGCACGATCCGCGTGGGGTTGATGCCGGTGTGCACCTGGTAGTAGTGCCGCTTGATGTGGTCGAAGTCGACCGTGTCCCCGAAGCCGGGCGTCTGGTACAGATCGCGCGCGTACGCCCACAGGACCGGGTCCTCGGCCAGCTTGTTGCGATTGCACTTGAAATGGCCGTGGTAGACGGCGTCGAAGCGGACCAGCGTCGTGAACAGCCGGACGTCCGCCTCCGTGATCGTGTCGCCGACGAGGTACCGCTGCCCGGCGAGCCGCTCCGACACCGTGTCGAGGCGCGCGAACACGTCCCGGTATGCCTCCTCGTAGGCGTCCTGCTCGCTCGCGAACCCGGCGCGGTACACGCCGTTGTTCACGTCCCGGTAGATGCCGTCCATCACCTCGTCGATCTCGTCGCGCAGCTGCTCCGGGTACAGATCGGGCGCGCCGTCCCTGTGCAGCGCCGTCCACTCGGTCTCCAGATCCAGCGTCAGCTGCTGGAAGTCGTTGGTGACGAGCTTCCCGGACGGGACGTCGACGATCGCCGGTACGCTGACGCCGCCCGGATACCCGGTCTCGCGCGCGTCGTAGGCCTCGCTGAGGTAGCGGATGCCGAGCACCGGGTCGCGGTCGCCGGGGTCGAGCGTGAAGCGCCAACTGCGGTCGTCCTGGATCGGATCGGTGACCGCGAGCGAGAGCGCGTCCTCCAGGCCGAGGAGCCGGCGCACCACCAGGGCGCGGCTCGCCCACGGGCAGGCCTTGCTCACGACGAGCCGGTAGTGGCCCGCCTCCACCGGCCAGCCGTCGCGGCCGTCGGCGGTGATCCGGTCGGTGAAATGACTGCGGGACCGCTTGAATGCCTTCTTGCCGTACGAGGCGTTGCCGGGCACGTGGGTCTCCCTCCGGGGTCTGACACGATCCGTGCGCCCGAGCCTGCCCGAGGAACGGCCCGCGCACCACCGCGCCGGAGGCGGCTGTCAGCGGCCGATGAGAAGGTCGCAGTGGGCATTGACCGCGATGGCACGGAAGGCGCAGGCATGACGACCACCACCGGCAGCTACCTCACCCTGGACGACGGCCGTCCCGCCGTCCGGTTCACCCGCACGTACGCGAAGCCGATCGACCGCGTCTGGCGGTACGTCACCGATCCGGTGGACCTCGCGCACTGGTTCCCGTCCAAGTTCGAGGCGGGCGAGCTGAGCCCGGCGGCGACGATCCGGTTCTTCGACGACCCGAACATGCCGGAGTCCGTGGGCACGGTCGTCGCGGCCGAGCCCCCGCGCCACTTCTCGTTCACGTGGGGAGGCGACGAGCTGCAGTACGACCTGGAGGAGCGCGGCGACGGCGGCACGCATCTGACGCTCACCAACGTGCTGCAGAGCGCGGACGCGGCGGCGCGCAACGCGGCGGGCTGGGAGGTCTGCCTGCTGGCCCTCGACGCGGCGGACCGCGGCGAGCCGCTGTCCGAGGACCACACGGGAGCGACGCCGCCGTGGAAGGCGCTCTACGACGCCTACACGGCGGCCGGCTTCCCGTCCGGAGCGCCCGTGCCCGGCCTGGACGAGGAGTCCTGAGCCGCCCGCCCCGCGTGCGCGCGCAGTCACCGTCTGAATAGCGGGATCCCACGAACGGGCGCAAAATCGGACGCATGTCCTTTATGTCCGCGAGTGTGACGTGGCTCGGACTCGGCCTCACGGTCGGTACCGCGGGACTGGTGACCTACGGTCTTGCGGCGCTCCCGTGCGGGGCTTCGGTCCGGCAGGAGGATGCCGAGGCGGTCTGCCGCCCGGCCAAGCGGACGGCGCTCGCCCTCGGTGCGCTCGGCATCGCGGCGTTCGTCGTCGGGACGGTGTTCCTGTTTCTGGATCTGACGAACTTCGGCTGAGCGTGGCCGGGGAACGCTTCCGGAATTTTTTTCGCGGAAGCCGTCACACATCCGTCGTGGCGCGTGTCGTAGCAGTGAGAGCCACGTATCGATTGAAGGAGTACTCCATGACCAGCGGTCAGCACACGATCATCGCCCCCGTCCGCGACCTCGCCGCCGCCAAGGCCGTCTACACCAAGCTGCTCGGCGTGGAGCCCTCCTCGGACGAGGCCTACTACGTGGGCTACGACGTGGCGGGACAGCACTTCGGCCTGAATCCGAACGGGCACCAGCAGGGCATGACGGGCCCCGTGGGCTACTGGACCGTCGACGACATCGCGGGGACGGTCAAGTCCCTGGTCGAGTCCGGTGCCGAGGTCGTCCAGGACGTCACGGAGGTCGGGCCCGGCCGGCGGATCGCCTCCCTGAAGGACGCGGACGGCAATGTCTTCGGGGTGCTCCAGGACAGCTGAGCGCTCAAGGAACGACGGTGGGGCCGGGCCCGAAGGCCACGGCCCCACCACTCGATCCCGTTCTACTGGTCACCGCTCCCGTAGGGGCGTGTGATCACTTCCATGCCGTGCTGCGAGGGGTCCATGAAGTACACGCCACGGCCCCCGTCGTTGTGGTTGATCTCGCCCAGCTGCTTGCCGTGCGGATCCGCGTAGTACGTGAGCCCCGCGTCCTTGATGCGCTGGAAGATCCCGTCGAACTCCTCCTCGGTGACGAGGAAGGCGTAGTGCTGCATGACGATGGACTCGGCGGGGATCGTCGCGAAGTCCAGGGTCACGCCGTTGCTGAGGTCGAGCGGGACGAACGGGCCCCAGGTGTCGCCGGCTTCGAGTCCCAGGATGTGCGCGAGGAACTCGGCGGACTCCCGGTTGTCCCGGGCGTGAACGATGGTGTGATTGAGCTGAACTGCCATGGTGGATTGCCTCCAGAAGGCAACTCCGGCACCTCCATGCCTCACCCGGACGGTGACCGACACGCGATGCTGCCGGGGATCCTAACCACGGGGCGGCGCTCGGGGCCAGTACGTTTCCGGCTTCGGTGTCAGTCCAGGACGAGCTCCGGGTCGTACATGTCGATCCAGAGCGCCAGGTCGAGCGTGCGCTCCAGGCCGCGCCGCGAGGCCTGCATGATCTGCGGGCTCTCGCGGTGGGCGAGGGCGCTGAGCCGATCCCGGTCGACGATCTCGAAGACCCGGTGCGAGGGCTTCGCGAGCAGGTCCTTGGCGTGCTCCTGGAGCGCGAGGGCGTACTTGGGGTCCTGGGTCGACGGGTACGGGCTCTTGACCCGCTCGTACACGGACGTCGGCAGCACGTCCGCCGTCGCCTCGCGCAGCAGGCTCTTCTCGCGCCCGTCGAACGACTTCAGCGCCCATGGCGTGTTGTAGACGTACTCGACGAGCCGGTGGTCGCAGAACGGGACACGCACTTCGAGGCCCACCGCCATGCTCGCCCGGTCCTTGCGGTCGAGCAGGACCCGCACGAAGCGGGTCAGGTGCAGGTAGCAGATGCGGCGCATCCGGTACTCGAAGTCGCTCTCGCCCTCCAGGCGTTCGATGTCGCGCACCGCCTCGGTGTAGCTGTCGGCGGTGTACCCCTCCAGGTCGAGCCGCTTGGCGAGTTCGGGCCTGATCACGTCCGAGTCGTCACCGATGTGCCGGCCCATGCTCACCAGCCACGGGAACGCCTCCGCGGTGCGGGCCTCCTCGTCGAAGAACTGGAGGTAGCCGCCGAACACCTCGTCCGCCGACTCGCCGGACAGGGCGACCGTCGAGTGCTCGCGGATGGCCTTGAACAGCAGGTACAGGGAGGCGTCCATGTCGCCGAGACCCGCGGGAAGGTCGCGTGCCCGGATGACGCGGGAGCGCACCTCGGGGTCGGCGAGCGCGTTCGAGTCCAGCACGATGTCCTGGTGGTCGGTGCCCGACGCCTGCGCCACGTCGTGCACGAAGGGCGTGTCCGGCGTGCCGCGAAGTTCGTCGGCGACGAAGTTCTCGGCCTGGCCCAGGAAGTCGACGGCGAAGCTGCGCACCGTCTCGCCCTGACCGCCCAGTTGCTGGGCGGCGATCGCCGTCATCGCGGAGGAGTCGAGGCCGCCGGACAGGAGCGTGCAGCGCGGCACGTCCGAGACGAGCTGGCGGCGCACGATGTCGTCGAGCAGCTCGCGCACCTTGGCGACGGTCGTCTCCTGGTCGTCGGTGTGCGGCTTCGTCTCCAGCGTCCAGTACGCGCGCTGTCGCAGCCCCGTACGGTCGACGGTGACGACCGTGCCGGGCTCGACTTCGTTCATCCCGTCCCACACGGCATGTCCCGGAGTCTTCACGAACGTGAACAACTCGCGCAGTCCGTCCAGGGTGACCCGGCGGGCGGCGTTCGGGTTGGCGAGGATCGCCTTGGGCTCGGAGCCGAACAGTACGCCGTCCGGCGTCTCGTAGAAGTAGAAGGGCTTGATGCCCATCCGGTCGCGGATCATGACGAGCTTGTCGGTGCGGCCGTCCCAGACGGCGAACGCGTACATGCCGTTGAGGCGGCCGGGCAGGTCCTCGCCCCATTCGAGGTAGCCGTGCAGCACCACCTCGGTGTCCGAGTCCGTGCGGAACTCGTGGCCGAGGCCCTCCAGTTCGGCGCGCAGCTCGGTGTAGTTGTACGTCTCGCCGGAGTACACCAGGGCGACGTTGCCTTCCGGCGTCTCGACGGTCATGGGCTGCCGGCCGCCCGGCAGGTCGATGATGGCGAGCCTGCGGTGACCGAGCGCCGCGGGGCCCTCGATCCAGGTGCCGCGGTCGTCGGGACCGCGGCACTCCATGGTCTGGGTCATCGCATCCACTGTCTCGGCCGAGGCCCGCAGGTCACGGTCGAAGGAAACCCAGCCGGTGATGCCACACATAACGCTTCCTCCTGCTCGCCGTACGGCCGTGGCCAACCGGGGGCAACAAGTTGTACACGGCATCTATGTGTCGAGCGTGTGTCATGGCGGCGGGGTCGGTCAATGTCCCCGTAACGCGCCGAAGGCGCCCGACCGAGCGGTTTCAGCCGCCGGTCGTGACGCCAATCGGAATGATCCCCTTCGCAAATCCCTTGTACTGGGGGCCTCCTGGAAAAAGTTGCCTTGGGCGACCAGGGTGATCCGGCCACGGGCAAAGAATTGATCAATCCTGTGCCGGGACCGCCGCCGTCTCAGCAAGTGACCCGTCGAAGGTCGCCGCCGCGAGCCCGAACGACAGCGTCATGCCGATCCCCGAGGTCACCGAGAGTGCCCGCACGCCCGGCGCCACCTCGCGCACGAGCAGGGGGCCGCGAGGGCTGCTGGCGTAGATGCCCTGCCAGCGTTCGGTCACCCGCACCGAGGGGACGCCCAGGACGCGGGAGGCCTCGCGCAGCAGCAGCTCCGTCGTCGCCTCGTCCTGGAAGGGGATCTCGGTGGCGTCGTACGCGTGGGAGTCGCCGACCAGGGCCGTACCGTCGGGCAGCCGTGTGAACATCACGTTGGCGACCACGTCCAGCAACTCGGGGCTGTGTACGGTGACTTCGGTGCGCAGGCGGTCGGTCGAGGGCATCGCCGTGAAGCCGTCGTAGCGCAGCATCGACGTCGCGGTCAGCACCGCCGAGTCCGTCCGGAAGGCGTCGGGCGCGGCCACCCGCGCCATCGACAGGCGGCAGCGCTCGATGCCGTGCGCCTCGGCCTGCTCCGGATACAGGCGGTCCAGGTCGTGGCCGACGCAGAGCAGGACCCGGTCGCCGTGCACGGGGCCGCGGCTGGTGTGCACCGTGCCGGACTCCACGCCGACCACGTTCGTGCCCCAGGTGATCGTCACGCCGGGCTGCTCGGCCAGCCACTCGGCGAGCCGCGGAGCCGCCTCGCGCGGGTCGACCCGCAGGTCCGCGGGGAGCAGTGCGCCGCCGACCAGGTCCGCGCGCCCCTCGGCGGAGCGGCCCAGCGCCTCGCCCACCTGGTCGCGCGTGCGCAGCCGCACCGCGTCCGCGCCGCGCTCCTCGCGCAGCTCCTCCAGGACCGCCAGCTCGGTCGCCGAGCGTGCCACCACGAGCGCGCCCGCCTCCGGCGCCCACAGGTCGGCCGACTTGGCGGCGTCCAGCCAGCCGGTGCGCGAGCGCAGCGCGAGGTCGAGGAGTTCGCCGCGCTGCGCCGTGACGCAGCAGTGGCCGAAGTTGCGCACGGAGGCGCCCACCGGCCGCCGGTCCCGCTCGACCACGGTGACGCTGAGCCCCCGGCGCACCGCCTCGAAGGCGTGGGCGAGGCCGACGATGCCGGCGCCGACCACGACGAGGTCGCTGCGGTCGCGGGGGAGAGCGGCGGATGGCGCTGATGCGTTGTTCATGGCACCCACCCTGCGGATCGCCCGCCGCCACTCGCAAGGGTTGTCTATACAAGTTTCCTCATTGTTTACCAGCTGTGTGCCGGGGCCGCCCTTGCCCAGCTCGGCGTCGGGCTGAGAAACTCGACTTGTGAAGACAAGTAGTGAGCAGGGGCCGCTGTACCAGCGGCTCGGTGCCGAGTTCCGGCGACGCATCGAGGCGGGGGAGTGGGCCGAAGGGGCGCCCGTGCCCAGCGAGGCGCAGCTGTGCGAGGAGTTCGGGACTTCGCGCGGCCCTGTGCGCCAGGCGCTCGCGCAGTTGCGGGCCGACGGCCATCTGGTCGGCGGCCGCGGCAAGCCGCCCGTCGCGCGCAGGGTCACGCCCTCCCAGCCGTTCGCCTCGCTGATGTCGTTCACGCAGTGGGCCGAGTCGATCGGGCGGACCCCCGGCCAGCACACCATCGAGGTGGCCCGGCGCCGGGCGAGTCCCGAGGCCGCCGCGCGCCTGGGGCTCGACGAGGGCGCGCCTGGCGTCGACCTCGTCCGGCTGCGCCGGCTCGACGGGGTGCCCGCGATGGTCGAGCGCTCCACGTTCGTCCTCGACGTCGGCCTGCACCTGTTCGCGGTCGACCCGGACGAGGGCTCGGTCTACGAGGCGCTCACCTCGTGCGGCGTCGACCTGGACCGCGCGCGGCACACCATCGACGCCGTCGCGGCCGACTCCCGGGACGCCGAACTCCTCGGTGTCGATCCGGGCCAACCCCTGCTCCGCGTACGGAGGTTGGCGTACACCGTCGATGGCAGGCCCGTCGAGTACGCGGACGACCGCTATCTGCCGTCCATGGCCACGTTCACCATCGAGAACACCATGGACGGCCGCACCGTCGCGGCCCGCGGCGGCAGCACAGACACCAGCACCACACGTGAGGAAGCCCAGTGATCGATCTCGCCGTCTTCGACATGGCAGGCACCACCATCGACGAGCACGGGGCCGTGTACGACGCGCTGCGGCACGCCGTGGAGGCCACCTGTGTCCGCGTCGATCCGGTCGACCTGCAGACCTGGATGGGCACCGACAAGCGCGAGGCCATCGCCGCCCTCGTCCGCATCGGCGGCGGCGCCCCCGACGCGGAACTGGTCGAGAAGCAGTACGAGACGTTCAGGGCCTACCTGCGTGAGAGCTACGCGCAGCAGCCGCCGGAGCCGATCGCCCAGGCCGACAAGGCACTTGAGGAGCTGCGCGGCCGAGGTATCAAGGTCGCCCTCACCACCGGATTCAGCGCGGACGTGGCCCTGCCCCTGCTGGAATCGCTCGGCTGGTCCACCGAGGAGGGCGGCAACCTCGACGCGGTCGTCACCTCCGACGAGGTGCCCCGGGGCCGCCCCGCCCCGTACATGATCCAGCGCGCCATGGAGAAGACCGGGACCGTCGATGTGCGCAAGGTCCTCGTGGCCGGCGACACGGTCGTCGACCTGGAGGCCGGGTTCAACGCGGGCGCGGGCGTCGTGGTCGGCGTGCTCACGGGGCAGCTCACCCGTGAGCAGCTCGAAGCCCACCCGCACAGCTACGTGTTGGACGGCGTCGCCGACCTTCCCGGCCTCCCGGAGACGGCGCCCGCTAGCTGAGCGCCGCGTCCACGATCGCCTGCGCCTCGCTCTGCACCTGGGCGAGGTGTTCGGCGCCGTGGAAGGACTCGGCGTAGATCTTGTACACGTCCTCCGTGCCGCTGGGCCGGGCCGCGAACCAGGCGTTCTCGGTGGTGACCTTGAGGCCGCCGATGGCCGCGCCGTTGCCCGGCGCCTCGGAGAGCCGGGCCGTGATCGGCTCGCCCGCGAGGGTGTCGGCGGTGATCGCGTCGCCGGTCAGCTTGGCGAGCCGGGCCTTCTGCTCCTTCGTCGCCTTCGCGTCGATGCGCGCGTACGCGGCGCCCGACGCGCCGTGCTCGGCGGCGAGTTCGGCGTAGTACACCGACGGCGTCTTCCCGGTGACGGCGGTGATCTCGGCGGCGAGCAGGGCGAGTAGGATGCCGTCCTTGTCGGTGGTCCACACGCTGCCGTCCTTGCGGACGAAGCTCGCCCCGGCGCTCTCCTCGCCGCCGAACGCCACCGAGCCGTCGACCAGGCCCGGCACGAACCACTTGAACCCGACGGGGACCTCGACGAGTTCGCGGCCCAGTGTGGCGGCGATCCGGTCGATGACGGCCGACGACACGAGCGTCTTGCCGACGGCCGCGGTCGCCGACCACCCGGGCCGGTGGCTGAACAGGTAGTGGATGGCGACGGCCAGATAGTGGTTCGGGTTCAGCAGGCCCGCGTCGGGGGTGACGATGCCGTGCCGGTCGGCGTCCGCGTCGTTGCCGGTCAGCAGGTCGAAGTCGTGGCGCCGTGCGAGGACCGAGGCCATCGCGGGGGCCGAGGACGGGTCCATCCGGATCTTGCCGTCCCAGTCGAGCGTCATGAAGCGCCATGTCGGGTCGGTCTCCGGGTTCACCACGGTCAGGTCGAGCCCGTACTTCTCGGCGATCCGCGCCCAGTAGTGCACGCTCGCCCCGCCCAGCGGGTCGGCGCCGACCCGCACACCGGAGGTGCGGATGGCGTCGATGTCGATGATGTCCGCGAGGTCCTCGACGTAGCGCTCACGGAAGTCGTACGGCTCCCAGGCGGCGTCGCGGACCGTGTGCGGCGCCCAAGTCGGTTCCTCGAGAAGCACGTTGGCGCGGTCGGCGATCCATGAGGTGGCCCGGGAGTCGGCGGGGCCACCGTGCGGAGGGTTGTACTTGAAGCCGCCGTCGCGGGGTGGGTTGTGGCTCGGGGTGATCACGATGCCGTCGGCGCGCTCGGCCGTCTCGTCCCGGTTCCAGCGCAGGATCGCGTGGCTGAGCGCGGGCGTCGGCACGAAGTCCTCGTGCGCGTCGGCCAGCACCCGCACGCCGTGCGCCGCGAGGACGCCGAGCGCGGTCTTCAGCGCGGGGTGCGACAGGGCGTGCGTGTCCGGGCCGATGAAGAGGGGGCCCGTGATGCCCTCCGCGGTGCGGTGCTCGACGATCGCCTGGGTGATCGCCGCGATGTGCTTCTCGTTGAAGGCCCCGTCGAGGCTGGAGCCGCGATGGCCGCTCGTGCCGAAGACGACGCGCTGCTCGGGGCGCGTGACGTCGGGCTCGCGCGTGTAGTACGCCTCGATCAGCTCGTCGACGTCGATGAGATCGCCCGGCAGGGCGGGGGTTCCTGAGCGCTCAGCAGTCATGGAAGTAGTCTCCCACCTGCGCCTATGAAGAAAAGTGGGCGGCACAGGCGGGAGACGGGTTCCGGACGATCGTTTGCCGGGTGGACGCTCAGCCCTCTCCGGACTCCTGCTGGTTCTTCACGATCTCGGAAAGGACCGCGAGCACCTGGGACTCGGCCTGGTCCTTCACGATGCCGAGGCCGGCGAGCAGCCCCGAACCGTTCTCGTGCTCCAGGAGCGCGAGCAGGATGTGCTCGGTGCCGACGTAGTTGTGGCCGAGGCGCAGCGCCTCGCGGAACGTCAGCTCCAGGGCCTTCTTGGCGTCCGCGTCGAACGGCACCAGGGCCGGCATGTCCTCGGCCTTCTCGGGCAGTTCGGCCGTCGCGGCCTGCCGAACGGTGTCCAGGAGCACGTCCTGCGCGAGGATCGCCCGCGCCGCGAGGCCCTCCGGCTCGTGCAGCAGGCCGAGCACCAGGTGCGCGGGGGTGATGGTGGGGTTGCTCGCGGCGCGGGCCTCGTTCTGCGCGGAGACGATCACGTTGCGGGCGCGGTCGGTGTAGCGGTTGAAGCCCTGGCTGGGGTCGAGGTCGGACTCGGAACCCTTGGCCACGAAGCGCTTCTGCGCGGCCTGGCGGGTGACTCCCATGCTCTTGCCGATGTCGGTCCAGGAGGCGCCGGAGCGGCGGGCCTGGTCGACGAAGTGGCCGATCAGATGGTCGGCGATGTCGCCGAGGTGGTCCGCCGCGATGACGGCGTTCTGGAGCTGGTCGAGCGCGTCGGTGTTCGACTTCTTGATGGCGTCGATGAGGTCGTCGAGGCGAACGGACGGGGTGCCGCCGGAATTGGTCATGATGCAACCGTAGGTTGACACTCCCGCAGCGTCAACCCGACGTTGACACCCTTGTGGGTGGCTCACACCAGTGGCGGATTCAGCTGCCGGAACCCGTCCTGGGTCCGGTATGGGTAGTACGGATACGGGGTCTTGGTCTCGCTCGCCGCGTCCAGCTTCGCGATCTGCTCCGGCGTGAGCTCCCA
The DNA here is from genome assembly GCF_044453445.1 of Streptomyces sp. NPDC051684. Classification (NCBI taxonomy): domain Bacteria; kingdom Bacillati; phylum Actinomycetota; class Actinomycetes; order Kitasatosporales; family Streptomycetaceae; genus Streptomyces; species Streptomyces sp. NPDC051684. The sequence continues at coordinate 79,028 of NZ_JBITCS010000017.1, read as the reverse complement.
GCCGATGGCGCCCAGGTTCTGCGTCAGTTGCTCCTCGTTGCGGGCGCCGATCAGCACCGTGGAGACCGTGGGCCGGCGCAGCAGCCAGTTGATGGCGATCTGCGGGATCGCCCTCCCGGTCTCCTCTGTGATCTCGTCGAGCGCGTCCAGTACCCGGTACAGGTGTTCGTCCTCGATCGGCGGCCCGAACTGCGCGGTCTGATGGAGCCGGCTGTCGGCGGGCAGCGGCCGCCCGCGCCGGATCTTCCCGGTGAGCCGCCCCCAGCCGAGCGGGCTCCACACCACGGCGCCGACGCCCTCCTCCTTGGCGAGCGGCATCAACTCCCACTCGTAGTCCCGGCCGACGAGCGAGTAGTACACCTGGTGCGCGGCGAACCGCGGCCGCCCGTGCTTCTCCGCCTCGGCGAGCCCCTTCATCAGCTGCCAGCCCGCGTAGTTGGAGACGCCGGTGTAGCGGATCTTGCCCGCCCGGACCAGGTCGTCGAGCGTGGCCAGGACCTCCTCGACCGGGGTGCTCGCGTCGTACGCGTGCAACTGGAAGAGGTCGATGTGGTCGGTGTCGAGGCGCCGCAGTGCGGCATCGACGGACGCGATGAGCCGCGAGCGCGACACCCCCGCGTCATACGGCCCCTCGCCGGTCGGCAGTGCGGCCTTGGTGGAGATGAGCGCCTGGTCGCGCCGACCCTTGAGGGCGGCGCCGAGCACTTCCTCGGAGGCTCCGTCCGAGTAGACGTCGGCGGTGTCGAACAGGGTGACCCCGTGGTCCAGGCTCATGTCGACCATCCGCCGTGCCTCGTCGACTCCGGCGGTGCCCCGGGCGGAGAACAGGGGTCCGCGCCCGCCGAAGGTCCCGGCCCCGAAGCTCAACGCCGGAACCTTCAGGCCGGACGTCCCCAACTGTCGGTACTCCATGACGCTCTCCCTGCTAATGGTTTGCCAGTCCCGTTAGGGCGTGCCAGAACACTAGCAGGGCGTCGGCGATAATGGAACCATGGTCCCTTTAGGTTCGCGTCTCCGCGATGTCCTCGGCCGGGTACGCCGTCCGCTTGCTCTCGCTCAGCAGGCGCTCGAAGAACCCGTCGAACACCGCGAGCGCCGGCGTGTCCGGCAGGATCCGCCAGTGGTACGTCAGAGGAAACCCGTCGTGGGCGCCGGAGAGCACCCAGTTCGTGGTCATCACGTGCATCGCGAGTTCCCGCCACGCGCCGAACCCGGACGAGTCGACGCCTTACTGGCAGAAGCCGGGCAGCCCGAAGAGATTCGCGGTCGAGCGCAGGTGTTCCGGCCGCAACTCCCGCTCGGTGAGCGGAACCCGCTTCACGAACACGGGAACGCCCCCGACGTCGAGCACGCCGGAGCGCCCGCCGATTCCCGCCCCACCGGACCGCGCGCCCGCGACGTGAAGGGGTGGCCGGGCGGGCGGGCCCGGCCACCCCATCCTGCTGCGGTGCCGATCGTCTACGGCAGCGAATTTATCGTGAACGTGGATGTCGTATTGCGGACGTCCACCGCGTTGTCGCTCAACTTCAGGTTGTGGAAGATGACTTCGCCGACCGCCGGGCCCTGCCCCGCCTCGGGCATCTCGTTCGCCCACAGGCCGAAGCCGGACTTCGCGTCGTAGGCGTCACCGCTCTTGCGGGCGCCGGAGATCGTCACGTCCGTGAGGATCGTGTCCTTGATGGGGTACTGGGGCTGTCCTCCCACGTAGTTGGTCTGGAACATGATGCCGCTGTACGTCGGGTCGACGATGTCGACGTCCTTGACCCGGATTCCCTGGAACACCTTCGACGCCGAGAACATCCAGATCCCGGGGAAGGTCTGCCCACCCCAGAAGTGGCCGCCGGAGCGGACGATCGAGGTGTTCTCCAGCGTCGTCGGCGCCGTGCCGAAGCCGTTCATCGGGTAGCCGAAGTCGAGGGAGCTGATGGTGACTCCGGAGTAGACGAGGGTGTCGGCGATGAGGATGTTGCGGAACGTGTTGTCGTAGCCGCCGTACACGGCGATGCCCGCCGCCCGCCACGTCAGCAGCGAGGTCAGGTTCTCGTACACGTTGTCCTTCTCGTCGGCGCCGCCCGCGTCGATCGCCGAGAACAGCGCGAAGCTGTCGTCGCCGGTGGCCCGCGACTCGTTGTTCACCACGTGGTTGTCCGTGGATCCGTTGGTCATGTTGACGCCGTCGGCGAAGGTGTCCCGGATCCGGGAGTTCTTGATGGTGATCCGGTCGGTGTTGGCGCCCCAGTACAGGCACACCGTGTGCTCGTTCCAGATGTCGTCGATGGTGATGTCGGCGACGTTCGAGAAGTCGAAGACCTTGCCAGGGCCGTCGATCCGCGACGTGTAGTTCCCGAAGAAGGAGAAGTGCGCGAACGTCGATCCGTTGGCACTCGCCTCGGCCCGGAAGCCCGCGTCCGTGTTCTCCTGCGAGGACGGTGTGTGGAAGCGCGTGAACCATGGGCCCGCGCCGACCACCTTCACCGCCTTCCCGTACACCTGGAACTTGTTCGACGTCTCGTAGTCACCGGCCGGCAGATAGACCCCGACGAGCTTGCCGCTCGTGTCCATCCGCACCTTGTCGAGCGCGTCCTGCACCGCCTGGTGCGAGAACCCGTTCGGCACCGCGTACGCCGCCGGGTCCGGGTTGGGGAGCTCCTTCGACTCCTCCAGGTTGATGAAGTCGATCGCATACGTGGAGTCGTTCGCGGTGTCCTTCTGCAGGCGGATCCTGCTGCCCTGGGGGCCCGTCGTGCCGAGCAGCAGGCTCGCCTCGTCGTAGACGTGCCGGGGTGCGCCGGCGCCGGGGGAGTTGCCCGGACCGGTCTCCGAGCCGTACAGCCACGCGTACTTCGACGTCAGGTCGACGGCCTTCAGGAACCTGCCGTCCACGTACACGTTCAGCGTGGAGTTCCTGCCCCCGCCGCCCGCCGCGTCCGGCATGGAGAAGCGCGTGACGAGCGTGTTCGTCGGCGCCTTCGTGGTGAACTCGACGTAGCTGCCGGTCGATTCGAGCGTGACCGCCTTGCGGCCCGAGGCCTCGCCGGCAACATCGCCGACGGTCCGGTTCGGGCCGACGACCTTCGCGCCGCCGCCGACCGTGCCGTCCTCCGCCTCGTACGTGTCGTACGGCATGCTCGCGCCGCGCCCCACGAACAGGGGCTGCGTGGACGTGTTGTTGGCGCGCTTGACCGCGAGTTCGTTCGCGTCGTCGGCGATCACCGTCTTCACCGTGAACTTGCCCTTGCCCGCCGTCCAGGTGCCCAGCTTCACGGGCGGCGTGGTGTCACCGGCCGCGATCGCACCGTCGTGGGAACCGTTGAGTGTCTTGACGACATTCCCGCCGGAGTCCGTGACGGTGAGCGTGATGTCGTGCCCGCCGCTCGCGCTCGACTGGTTGCCCTGGTTCTTCAGGGCGACCGAGAAGTCGACCGTGTCGCCCTCCGTGGGTGCGCTCGGGGACCACGCCACGGGGGAGGCCACCAGGTCCGCACTCGTCACCGGCTTTACGACCAGGTTCGTCGGGCTGGTGTAGTGGTTGTTGGCCTCGTCGCGCTCCACGACAAGACGGCTCGCGTCGACCACCGCGCCGACCTGGTACGAGCCCGCCTCGTGCGCGCCGATGTCCGCGCTGACCGTGGCGGACGCACCGGCGGCGAGCGCGCCCACCGAACCCGTACCCACCTTCTTCGAACCGAGCTCGAAGTCGATGTCGGTGGCGTCGGCGGCCTCCGTGCCTGCATTGCGTACCGTCGCCGACAGGCTGACCTTGTCGGACTCGACCGGCGCCTCGGGCTTCGACGTGATGCCCGTGACCACCAGGTCCGGGTTCGGGGCCGGCTCGCCGAGGACTTGGAACTCCGCCAACTGGCCCGCCGATCCGCCCGAGTTGGCGGTGAAGACGAGCCGGACGTCCGCGACGCGCGCGGTCAACGGCACCGTCACCTTGTTGCCGCCCGCCGGATCGAAGCGGTACTCCTTCGGTTCGGCCAGCCGCGTGAACTCCGACGCCTGCTGCTCGCGCCCGAGCACCTCGATCCTCTGTGTGCGGGCCGACCATGCCGCGTCCGGGCTCAGCTTCAGGGCGAGCGAGGAGACGTCCGCGTTGGCGCCCAGCTTCACGGTCAGGGTGTTCGGGTACGAGCCCGGGGCGCCCTCCCAGTACGTGCTGGTGTCGTCGTCCACCGCGTTGTCCGCGACGTACGTGTACACGGACGACGACGCGGACACCGGCTTGCCGACCGCCAGATTCGCGGTCTCGGTGGTCGAGCCGTTGCGGGTCACGGAGTTGCTGTTCGCCGACTGGTTGCCCGCCGCGTCCTTGGCGCGCACGTGGTACGTCACCGTCGCCGATGCCGGCTGGGTGTCGGTGTACGAAGTGGTGTCACCAGGGACGGACTTGAGAAGCTTGTCGTTCGCGTAGATGTCGTAGCCGGTCACCTTCACGTTGTCCGTCGAGGCCCGCCAGTCGAGCTTGACCTGGCCCGTCGTCCCCTCGGTGAAGGAGAGGCCGCCGGGAGCGGTGGGTGCCTGCGTGTCACCCGAATCGCCCTTGCGGGTGACGGAGTTGCTGTTCGCCGACTGGTTGCCCGCCGCGTCCTTGGCGCGCACATAGTACGTGAGCGTGGCCGACGCGGGCTGGGTGTCCGTGTACGTGAGGGTGTCACCGTCGACCGAGGCGCGCAGCTGCCCGTCCGCGTAGACGTCGTAGCCGATGACCTTCGTGTCGTCCGTGGATGCCTTCCATGTCAGCTCGATCCGGCCGGTCGAGGGCTCCTTGTAGGCGAGGTCCCCGGGCGCCGTCGGTGCCTCGGTGTCGCCGGTCGTCGGCCCGTACACCTCCAACTCACCGAGCTGTCCCGCTGGTGGACGCGTGTTGGCCGTCACCAGGACGCGAACGTAGCGCGTGGTCACCGCGTCGAACGTGATGTCCTGCCGCTGTCCGTCGGCCGCGCTGAACTCGTACGCCTTCGACGCCGCCAGATCGGTGAAGTCCGAGCCGTTGGTGCTGCCCTTGACCGCGAGCGTCTGCGTCCGGGGCTCCCAGGACGGCGGCAGGCGCAGCACCACCCGGTTCACCCGCACCGAGGCGCCGAGGTCCACCTGGATCCACTGGGGGAGTGCGTCGTTCTTGCTCTCCCAGTAGCTCGACGGGTCGCCGTCGCCCGCGTTGGCGGCCGCGTACGCCTGCGTGACGGAGTCGGCCGTGAACGTCTTGCCGCGCGCCAGGTTGACCGACGAGTCGGCGGCCCCGTGCACCTCAAGATCCGCCAACTGGGCCGCCTTCCAGCCGGTGTTGGCGGTGACGACGATCCGCACGTACTTGGTCTGCGTGGCGGGGAAGGGGATGTTCACCGTGTTGCTGGTGCCGGGCGAGAACGTGTACGGCGCCGAGGGCTTGAGCGTGTCGAACGTCGTGCCGTCCGTGCTGCCCTGCACCGAGAGCGTCTGCGTCCGGCTCTCCCACGCGGCCGGCAGGCGCAGCGTCACCTCGTCGACGCGGGCCGTGGAACCGAGGTCCACCTGTGCCCACTGCGGCCGGTCGGCGCCCGAACTCTCCCAGTACGTCGAGGGGTTGCCGTCCGAGACGTTCCCCGACCCGTACCCCGTTTTCGCGCTGCTCGCCCTGGTCTGCGCCCCCGCCGCGAGGTTGGGCCCGCCCGCGGCCTGCGCGGTCACGGCGGGCAGGCCGAGGAGCGCCAGAGTGAGGACGAGGAACCCCGCCGCGGCTCCCCGCCACCCCCGTCTCCCCTTGGATCTGAACACGCACTGTCCGAACATGCCTCTCCTGTCCATGCGCCGTTGTGAGCGAATTGAAGGACGTGCATCAAGTTCTTGCGTTCAGTTGTTGGAGAATTGCAGAGGCATGTAGCTGAGTCCACTGTTTGAACAGAGAGAGTTGCGGTGAGGGAGACTCGAACCGCCACGATCCGACGCACCACGTCACGGGAGCCAGTCCGATGCCCGCAGCCCACGTCACCCTCGCCGACGTACTGAGCGCCGCCGCGCCGGAGGCGACCGGCGCCCTCTGGCGGCTCGACGGCGCGGCCCGCCAACTCGACGCCAACGTCGTCCGCCTGCGACCGGGCGGAGGCGGCGACGGATACGTGGAGACAGAACTCGACGTGCTGCTCGTCGTCGTGGAGGGCCACGGCACGCTGCACCGGGCGGGCGAGCACGAAGGGCTCGCGCCCGGCACGCTCGCGTTCGTGCCGCGCGGCGAGCGGCGCGCGGTCAGCGCGGGCGAGGACGGGCTCGTCTACCTCACGGCGCACCGCAGGCGGCCCGGTATGACCATCCGCCGTGCCGAACCGCAGGTCACGACCGAGGGCGGCGAGGCGCCCTGTCTGCTACCGCGTGTGTGCGCGGCGTGCGGCCGCGCCGCCGACGACGCCGGCGCGCTGTTCTGCGCCAGGTGCGGGGAGCGCCTGGAGGGGCCCGCGCAGGCACGGTGATCCGGCCGTACTTGAGGCGAAGGGATCACGCCAGACGGCCGGGTCCGCGCCCCGACTCCCGCCGTATGTACGGGATCCGACGCCACATCCCCGTAACTTCTCGCCACTGATTCAACACGTGAAGTTACCGAAATCCGGGGGTGCGGGATGAAGTCCGCGCCCGTCCCCGGCAGACTCTGCGGCACGGCGGCCGCACACTCGGGCAGCGGCCGCCAGGGGAGGGAGCACCATCGGGGAGTCCGCGGGCGTGGGGCACGCGGACTCCCCGCCCCGCCGCCCCGACACCCCGGGGCCGCTGCGGGGCGCGGAGCTCGCCGCTGGTTACGGTTCCGGCATGGCCGACTACCGCATCGAAACCGTCCGCAACGGCGACCGCGACTGGACCGCGCGCAACGACCGCGGCGCCGAGGTCCGCATCGCCCCCGCCGACAGCGAGGGCGCCCAGCCCTCCTTCACCCCCGTGGAACTCCTCCTCGCCGCGCTCGGCGGCTGCGGCGGCCTCGTCGTGGACCGCACGGCCCGCACCGTGCCGCACGACGCGCTGCGCATCACCGTCGAGTCCGCGTCGCGGCCGGAGGACGACGGACGGGTCGGTTCCGTCCGTGTCTCCTACGAGATCGACCTGCCGGAGGGGGACCCGGCCGCCGCGGAGGCGCTCGAACGCGGTATCCGGCTGACCCACGAGAAGTACTGCACGGTCAGCCGCACCGTCGAACACGGTGCGCGCGTCGAGGCACTGGGCCCCGACGGCACGATGCTCTTCATGGGCGGCTGACACGACGGGGAGCCGGTGGCGGTGTGCCACCGGCTCCCCGTGGTGGAGCGCCTGCCCTACGGCAGCGCGTGCACCTTCGGGCCCACCGCGTTCGACCAGGCGTTGCCCGCCGTCGCGTCCCAGTTCGTGGACCAGGTCATCGCCCCGCGCAGCCCCGGATAGGTCTTCGCGGGCTTGAACGTGCCGCAGCCGGTGCCGCGCGCCAGACAGTCCAGCGCGTTGTTCACGACCGACGGGGCCACATGGCCGCTGCCCGCGCCGCGAGTCGACGCCGGGACGCCGAGCCCGACCTGCGAGGCGTCGAGGCCGCCCTCCAACTGGATGCAGGCGAGCGCCGTCAGGAAGTCGACGGAGCCCTGGCTGTAGACCTTGCCGTCGCAGCCCAGCATCGAACCGCTGTTGTAGTACTGCATGTTGACGACCGTGAGGATGTCCTTCACGTTCAGCGCGGTCTTGAAGTACTCGCCGGACGTCGACTGCATGTCGATGGTCTGCGGCGCCATCGTCAGGACCAGCTTGCCGCCCGCCTTCGTCGACAGCTGGCGCAGCGCCTTCGACATGTACGTCGAGTTGAGGCCGTTCTCCAGGTCGATGTCGATGCCGTCGAAGCCGTACTCCTGCATCAGCGCGTACGCACTGTCCGCGAACGCCGTCGCCGAGGCGTCGCTGTTCACCGCGACGGTGCCCTTCTCGCCGCCGACCGACAGGATCACGGACTTGCCGGCCGCCTGCTTCGCGGCGATGTCCGCCTTGAAGTCACCGGCGCCCGCGTAGCCGACGGCCGGGTCCAGGTTGAAGGCGATCTTCCCGGGTGTGGTCGTGGCGTCGGCGAACGCGACGGCGATGATGTCGTACTGCGACTGGACGTCGCGCAGCTTCTGGACGCTCGCGCCGTTGTCGAAGTTCTGCCAGTAGCCGGTCAGCGCGTGCTTGGGCACGGTGCCGCCGCCGGGGTTGCCGCCGGACGTGGCGGTCCGCGCGCTCACCGCCGCCGACTTCCCCGACTCGCCCGCCGCGTTCGTCGCGGTGACCTGGAAGCTGTACGAGGTGTCGGCCGCGAGTCCGGTCACTGTCGTCGAGGCGCCCGTGACGGCGGCGACCTTCGTGCCGTCGCGGTACACGTTGTAGCCGGTGGCGTTGGAGACCGGGGACCAGGAGAGGCCGACGGAGGACGAGGTGCTCGCGCCCGCCGCGAGCCCGGTGGGCGCGGCCGGGACCACCACCGGGTCCGTGCCGCCGCCCCCGTCGGGGCCGAAGACGTTCACATCGTCGACGTAGTAGGCGCTCTGCCCGTACCAGCCGTGCGTGTAGACGGTCACGGAGGTCGTGTTCGCGCCGGTCTTGAAGCTCGTCGTGACCTGCTGCCAGGAGGAGCTGCCCGGCGTCCAGGTCGACACATCGGTGGTGCCGGTGCCGCTCGCGCCGAGATAGGCGTAGCCGCCCTGTACCCAACTGCTCAGCGTGTACGTCGAGTTGGGTTTCACGGCGACGGTCTGGCTGCACTTGGCATTGTCCTGGCCCGCCGGGGCGCCCTTCAGGGCCTTCGTGCCACCGTGCACGGGCGAGGACACGACGGAACCGCTGCCCGCGGAGCACGTCCAGTTGCTCAGGTCCGACTCGAAGCCGGCGTTCTTGGCCACATTGACGTCGGCGGCCTGCGCGGGAGAGGCGAGCGCGGTGACGCCGAGCGAGGCGGCCGCCACGACGGCGAGCGCGAGGCCGGGTCTGGGTCTGCGGGGGCGTGCACGGTCCACGGGGGAGCCTCCTGGCAAGAGGGGGGTACTGCGGATGTGAACGGTGGCCACCGCTGTGCGCCAAAGCTGGTTCAGACCAATGGAGTTGTCAAGACCTCTGGCGCGCACGAAAGCGGCGCCGGACGCGAGGTCCGGCGCCGCTGACCACGGCGGGATGTCGGTGGGCTCAGCTCAGTCCGCGCAGGTAGGCGGCCTGCCCCACGTGCTGAAGGTCGTCCGAGAGCACGCTGACGAGCCGGACCCCCAGCGTCACCGGCGGATCCCAGCCCTCGTCGACGACACGGTCGAGATCGGCGTCCTTCAAGCCGCCGATGAAGCCGAGCGTCTGCTCGTGCACCGCGTCGTAATAGCCCACCAGGAGCTCGCCCGAGGTGACCCGCACCTGGCCGACCTGCTTCGGTGTGTGCCCGTACCCGGTGTCCGTCTCGGCGAGCGGCAGCTCGAACCGCTTGGCCCAGCCGTCCGCCAGCCAGACCTGCTCCAGTCCCGCGGCGTCGGCGACATGGTCGTCCTGAACGCGGGTGAGATGCCAGATCAGCCAGGCAATGGAATTCGCGGTGTCCTCCGGGCGCTCGTTCAGCGCGTCGGCGGAAAGTCCCTCGACGGCCGCGTGCACCTCTTCCTTAATGCGACTGTAACCGTCCATGAGTACGTCGTGTGAGCGCATGCGTGCAGTGTCTCCGACCTGAAGTATTTCGGCCAACGCGCGCCGTGAATATGCCCGGAGACTGGCGTGAAAGCAATGGTGACACCGTCTCCCAAGTGCCGATACTTGATCAGGGAAAGGTTGAACCTTGCTCGAAGGCGGCGCGTCCCGGGCCAATTGCCCGGCACATTCTCGCCGTTGCGGTGGATCACTGATCGTTTGGCACAACAGTCAATGCAGTCGGGCGCCAGGCAATGGGGGAGACCGTGCACGACGAATTCCTGTGCCACGTCACCGCGTACGGAATCTGCGGTGGCCGGCGCGTGGGTGTTCCGCTCGGCACATATCGCGCCCCCACCATCGCGCTGGCCCTGTGGTGGCTGCGCGACCGGGCCATGTGGATGGCCGAGCGCCTCGACCCGCGCCCCGGGCAGCCGCACTTACCCGAGGGTGCGCTGACGCCAGTGGCCGACGACGCACCCGATGTGCCGGAACGGCTGCGGGCTTGGTGCGCCGACCCGGAGCAGCAGGAGAACGTCGCGGAGGACCTGGCCTCCGGACGGCTCGTCAGGATCGCCACCCGCGACGACACCACGGAGTACGAACTCCTCGCCGAGTCCGTCGACGCGGTCCGCATGGCCCGCACCCAGCCACGCGGTCGAGGGCCGCGGCGTCGCACGCCGGTTACCAATAGTCACTGACAAGGGTGACGCGGCGCTTGATCACGCCGACTCCGGGGCAGTGTGATCACGCTCAGTAAGAACGATCACTCCGGGGTCACCGAAATGAAACCCTTCATGAAGCACAGATCAGTGCTGCTCGCCCTCATGCTGCCCCTTCTCGGCGGCGCCACGACCGCCCTCGCACCCACCGCCGCCGCGGCGCCCGCCGCCGTACCGCCCGGCCAGGTCTGCTTCTGGACCGAAGTCGGCATGCACGGCCAGGCCTGGTGCTACGGGCCGCCCGGCTACGCCGACGCGGAGAACGGCACGGCGCGGCACGCCGTCTCCTTCGACTCCCGCGTCGCGGGCACCGTCTACGCCATCAGCTACACCGCGACCGGCTGCCTCTACCGGGAGATCAGGCGCGACGACTACTCCGAGAACTGGGAGTGGGCCGGAAAACTCGACGGTGTCTCCGACACCACCATGGGGTGCGAGCCGGGCTGAGCGCGCCATGAACCGCCGAACCCGTGCCCTCACCGTCCTCGCCTGCGCCCTGCTGCTGCCGCTCACGGGCTGCACCACCGAGCGCCCCGACGCGGCCGCCCGCACCCCCGACGACACCATCAGGGCCGCGACCCAGACCCTCACCGACCGCTGCCTCACCCGGCAGGGCCTGACACCGCCCCGGCCGGGGCGGCGCCCGGCGAACCGGGCGGGGGAGCAGCGCGTCGCCGCCGCCCTCTTCGGCCGGCCGCCCGCCGAACTCTCCCTGACCCTCGCGAACGGCATCCCCGTGCGCGCCCACACCGACGGCTGCCTGGCTGCCGCCCAACGCACCCTCTACGGCGACCAGAAACGCTGGTTCCAGGTGTCGACCGTCGTCAACAACCTCAAGCCCGAGGCCGCCCACCGCGACCTCAGCCTCGCCTCCGTGCGCGCCCGGCACCGTGCCGACCTCGCCGACTGGCAGCGCCTGCGGGCCCGCGCGCTCGACGCGTCCACCCGAGTGCTGCACACCCCGACCCACTGAACCCGCAAGGAGAACAGATCCCATGAAGCACCCGATCGCCCTCGTCACCGCCGCGGTCCTCGCCCTCGGCGGCGCCGCGCTCCCCGCGACCGCCTTCGCCGCCCAGTGCCCCAGCGGCGAGTTCTGCGCCTGGACCGACGCCAACTACACCGGAATGCGCTGGAACTGGTCCGGCGACGACCACGACTGGGAGGACGGCATCCAGGACGAGGACTCCTCCTGGGCCAACCACGGAATCTCGGGACCGGGCATCAAGGACCACGTCCAGGTCTACGAGAACCCGGGCCTGGTCGGCTTCGGCACCGTCTGTCTCGCGCCCGGCCAGGAGATCGCGTCCAACGGCTGGGCCAACGACAGCGGCGACTCCCACACGTGGAAGATGGAGTGCTGAACCCGCCCGTCAGCGGCGTGAGTTCAGTACGAGTCGCCGGTGTGCGGCAGTAGCTCCGTGCGCAGCGCGGCGTCGAGCATCGACGCCGCGCCCCGCGTGTGCTCCGTCACCAGACCCGCGCGCACCAGGTCCGCCACCGGCTTCGCCGCCATGTACGCGGTCGCCAGATCGCGGGCCTGGACGGTCAGATCGGGGGCGTCGCCGGTGGGCGCGTACGAGAAGCCGTCCGGCGACGCGATCAGCCGGAACGTCCCCGCGTTCGCGGTGATCCGCGCGTCGAGCACCTCGATCGCCACGTCCACGGGCGCCGCCCAGACGCGGGCCGCGAGCGCCGCGCGCACGTCCACCAGACACACCCACAGCGCTGGTTCGACGTTCTTGACGCTCACCTGGTCGGGATCGGCCGCGAACAGCGACAGCGGATCGTCGAGCGGCCTGCCGTGGGCGCGCACCGTGCCCGTCAGGTCGATGTCCGCGAGGTATCGCCACAGCGTCGCCGCCTGCTCGGGCCCGTCGGCCTCCAGCTCCTCGACGCTCACCAGGCCGGCAGTGCCCCCGGACCAGTCGCCCGCCTTGGTGCGGTAGATCGCGTAACCGGCGAGCGGGTCGCCGAGCGTCACCACGCGCGGCGGCGACAGATCCTCGTCCTCCTCGTCCGTTCGCGCCATCCACTGCTCGCGCCACCACGCCTCCGTGCGCGCGTGCCGGCCCGCCCGCAGCCCGCGCGTGGACTCGAAGTACGGCGCGAGCGCGGTCGGCACCGATCGGGCGTCGAGCAGGTGCAGCGCCCGCTCGTCGGGCGGGACGCGCAGTGCGAGGGCGCGTCGCGAGTCGATCTCCACGGTCGCCCCGTACGTGCCGGGTCCGAAGCCGAACCGGCCGTAGATCGCCGCCTCGGAGGCCCACAACGCGGCCAGCGGCGCCCCCTGTTCGGTCCAGCGGGCGAACAGCTCGGACATCATCGCCGACAGCACGCCGCGCCTGCGGTGCGTGGGCGCCACCGAGACGTAGGACAGACCGGGGCAGGGGAGGTCGGCGCCGCCCGGCACGGAGACGACGAAGGGGTGCGCCGCGGCGAAGCCGACCAACTCCTCGCCGTCGTACGCCCCGATCCGCAGGTGGCCGGACAGCTCCTGCTGTTGCTGCTTGCGGCGTTCGTCGTCGGGTGACTCGTGGAAGACGAGATGGGAGAGCGCCAGGGCGCGTTCGATGTCGGACTCGGGTACGTCGCGGACGCGGACGGAACCAATGTTCATGATCGTCGACTGTAGTCGCGCCCCGCCGGAGCCCACCTCAGCGGCGCCGACCCCGCTGAGATGGGTGGGCGGCGGGGTCTGGGCCGCCCGGGTACGTGCGGCCGTGCTCGTGCGCCGCACACCGGGGTTTCGTGCCGAGGGGGCCGATCGGATGCACCCGACTCCCGCGTGCCTCACCCACGCTCGCCCCGACCGCGCAGCCGGTCGCCGAGGCGCCGCATGCCGCGCCGGGCGTGACTCTTGACCGTGCCCAGCGGCCAGCCGGTGCGCTCGGCGATCTGGGGCTGCGTCAGGTCCTCGTAGAACGTCAGGCGCAGCACCGTGGCCTGCGTCCCCGGCAGGCGCGCCAACTCCTGCGACAGCACCAGCCGTTCCACGACCGCGTCCATGCCGGAGTCGCTCGCGCCGTCACGCCCGATCGCGATCGCGTGCCGGCCGACCGCCGCCTCGAACAGGGCCGCGCGCCGGCTCCGAGCCGCGAGCGCGTCCGCGACCCGGTGCCGGGCGATGCCCGTCAACCAGGCCGAGGGCGGGCCCAGTTCGGGCCGGTACCCGGTCCGGCCGCGCCAGGCGGCGAGGAACACCTGCTGCATCACGTCCTCCGCCTCGCAGTGGTCGCCGAGCGCCCGGTGCGCGAGGCCCCGCACCAGCGGCGCCCACCGCCGGTACACCTCGGCGAGGCAGGCGACGTCACCCGTCGCGAGGCCGTCCGCCAGGGCGGCCTCCGACACCTCGCGCGGGTCGACGCCCCGCGACAGCAAGCCTGGCTTCCTCAACGCCCCGTCAACTCCTCGAAACGGTCCCGAACCCGACTGCCGACGAACCGGACCGGACACGCGCGGCGCCCGCCGGGTGACGGCCCGGTCATCCTTGAAACGGCTCCCGCCGCACGGCAACCCGCATCGGTTGTGCGTCGTATCGTGGGCCGGATGGACGAGGGGCGGCACGCGCACGACGTGGCAGAGTCACATGCGGCACCACAGGAGACGGGCGTCACCACCGGCGCCCTCGCCAGGCGGCTGGGCGTCTCCCCGACGACCCTGCGCAGCTGGGACCGGCGCTACGGGCTCGGGCCCGCGCAGCGCTCGGCGGGACACCACCGGCGCTGGACGGCGCAGGACATCGCGGCCGTCGAGGAGATGTGCCGGCTGACCACGACGGGCCTGCCGCCCGCCGAGGCCGCGCGGCTCGCGGGCAAACGCCTGGCGACGCAGCCCGCCGAACTGCCGCTCCAGCGTCCCGCACCGGCCGCGCCCGCCACACAGGCCACGCTGGAGCGCCAGTGCCGGGGCATCTCCCGTGCGGCGACCCGCATGGACACGCCGACCGTGCAGAACCTCCTGGCCGACGCCGTGGCGCAGCACGGCCTGGTCAGCGCCTGGCAGGACGTGATGGCGCCGGTGCTGCACGCGGTGGGCCGCAAGTGGGAGGAGGCGGGCGACCGGTACGTCGAGGTAGAGCACCTGCTGTCCTGGCACGTGTCGCGCACGCTGCACCGCGCCGCCGCCCCCGTCGAGTCCACGCTCGCGCTGCCCCCGCTGGTCCTCGCCTGCGTCCCCGCCGAGCAGCACGTGCTCGCCCTGGAGGCGCTCAGTGCCGGACTGAGTCAACTGGGCGTGCCGCAGCGGATGTTCGGTGCCGCCGTGCCCGTGGAGGCGGTATCGGCGGCGGTGCGCAGGATCGGGCCGCGCGTGGTGGTGCTGTGGGCGCAGGCCCGTTCCACCGCGAGTCTGCCGCTGGCCCGGCACCTCGCCGAGACCCACTGGGGTGTGCGCGGCGCGCGCGGCAAGCCCGCGGTGATGCTGGCAGGGCCCGGCTGGGCGGGGCGCGGCGTGCGTGGCGCGCTGCATCCGGCGACGCTGCCGCAGGCACTCCGGCAGATCGAGCGCCACTACCCGGAGGTCAGTCGAGTCCCCGCGCCCTCTTGAACCGGGCGAGCCCGTCGGGCAGTTCGACGAGCGGGTCCGGATAGTCGCCGAGCGCGGCCCGGTCGAGCCCGGCCACCTTCCACGGCGTGTGCACCGCGGCGCCCTCGACGTCCGCCAACTCCGGTACCCAGCGCCGTACGTAGGCGCCGTCCGGGTCGTAGCGCTTGGCCTGGGTCACCGGATTGAGCACCCGGTTCGGACGGCTGTCCGTGCCGGTGCCCGCCATCCACTGCCAGTTCAGCTGGTTGTTCGCGACGTCCCCGTCCACCAGCAGCTCCAGGAAGTGCCGGGCCCCTGCCCGCCAGTCGATGTACAGCGTCTTGACGAGGAACGACGCAGTGAGCAGCCGCCCCCGGTTGTGCATCCAGCCCTCGTGGCGCAGCTGCCGCATCGCAGCGTCCACCACCGGGTAGCCGGTGCGCCCCTCCTGCCACGCCTCGAACTCCCGGGGCGCCCGGCGCCAACGGTCGTGGTGGGTGCGGTAGTCGGCGTGCGCGGCGTCGGGGCGCGCCGCGAGCACCTGATGGTGGAAGTCGCGCCAAGCCAGCTGCCGCACGAACGCCTCCGCTCCCGGGCCGCCCGCCGTACGGGCGCGGTGCACCGCTTCGACGGGGCCGACGGTGCCGAAGTGCAGGTGCGGGGAGAGCCGCGAGGTGGCGTCGCCAGCCAGGTCGTCGTGCCGGTCCTCGTACGCGGCGATGCCCGAACGCAGCCAGCGGGTCAGCAGCGAGCGGCCCTCCCGTTCGCCTCCGGCGGCGAGCCCCGGCGACACCCCCGTCACCTCCGCCCGCTCGGGCAGCGCCTCGGAGCCGACGCCGTCGGGGACCCGGACCGCGCGCGGGGCCCGGACGACCGCGCGCAGCCCGTGTTGCGCCCAGCGCCGGTGGTAGGGCGTGAACACCGCGAAGTGGTCCCGGGAGCCGGGCGTGACGGCGCCGGGCGGGACACAGGTGACGACCCCGTCGTGCGCGACGAGTTCGCAGCCGAGGCGGCCCAGCGTGTCCCGCAGACGGTCCTCCCGGTGCTGCGCGTAGGCCGACACGCCGCCCGCCAGGTGCACGGCGCACGCGTCCGTCTCGGCCACCACCTTCGCGACCGCGTCGACCACGTCGCCGGTGCGCACCACCAGCCGCCCGCCCCGCTCCCGCAGCCCCGCGTCCAGATCCCGCAGGCAGTCGGCGAGGAACGCCTCCCGGTTCGGCGCGAGGAACCCGGCGACCCCCGCGTCGCGGACGAACAGCGGCACCACGGCGTCCGCCGAGTTCAGCGCCGCCCGCAGCGGCGGATGGTCGTGCACGCGGAGATCGGAGGTGAACAGGACGACACGGACACGCACGGCAGGGCTCCAGATGGGCAGCGAGGGTGGGCAGCGATGAGAAGCGGGCTGTGTCAGCCCTTCCCGGTCGAGGACGCGTGCGGATGCACCGATGGGCCGGACGGGGCGCCGCCGTCCGGCCCGCGCTCGGCCGCCGCCGCGATATTGCGCGCCATCCCGCCGAACACCACGGAGTGGAACGGGGCCACGCTCCACCAGTACGCCTGGCCCGCCAGGCCGTGCGGATGGAACAGCGCCCGCTGGTGGTAGCGGACGCGCCCGTCACCCGCCGGCTGCACGGAGAGCTCCAGCCAGGCGAGCCCCGGCAACCGCATCTCGGCGCGCAGCCGCAGCAGCCGGCCCGGCTCGATCGCCTCGACGCGCCAGAAGTCCAGCGAGTCCCCGACCCGCAGCCGCGCCGCGTCCCGCCGACCGCGCCGCAGCCCCACGCCGCCCACCAGCCGGTCGAGCCACCCGCGCACCGCCCACGCCAGCGGGAACGAGTACCAGCCGTGCTCCCCGCCGATGCCCTCGATCACGTCCCACAGCCGCTCGGGCGAGGCCTCGACGATCCGTTCCCGCTCGTCCGTGTAGAGGCTGCCGCCCGCCCAGTCCGGGTCGGTGGGCAGCGGATCGCTGGGCGCGCCGGGCAGCGAGGCGGACGACCAGCGCGTGGCCACCTGCGCCTCCTGGACCCGGCGCAGCGCCAGCCGCACCGCCTCGTCGAACCCGATCGGGGAACCCGGCGGATACTCCGCCCACTTCTCGATGTCGCGCTCGTGGCAGACGACCTCGTGGCGCAGCGACTCGGTCAGCGGGCGGGCGATGGC
This sequence comes from Streptomyces sp. NPDC051684, assembly GCF_044453445.1. Lineage (NCBI taxonomy): Bacteria > Bacillati > Actinomycetota > Actinomycetes > Kitasatosporales > Streptomycetaceae > Streptomyces > Streptomyces sp. NPDC051684. Next base: position 61,992 of record NZ_JBITCS010000017.1, on the reverse strand, counting down.
GGCGGGCACGGGCGTCACCAGGCCGACCCAGTGGCTCGACAGACCGGGGCTGAGCATCGGCACCCCGACCACGACACGCCGCGGCAGCCGCGCCACCGCCGAGTACCGCAGCATCATGTCGCGGTAGGTGAGCACGTCGGGCCCGCCGACGTCGAAGGCGCGGGACACCTCGGGCGGCACCGTCGCCCCGGCCACCAGACAGCGCAGCACGTCGCGGACCGCGATCGGCTGGATCCGGGTGTGCACCCAGCTCGGCGTCACCATCACCGGGAGCCGTTCGGTCAGATAGCGCAGCATCTCGAAGGAGGCGGACCCCGACCCGATGATCACGGCGGCCCGCAGCACCGTCGTCGGCACGCCGGAGTCCAGCAGGATGTGGCCCACCTCGGCCCGCGAGCGCAGATGCGGCGACAGCTCCCGCTCGGGCACGCCCGCGGGCGTCAGACCGCCCAGGTAGACGATCCGCCGCACCCCGGCCCGGCGGGCCTCCTCGGCGAAGGCCGTCGCCATCTCGCGGTCGGTGCGCTCGAATTCCTTGCCGGTGCCGAGCGCGTGCACCAGGTAGTAGGCGACGTCGATGCCGCGCAGCGCGGCGCCGAGCGAGTCGCGGTCCGTGAGGTCGCCTTCGACCACCTCGACGTCGCCGGACCACGGATGATCGCGGAGCTTGGCGGGGGAGCGGGCCAGGCAGCGCACCTGATGCCCCGCGGCCAGCAGTTCCGGCACGAGCCGGCCGCCGATGTAGCCGCTCGCCCCGGTGACCAGACACCGCTGCCCGGCACGTTCCGCGTTCATGGCACTCCCTCGCTCGTTCCCTGTCCTCCACCGTCCGCCCCACGACCGACTTCCGCATCAACAGCGCCGGTGGATGCGGCGGGCCCGAGCGCTCAGGGCCGTCCGGGTGCCACCTCCCCGAGCCGCTCGCCCGTGTCGAGACGGGCCGCCACCCGGACGGCTCCGTGCTCCGGGGCGCGGACGGCCAGGGTGCGGCCCGTGCGGTCGGCGCTCACCGCGCCGCTCGCCTCGATCCGGGTGACCGCCCGGCTGCCCGCCGCCAGGAGATACCAGTGCCCGTCCGGCGCCCGCCACCGGGTGTCCGCGACCACGTGCTGACCGAACCGGCTGCACGCCGCCGTGGCCCGCGCCCGGCCGGCCAGGTGCGCCGGTGCGGTGGCCCCGGCGGGGGTGCGCAGCAGGATCGCGACATCGCCCGGCCCGCGCCACGTGGAGGCGCGCACACACGACCACACCGCCCGGCCCGCGTCCTTCGGCAACCGCTGCTCGGCGAAATCCCACGCGTTCACGGCGCGCACGGCGCCACCCCGCCACGGCTGGAGCCGGCAGGCGGTGCGCGCCCACGCGACCAGGGCCTGGCCGCCGGTGGCCTCGCGCGGCTGCCGGGGCGGAGGCGTGCCGTGTCCCGGCAGCGGCGTGTACGTGAGATGCACCGGCGACAGGCCGCCGAGGTCGGCGAGCAGGAACGAGTGGTGCTCCACGATGCGCGAGGAGGACCGCAGTTGAAGCACCGGGCGCCGCGCACAGCCGTTCTCCGGCGCGACGGGAACGGGCTCGGTCACCCCGTCGTCCGACATCCGCAACGGCCGCGCCGGAGCGTCGGGCCGCAACAGATCGCGGGTGCCGGCCTCGGAGATCCACGGCGCGGCGAGGTAGCGGGCCGAGCCGTGGCCACGACTGAGCACGACGGCGGCCGCTGTGGTCACGTCGGCGTCGTCGACCCGGGCCAGTGCCAGGCCGGCGGGCCCCTTGCCGTCCGGCGCGGTGTAGCGGGCCAGTCGTTCGCCGTCGCTGAGGAGCACCACGGCACGGCCGTCGACGGAGCCGGCGAACAGCAGTTGCGGGGCGCGCGGCGGCGGATCGGCCGCGGTGTCCTGGGTCCGGTCGACGCGCACGGACCCGGCGGGTGCGGCCCACGCGGCCAGCGCCCGGTCCAGCAGCGCGGTGTCGTCGGTGCGGTCGCCGCGCGCCGACCAGGCCGTGAAGTCGACCCGCGAGGTGTCGGCCCAGGTGTCCCGCCCGGCGCGGGTGAGGTCACCCGCGCCGAGCGCCGTCCGCACCGGTGCGTCGCCGCCCGCCGCCTCCCGGCGCGGCGTGGAGTCGGGGGCGAGCAGCGCGGCCGCCGCGACGACGGCCACTGCCCCGGCCGCGAGGGCGGCCCGGGTCCGCCGTGCGCGGCGCGGCAGATCCGTGGGCCGTGTCTGCACGGAGCAGGCGTCGAACTCCTGGGAGCGCAGCAACGCCGCCGCCGCGGGCCCCGCTTCCGCGTCGAGCCCGACGGACTCCCGCACCGCCGCCTCCGCCTCCGGCACCCCGGCGGCGGCCAGGAGCGCGGTCGCCCGGTCCGAGCCCAGGCCGTCGACGTGTCGCAGCACGAACGCGGCGCGCGCCGCGGCCGAAGCGCCCACGAGCGCACGCACCAGCGCGAGTTCCTCGGCCCCGCCGGAGCGCGGGAACAGCCGCAACCCCCAGACCACGGGGAGCCGGGGCAGCAGGGTGCGCGGCGGCGGCAGCGCCGCGGGCCAGCCGGACGGCCGGTGCGCGACGGACAGGGCGGCCCGCAGAATCCGTACGCGCAGCGCGTCGGCGGCGGTGTCGCCGCCGACGTCGGGGAGCCGCGGAGCGGGCACGACTAAGGCCCGGTGCCCCGGCAGGGCGCGCTGGACGGCGGCGTGGGCAAGCAGCACCCGGCGGTGGCGGGTGAACGCGGCCGGGAGGGTGAGATACGCCAGGCGTACGAGGCCGGTGTACTGCACGAGCAGGGCGGTCTCCGCCTGGTCGGTGGCGGTCCGCGAGCGGGGGATAATGCTGTCGCGGCGAAGCTGGGGCATGGCGGGGCTCTCCCGGAAGTCCGAAGGGACACGATGTCGTCCTTCAAACGACGGGCCGGGAAGCCGGTCACCCCGGTTGAATACAGCAGGACTGCGCGGCCCCAAGCGGGGTATCAGCAGGCTGCGGGTGTCCATCGCGGAGTCCCGCAGGCGTGAAAGAGACACGAATGACCGAGTACATGGACGGGACACTGATCCCCACCGGCCTCGACGAGGCAGTCGGGCCGCTGATGCAGGCGACCCACTACGCCGGCGAAGAGGGCTGCCTGGCCGACGCGCGCAGGTTCGCCGACGGATTCCTCGCCCGGCTCCGCCAGGAGTGGTGCGTCGAACTCGACCCGCGCACGGCCGGGGACGTCCTGCTCGTCGTGAGCGAGCTGATCACGAACGCGGACCGGCACAGCGCGGGCCCGTACGTACTGGAACTCGAGGGCACCTCCCGGCACGTCGCAGTCACCGTCTACGACAGCAGCGCCGCCGTGCCGGTGCGCTACCCGCGGGACCCGGCGCGCGTGGGCGGGCACGGCCTGGAGATCGTGGACGCGCTCGCCGCCATCTCCGTGGAGCAGGTCCCGGTCGGCAAGCGCGTGCGCGCCGTGCTGACGCTCGCTTCCTGAACGGCCCCCGCCTCCTGAGGGACCGTCGGCTCCTGAGCGACCCGCGCCGTGTGACGGCGCGAGGCGGTGTTCCATGATGGTGTCCCTGACCCGTGAACGCGCCGGTCAGGGACATCTGTTCAGGAGGACGACATCGACACCGCAGACACGAGGGGCACGGTGGGCGAACTCGCCGCCGCGCTCCCGGACAGCACCCTCGTCACCGACCCGGACGTCCTCGCGTCCCTCGGCCACGACGACGCCGAGTGGGCGCCGATGGGCCGCCCGCTCGCCGCGGTGCGCGCCACGTCCGCCGAGGAGGTCGAGTCCGTGGTGCGGGCCTGCGCGGCCCGGCGGATACCGGTGGTCACGCGGGGCGCGGGAACCGGCCTGTCCGGCGGGGCCAACGCCAGCGACGGGTGTCTCCTGCTCGACGTGTCGCGGATGAACCGCATCCTGGAGATCGACACCGAGAACCTGATCGCCGTCGTCCAGCCCGGCGTCGTCAACAACGACCTCAAGGCCGCCGTCGCCGAGCACGGCCTGTGGTACCCGCCGGACCCGGCCAGCGCCCCCTGGTCCACGATCGGCGGCAACGTCTCCACGAACGCGGGCGGCCTGTGCTGCCTCAAGTACGGCGTCACCCGCGACTACGTCCTCGGCATGGAAGTCGTCATGGGCGGGCCCGCGGGGGAGTACGGCAGCCGGGTCCGGCTCGGCCGGCGCACCACGAAGGGCGTCGCCGGATACGACCTGGCCGGACTGTTCGTCGGCTCCGAGGGCACCTTCGGCGTCATCACCGAGATCACGCTCAAGCTGCGGCCCGCGCCGGTCGCCGAGCCGCGCACCGTCGTCGGCAACTTCGACAGCCTGGTCGCCGCGGGCGCCGCCGTCGCCCTCGTCACGAGCCGGGGCCTCGCGCCCGCCGCCCTCGAACTCCTCGACCGGGCCTGCATGGAGGCCGTGGAGAACTGGAAGCATTTGGGCATCGAACCCGGCGCCGAGGCGATGCTCCTGGCCCGGGTCGACGCCCCGGGCGACGCGGGCGAGACCGAGGCGGGCGCGATCGCCGACGCCTTCCGGGAGGCGGGCGCGCTGTGGGCCGAGCAGTCCACCGACGCCGTCGAGGCCGAGGCGCTGTTCGACGTACGGCGCCTCGCGTATCCCGCGCTCGAGCGCCTCGGGCCCGTGCTGACCGAGGACCTGTGCGTACCGCGGTCCGCCGTGCCGCAGATGCTCGCGACCATCGGGAAGATCGGGCGCAGGCACTGCGTGCGGATCGCGACCATCGCCCACGCGGGCGACGGCAATCTGCACCCGCTCCTGATCACCGAGCCGGGTGACGAGGCCGAACGGGTCGCCGCGCAGGCCGCCTTCGAGGAACTCCTTGAGGCCGCGATCGCCGCGGGCGGCACGGTCACCGGCGAGCACGGCGTCGGCCTGCTCAAGCGCGGCGGCATGCGCCGCGAACTCGGGCCCGCCGTCTGCGCGTTGCAGCGGGCCGTGAAGCAGACCCTGGACCCGCTGGACCTGTTCAACCCAGGCAAGGTCGTCGGCGAGGACTGAGCAGCCGACTCCCGGCAGCCCACCTTCGAGTGCCACCCCTTTCCGCGGCACGCCGCCACAAATGAGGCAATTGTCCGTTTATCCGCCCTACGGTGCGGGGGTCGGTGTCCGTGTGGGGGGACGCGCAACGCCCCCGCCCGGGGCGCGGATTGGGTTGTCCATGAAGTTCGAAGAATCCGGTCGGTCCAGTGGAATCAGTCGCAGACGTGTGGCGCGTCTCGGCCTCGGTGTCGGTCTCGGCGCCGCGGCCGGGACCCTCGCCGGATGCGGGACGAGCGGCGGCGAGCGGGAGAACCCGCCCCCGGCAGGCCCCGCCCGCCATCCCGAGCGCCCCGCCAAGAAGAAGGCGCTGCCCCGTCTGATCGGTGACGGCTCGACCTCGTACACGGGTCGCCAGCCCAAGCAGCCCGCCGCGCCCGTCGCCCTGGAACCCGGCCAGACGCCGCCGCAGTTCGTCGTCTTCTCCTGGGACGGCGCGGGCGAGGTCGGCAACGGCCTGTTCCCCCGCTTCCTCGAACTGGCCCGGCAGCACGACGCCCGCATGACCTTCTTCCTGTCCGGGCTCTACCTGCTGCCCGAAGCGCAGAAGCGCCGCTACCTGCCGCCGAACAACCCGGTCGGCGCCTCGGACATCGGCTACCTCAGTGACCCGCACGTGAAGGAGACGCTGAAGTACGTCCACCAGGCGTGGCTCGACGGGCACGAGATCGGCACCCACTTCAACGGACACTTCTGCGGCGGATCGGGCTCGGTCGCCAACTGGAGCTCCAAGCAGTGGCGCAGCGAGATCGAGCAGGCCCGCACCTTCGTCAAGTCCTGGCGCACCCACACCGGCTGGCACGACCAGCCGGCCCTGCCCTTCGACTACGACAAGGAACTCGTCGGCGGCCGCACGCCCTGTCTGCTCGGCCAGGAGAACCTGCTGCCCGTGGCCCGTGAACTCGGCTGGCGCTACGACGCCTCCTCACCGGGCGGACTGCAGCGCTGGCCGGACAAGCGGCACGGCGTCTGGGACCTGCCGCTGCAGGGCATCCCGTTCCCCGGCCACAGCTTCGAAGTCCTGTCGATGGACTACAACATCCTCGCCAACCAGTCGAAGAACTCCACCCGCGCCCCCGCGTACAACTATCCGGGCTGGCGCGCCCAGGCCACGCAGGCGTATCTCACCGGATTCCAGCGCGCCTACGAGACGAACCGGGCGCCGTTCTTCATCGGCAACCACTTCGAGGAGTGGAACGGCGGCATCTACATGGACGCCGTCGAGGACGTGCTCAAGCGGATCGCCGACAAGGCGGGAAGCGGAGACGTCCGGCTCGTGTCCTTCCGGCAGTTCGTCGACTGGCTCGACGCGCAGGACCCGGCCGTCCTCGCCCAGTTGCGCGAGCTGCAGGTGGGCGAGCGTCCGGCGGGCGGCTGGAACCGGTATCTGCGAGGGTCGAAGAAGCCCGCGACGCCTGGTGCGACGAGTAAATCGGGCGCTCCAGGACAGACAGCTCACTAGACGAGACCGGACGGACAGAGTTCGGACAGACACCGTTCGGGCGGCCCGAGTCCGGACAGACACCGTTCGGGCCGACCGAGTCCGGACAGACGAGGAGGCGGTGCGATGACCCGGCCCATCACCGCGGGAGTGGACGGATCCCCCGAGAGCGCGGCGGCGGCAGCCTGGGCCGCGCGCGAGGCGCTGCGGCGCGGACTGCCGCTGCGCCTGGTGCACGTGGGCGAACCCGCCCCCGACAGCCTCGTGCTCGCCGCGGACGAGTCCGCGCTCACGCAATGGGCGGGCGATCTGCTCGCCGACGCCGAGCACGAGATCGCAGAGCGCCACCCCGGGCTCGCGGTCACCACCGACGTGCTCGACGGGGACGGGCCCGCCGAGGCCCTGCTGGGGGCCGCGCGCGACGGGGACTCCCTGGTGCTCGGCTCGCGGGGTCACGGCGTGATCGTCGGATTCATCGTCGGCTCGGTCGGCCAGCAGGTGATCGCCAAGGCGGAGCGGCCCATCGTCCTCGTCCGCGCGGACGACGCGGCCCCGGCCGAGGCGAGCGGGCGCGACGTGATCGTCGGACAGGAGGGCGAGCCGGAGGACAGCGCCGCCGCGATGGAGTTCGCCTTCACCACGGCGCAGGCCCGTGGCGTCGCCGTACGGGCGGTGCGCGCGTGGAGCCTGCCGCCGGTGTTCGCCTACAGCCCCGGCTCGATGGAACTGTTCGACGACGCCGGCGGCATCGAACCGTACGAGAGGAAGGCGCTGGGCGACGCGCTCGCCCCCTGGCGCGAGCGCTTCCCCGACGTGCCGGTCCGTGAGCACGTCGAGATCGGCAGCGCAGGACAGGTGCTGCTCTCGGTCGCGGCCGACGCCCAGCTGCTCGTCGTCGGCCGCCGCGCGCGCCGCACCGCGATCGGCTCCCGCATCGGCTCGGTCGCGCACGCGGTGCTGCACCACGCGCCGTGCCCGGTGGCGGTGATCCCCAACCTCGGCTGACGGGTGCGCGGATATCCGGATGCATGATCGGCGAGCGGCTTTGTAAGGTCCACGCTGTGGAACCACTCAGCGACAAACAGATTCGCTCGTCCTTCGTGAACTGCACCAAGGGCGAGGCGACCCGCATGCGGCTGCCGCTCGACTTCGCCGAGCTGCCCTGGCGCGACCTGGACTTCCTCGGCTGGGTGGATCCGGGCGCGCCGCTGCGCGCCCACCTCGTGCGCCCCACGGACGACGGGCCGGTCGGCATCACCCTGCGCGTGCCGCAGAGCGGGCGCACCAGCGCGATGAAGTCGAGCCTGTGCCAGATCTGCCTCACCGGACACGCTTCGTCGGGCGTCTCCCTGTTCGCCGCGCCGCTCGCCGGGGCCCGCGGCCGCGACGGGAACACGGTCGGCCTGTACGTCTGCGCCGACCTGGCCTGTTCGCTGTATCTGCGCGGCAAGAAGCAGCCGAAGCTGCGCGCGGGCCGCTACGAGGAGTCGCTCACGCTGGACGAGCGCGTGGACCGGGCGCTCGGCAACCTGGACGGGTTCATCGCCCGGGTCCAGGGAAGCTGAGGCTCCGGGAAGAGGGCTCACGCCTTGAGCGCGACGACGGCCTCGTCCGTGTAGGGCAGGAACGTCAGGGTCTGGTGGAAGTACAGCTCGATGCCGCGCGCGTCGTGCCCGCTGTACCCGATCGCCAGGTCCTGGCCGAGCCGCAGCTCGAAGTCGCCACCACGCTTCGACAGCACGAACGCCCCGTTCAGCGCGGGCGCCCAGATCAGTTCGCCGTCCAGGATCCGGCCGAGGTGATTGGCGATCGGATAGCCGTGGTCGGAGGTCTCACTGACCGCCGTGTACGCGTCGGCCCCGAGCAGCAGCGCGTACGGGCCCGCCACACCGGCGAGGCGCAGCGCGGTGAGCGCCCGGCTGATCGTGTCCGGGTAGTCGCGAGCCTCGGCCGGCAGGCTCAGGACCGGGTTCGAGGTGCGTTCGCGCAGCCCCTCGATGCCCGCCGCCGCGTACCCGTCGAAGATCGCCTGGTCCTCGGCGTACGCCATGGAGCGCGCCGCGTCCTTCACCGGCTGCCAGTCGGAGTCCTTGGAGCCGCGCTCCACGTCGTCCACGGCATCCCGGCTCACCGTGAACGGCACCCGGAGCTCGACGAGCGGCTGCACGCCGCGCAGCCGCGCCGTCACGCCGGGCGCGGGCGGCGCGATCTCGGAGAGGTGCCCGGTGCCGACGGCCGAGAGTCCGGCGCCGTCCGGGCCCGTGACGTCCACGACGCGGCGGCCCGCGACATGGCGCTGGAAGGTGCGCGAGGCCTCCTCCTCGATCTCGGCCCAGGCGGCGGGCGTGATCGGGGCGAGCTCACGGTGCAGATTGTTGCTCGGGGTGGGGTTCGGGTCGCTGCTCATGATCTTCAGGCTCCTTTGAGGCTGCCGATGCCGAGGGATCCGGTGGCGGGATCGGCGGTGGCGGCGCCGGCCGGCGGCTCGGGCAGGTCGTCGAGGAAATCGGCGTTCGGCACGTGGAAGAGGCATCCGGTAACCGCGGTCGAGAAGTCGAGGATCCGGTCGTGGGTGCCAGGCGGGTCGCCGAGGAACATGTTGCGCAGCATCCGCTCGGTGACGTCCGGGGTGCGCGCGTAACCGATGAAGTACGTGCCGAACTCGCCCTGGCCGACGCTGCCGAACGGCATGTTCTCGCGCAGGATCTGCCGCTCGGTGCCGTCCTCGTCGACGATGGTGTTCAGCGCGACGTGCGAGTCCGCGGGCTTCACAGCGTCGTCCAGCTCGATGTTCGCGGTCTTCGTGCGGCCGATGACCTTCTCCTGCTCGGTGGAGGGCAGCGCCTCCCAGGCGGCCATGTCGTGCACGTACTTCTGGACGACGACGTAGCTGCCGCCCTGGAAGTCCGGGTCCTCGTCGCCCACGAACACGGACTCCGCGGCGGCCCGCCCGGTCGGGTTCTCGCTGCCGTCCACGAAGCCGAGCAGATCGCGGTCGTCGAAGTACTTGAAGCCGTGCACCTCGTCGACGACCGTGACGGCGGCGCCGAGCCGGCCGATGAGCACGCGGGCCAGCTCGAAGCAGAGGTCCATGCGGCGCGCCCTCAGATGGAAGAGCAGGTCGCCGGGGGTCGCGGGCGCGAGGTGCCGGGGTCCCGCGAGCGCCTGGAACGGGTGCAGCTCGCGCGGCCTCGGCCCGCTGAACAGGCGGTCCCACGCGGTCGAGCCGATGCCGACGATGCAGCTGAGGGCGGCGTCGCGGTCGCGGAAGCCGACGGAGCGGGTCAGCCCCGACACCTCCTCGAGCGTGTCTCGGACGGCGCTCTCGCCGCCCGGTGCGACCGTGACCACCAGAAAGACAGCGGCCTTCGCGGGCGGGGTGAGAAGGACGGGCTGTGGTTCGGCCACGAGTGCTCCGATGGCGAGGGAGGGCGTCAGTTGGCTGCTGACACCATATGGGCTGTGGCGTCCTGTGGCACTCGCGCCCGAAAAGAACGATCTAAAGCCCAGATGAACTGTTGTGTCCGACCTCACGTCCGGCAGGCGTCGAACCGGCGTCGACCACCGTCCGGATGCTGTTAAACTTTGAACCAGGCCCCGACCGTTCTCCCCCGTACGGTCGGGGTCCTTTTTTGTGCGCGGGCATGCGCACGGTGGGTGCCTGGGGTTGCATGGGGTGGCGGGGGTCAGCCACGAAGGAGCCCGAACATGAAGGCACTCCAGTACCGGTCCGTGGGAGACGCGCCCGAAGTGGTCACCGTCCCCGATCCCGAGCCAGGCCCCGGACAGGTCCTGCTGAAGGTCACCGCCGCCGGTGTGTGCCACTCCGACATCGCCGTGATGAGCTGGCCGGCCGAGAGCTTCCCCTACGAGCTGCCACTGACGCTCGGGCACGAGGGCGTCGGCACCGTCGCCGCGCTCGGCGCCGGAGTGACCGGCTTCGTGGAGGGCGACTCGGTCGCCGTGTACGGGCCGTGGGGCTGCGGCGCCTGCGCCAAGTGCGCGGAGGGCAAGGAAAACTACTGTCTGCGCGCCGAGGAGCTCGGCATCCGCCCGCCCGGACTCGGCGCTCCCGGTTCGATGGCCGAGTACATGATCGTCGACGACGCGCGGCACCTCGCGCCGATCGATGGACTCGACCCGGTCGCCGCCGTGCCGCTCACCGACGCGGGCCTCACGCCGTACCACGCCATCAAGCGCTCGCTGCCCAAGCTGGTGCCCGGCTCGACCGCTGTCGTCATCGGCACCGGGGGCCTCGGCCACGTCGCCATCCAGCTGCTGCGCGCGATGACCGCCTCCCGCGTCGTCGCCCTCGACGTCTCCGAGGACAAGCTCGCCCTCGCGCGGACCGTCGGCGCCCACCAGGCGGTGCTGTCGGACGCGGCGGCCGCGGGCAAGGTCAAGGAACTGACCGGAGGGCGCGGCGCCGAGGCCGTCTTCGACTTCGTCGGCGTTCAGCCCACCGTCGAGACCGCGGGCGCCGTCGCGGCCGTCGAGGGGGACGTCACGATCGTCGGCATCGGCGGCGGCACCCTGCCCGTCGGTTTCGGCGCCACGAACTTCGAGGTCAACGTCACCGCCCCGTACTGGGGCAGCCGCGCCGAACTCATCGAGGTCCTCGACCTGGCGCGGGCAGGCGACGTCTCCGTGCACACCGAGACCTTCTCGCTCGACGACGCACCCAAGGCGTACGCGCTGCTGCACGACGGCAAGATCAACGGGCGTGCGGTGATCCTGCCGAACGGCTGACACGGGGTGGGGGTGTACGGGCTGACGGGCGGTCAATAGGCTGAGGGCTACCGCCCGTTACACCCCCGCAGGGAGCCCCATGTCCACCGCGCAGGTCCCCGACATCCTCTCGCCGGAGTTCGCCGCGAACCCCTACCCCGCCTACCGTGCGATGCGCGAGAGCGCCCCGCTCGCCTGGCACGAGGCGACGCAGAGCTGGATCGTGTCGCGGTACGCCGACGTGGAGCGCGTCTTCAAGGACAAAGAGGCGACGTTCACCACCGACAACTACGACTGGCAGCTCGAACCCGTGCACGGCAGGACCATCCTGCAGATGAGCGGCCGGGAGCACGCGGTGCGCCGCGCGCTCGTCGCGCCCGCCTTCCGCGGCAGCGAACTGCAGGACAAGTTCCTGCCCGTCATCGAGCGCAACTCCCGTGAGCTCATAGACAAGTTCAGGGCCACGGGCGCCGCCGACCTCGTCGCCGACTACGCCACCCGGCTCCCGGTCAACGTCATCGCCGACATGCTCGGCCTCGACAAGGCCGACCACGCCCGGTTCCACGGCTGGTACACCGCCGTCATCAACTTCCTCGGCAACCTGGCGGGCGACCCGGACGTCGCCGCGGCGGGGGAGCGGACCCGCGTCGAGTTCGCCGACTACATGATCCCGGTCATCCAGGAGCGCCGCCAGAACCCCGGCGACGACCTGCTCTCCGCACTGTGCGCCGCAGAGGTCGACGGGGTGCGGATGAGCGACGAGGACATCAAGGCGTTCTGCAGCCTGCTCCTCGCGGCGGGCGGCGAGACCACCGACAAGGCGATCGCCAGCATCTTCGCCAACCTGCTCGCGCACCCCGAGCAGCTGGCCGCGGTGCGCGCCGACCGGTCCCTGATCCCGCGCGCCTTCGCGGAGACGCTGCGCGTCACCCCGCCCGTCCACATGATCATGCGGCAGTCCGCCGTCGACGTGCAGCTGACCGGCGGCACCGTCCCGGCCGGGGCCACCGTCACCTGCCTCATCGGCGCGGCCAACCGGGACGAGAGCCGGTACAAGGACCCGGACCGCTTCGACCTGTTCCGCGAGGACCTGACCACCACGACCGCGTTCTCGGCCGCCGCCGACCACCTGGCCTTCGCGCTGGGCCGGCACTTCTGCGTCGGCGCGCTGCTCGCGAAGGCGGAGGTGGAGACCGGGGTGAACCAGCTCCTCGACGCGATGCCCGACGTGCGGCTCGCCGACGGCTTCGACCCCGTCGAGCAGGGCGTCTTCACACGCGGTCCGCAGTCGCTGCCGGTGCGGTTCACGCCGGTCGGGGACTGACCCGGGCGCCCCGCACCGTGTATTATTGCGGTATGCATCGTTCTTCGTGCCTGAACTGGTGGCGCCTCACTTAGAGGCGGCCGCACACTCAAGCACGTAAAGGGCCGTCCCCCGGACGGCCCTTTTTCACGTCCTCCCACCGGAGGTCACGCCGTCCCGAGGACGCCCGTGACCCAGGGGAGAGACACCATGACAAGCGCCACCGACGCCCTCGACACCTCGGCCGCGCAAGAGCGCAGCGCGGAACTGGAGCAGCTGATCCGCAAGGATCCCGGACAGTTCCGCATCCTCACCGGCGACCGGCCCACCGGGCACCTGCACCTCGGGCACTACTTCGGCACCCTGCACAACCGCGTCCGGCTCCAGGACCTCGGCGTCGAGACCTTCGTCCTGATCGCCGACTACCAGGTCCTCACCGACCGCGACGTCGCCGAGAACCTCACCGAGCACGTCGAGGAGCTGGTCCTCGACCACCTCGCCATCGGCATCGACCCCGAGCGCTCCACGATCTTCACGCACAGCGCGCTGCCCGCCCTCAACCAGCTGCTGCTGCCGTTCCTCAGCCTCGTCTCCGTCGCCGAGCTCCAGCGCAACCCCACCGTCAAGGACGAGATCGCGCACTCCCGGCAGTCCGCGGTCAGTGGCCTGATGTTCACCTATCCCGTGCACCAGGCCGCCGACATCCTCTTCTGCAAGGCGAACCTGGTCCCCGTCGGCCAGGACCAGCTACCGCACCTGGAAGTCACCCGCACCGTCGCCCGCCGCTTCAACGACCGCTACGGCAAGGGCACTCCGGTCTTCCCGCAGCCCGAGGCCCTGCTGTCCACGGCGCCGCTGCTGCTCGGCACCGACGGCACCAAGATGAGCAAGTCGCGCGGCAACGCCATCGCCCTTTCGGCGACGCCCGACGAGACCGCCCGCCTGATCCGCGGAGCCAAGACGGACGCCGAACGCCACATCACCTACGACCCGCAGGCCCGCCCCGAGGTCTCCTCGCTCGTGCTGCTCGCCGCCCTGTGCGAGGGCGTCGACCCGGCCACGGTGGCGCAGGAGATCGGGGACGGGGGAGGGGCGGCGCTCAAGCGCCGCGTCACGGAGTCCGTGAACGAGTACCTCGCGCCGATCCGGGCCCGCCGCGAGCGCTACGCGCAGGACCGCGGCCTGGTCAGGGACGTGCTGCGGGCCGGGAACGAGCGGGCGGGCGCGATCGCCGACGCGACGCTCAGGGAGGTGCGGGCGGCCATGAATGCCGACTACTGACGGGGCCGGGAAAGTCGCCGGGACGATTCTGCCTATGGCATGCATGCCCGGCCCGATCGCGGGCAGCAGGAGGACAGACGCTCAAGCAGCCCACCCCCCCCCGGGCGCTCGAGCCTGTGGCCCTGTCGCCCCCTCTCCCCCTGGGAGGCGGCAGGGTCACCTTTTGTCACTGCCCCCGTCGCAGCCTTCCGGCGAACTAGCCCTGGTGGTGGTGCTGTTGCTGCTGCGGCGCCCCGGACTGCGGCCCTGCGGCCTGCGCGAGCATCCCGTCGACGTGCTCCTTGGGAACCTGGTGCGCGGTACCGCAGAACGTGCACTGCGCCTGGTACTTCGTCGAGATCGGGAACAGCGGGACAAAGAACAGCGTGAACTTCGTGACGAACTTCCGCAGCGTGTGCGCCGCGGGGTTGCCGCAGTTGCCGCAGACATAGGTGAGGATCGCGAGCTGGTACGCATAGCCCCGCGTGCCGAAGATGATCATTGGTTCCCTCCCGTGGTGTGGCCGCCGCGGACCGTTCGGCGCCCACCCGTCATCGTATGCGGCCGTGCCCCTGGGGCAGGCCCTGGCCTCACAAGCCGTAGCGGCGCGTGGAGTGCTCCTCCTGGGCGAGGCGGCGCAGGGCGAGCAGCAGGGGTTCGTAGAGGACCGCCGAGGCGACCGCCAGCTCGACCTTCTCGGAGTCGTCCTCGTAGGTGTCGAGTTGGTCCAGGTCCAGCTGGGCCACCTCCTCCATGAGGTGCGCGTACTGCGCGAGGACCTCGTATCCGCGCGAGAAACCGAGGCGGGTCAGCGTGACGATCGTGGTGACCAGGGTGCGGTAGGTGGGGGAGAGGGCGCCGATCTCGCGCGCGTTGTGCCAGCCCATGTCGGCGAGGAACCGGTCGAGCGCCTCGGTCACCTCCACCGTCAGCGGGTCGTCCGCGGGTGTCTCGGGCGGCTGCGGCATCGCCCACAGCGCGGCGCCGAGCCGAAAGGTCGTCCCCAGGGACTCGTCGTCGACGTGGCCGAGCACGTCGCGCACGGTGGCCACCGGGATCCGCCCGATCTGGATCATCGCCCTGATGAGGCCGAGCCGCCGCAGATGCGCCTCGCCGTAGGCGGCCTGGGTGGCGCTGATCCGCTCGCCCGGCGGCAGCAGACCCTCGCGCAGGTAGTACTTGATCGTGCCGACCGGCACCCCACTGCGCTCGCTCAGCTCCGCCAGTCGCATCCCTTGTGCCCCTCCTTGGAAAGTGCCACTATCCAAACACGAGTCAGGGGATCGGGGGACCCCTGACTCCCCGCCAATGCCCTATGGAACTGGGGGAGTTGTGTTCACGAAGCTGGAGATGGGACGGATGACGGCGGCCACCGACGGCGACGTCGTGCTCTTCGTCGTCGGCATGCGGATCAACCGGTTCCGGGCGGTCCACCGCTGGCTCCCGGTGATGTACGCGATGCCCATGATGCTGCGGGAACTCGGCAAGGATCGCACGGCCGGCCTGCTCCACCACGTCCTGGGCACCTCGGACCCGCGCAACTACTACGTGATCCAATACTGGGAGTCGAAGGAGAAGCTGCTCGCCTACGCGGCCGCCTCCGACCGGCGGCATCAGCCCTGGTGGGCCCGCATCAACCAGTACGCCCGCACGAGCAAGGGGCACGTCGGCATCTGGCACGAGACCTACGTCGTGCCCGCCGGGTCGTACGAGACGATCTACGGCGACATGCCCGCGCACGGTCTCGGCAGGGCCTACGGGGTACGGCCGCTGGGCGAAGGTGTGCAGGCACGGGACCGGCTCGCGGCCTGAATGTTCGCGCCCCGCAAGCGAAGCGTCACGCAGCGTGCGAATGGCGTACGAAAACGGCCATCCCGCCGGGCCGAATCGGCAATCCGGGCTCCGTGATGAAAGGATTGCGTCCATGGCAATCAAGACCTACTTCGACATCACGATCAACGACGAGCCCGCCGGGCGGATCACGTTCAACCTCTTCGAGGACGTCGTCCCGAAGACCGCGGAGAACTTCCGTGCCCTGTGCACGGGCGAGAAGGGCTTCGGCTACGCCGGCTCGTCCTTCCACCGCGTCATCCCGCAGTTCATGCTGCAGGGCGGGGACTTCACCGCCGGGAACGGCACCGGCGGCAAGAGCATCTACGGCGAGAAGTTCGCGGACGAGAACTTCCAGCTCAAGCACACCAAGCCGGGCCAGCTCTCGATGGCCAACGCCGGCCCGAACACCAACGGCTCGCAGTTCTTCATCACCACCATCGTCACCGACTGGCTGGACGGCAAGCACGTCGTCTTCGGCGAGGTCGAGGACGGCATGGAGCTCGTGAAGAAGATCGAGTCCCTCGGTTCGCGCAGCGGCGGCACCTCCGCCAAGATCACGATCGCCGAGTCCGGCCAGCTCTGATCCAGGCCGACATCCGGCGCGAGAAGCCGGGACCCCCGTCAATGGGGGTCCCGGCTTCTCGTATTTGTGCACGAGGCCAACTCCCGGGCGCACGGAGCGGGTTAGGGTCACGGTCGGTGGATCACCGATCCACCGCACCGTTTCCTCGACCCAGGGAGGCACCCGTGCGCCTGCGCGCCATACCCACGCTGCTGCTGTCCGCCACCCTCACGGCGGGCGCCCTCGCCGCCACCGCGGCACCGGCGACCGCCGCACCCGCCTCGTTCGAAGACCAGCTGCGGGCCCTGCCCGGAGTGCGCGTCACCGGCGTCACCGACAAGGAGGGCTTCCCGCTCTACTCCTTGTCGATCACGCAGCCGGTCGACCACGCCAGACCCGGCGCGGGCACGTTCCAGCAGCGCTTCACGCTCTGGCACAAGTCCACGGCCAAGCCCGTCGTCGTCTACACCGGCGGCTACGGCCTGTCCTCCTCGACCCGCGAGCCCACCACCCTGCTCGACGCCAACCAACTCAGCGTCGAACACCGCTTCTTCGAGGAGTCCGTGCCGTCCGGCGGCACCCCCTGGAACAAGATGACGGTGCAGCAGGAGGCCGCCGACGAGCACGGCATCGTGCAGGCGGTGCGCCCGCTGTACGAGAAGACCTCCAAGTGGCTCGCGACCGGCGGCTCCAAGGGCGGTATGACGGCCACGTACCACTACCGCTTCTACCCGAGGGACTACGACGGCGTCGTCGCCTACGTCGCCCCGAACGACGCCAACAACGCGGACGACAGCGGCTACGAGGACTTCTTCAAGCGGGTCGGCACCCAGGAGTGCCGGGACGCGCTCGCCGCCGTGCAGCGCGAGATGCTGGCGCGCCGCGACACCCTGCTGCCCAAGTTCGAGAAGACGGCGAAGGACGAGGGGTACACCTTCACCAACACCCTCGGAACGACCGACCGTGCCTACGAGTTCGCGGTCCTCGACCAGGTGTGGAACTTCTGGCAGTCCGGCTCCGTCGACAACTGCCCGACCGTGCCCGACGCCAAGAAGGTCTCCGACGACGAGCTCTACAAGTGGTCCCTCGACCACGGCCTGTCCATCTACGAGGACTCCACGCTCGGCGCCAACAGCTCGGGCCCGTACTATCGCCAGGCCGCCGCGCAACTCGGCTGGGCCGACCTGAAGTTCAAGAACCTCAAGGGCGTGCGGCACTACCCGGACATCTACCAGCCGAACTCCGTGCTGCCCGCCGACATGCGCACCACCTACGACGGCACCGTCATCAAGGGCGTCGACAAATGGGTGCGCACCACGTCGCAGCGGATGCTGTTCGTCTACGGGCAGAACGACCCGTGGAGCGCCGAGCAGTTCACGCCCAGCAAGAACGACTCCTACAAGTACGTCGTGCCGAAGTCCAACCACGGCGCACGGATCTCCGCGCTGCCCGCGAACGAGCGCGACGCCGCGACGGCGACCATCAAGCGGTGGGCGGGAGTGCGGTAGCCGTCACCCGAAGCGCTCGATACGGATGCGGTCCACCGGCTGACGGAGGCCGACCAGCAGCTGCGAGGCGTGCTCGGCGAAGGAGTTGGAACCGCACACGTACGCCTCCCACTGGGGCGCCCCTTCGGTGAAGTGCGGCGCCAGATGGTCGGCGGCCAGGCGCCGGCGCTCGCCCTCACGCGTGAGCACCGGCGTCGTCTCGGCCCCGTACTCGTCGGCGTAGATCAGGTCCGCAAGCGTGCGTGCCGAGACCAACAGCCTGAGCGGCAGGTCGAGTCGGTGCCGCCGGTGGTGTCGGATCATCGACATCAGCGGCACGACACCCGAACCGGCGCCGAGCAGCAGTGCAGGACGGTCGCCGGGCCACGCGAAGAAGCCGCTCAGTGGGCCGCGCACCTCGACCTCGTCGCCGACCCGCGCCGCGGTGTGCAGGAAGCCCGACACCTCGCCGTCCTCGACATGGTCAAGGGTCAGCTCGATGTGCCCCGAGTCGTCGGGCGCGGAGGCGAGCGAGTAGTGCCGCTGGGCGGTGTACCCGTCCTCGGCGGTCAGCCGCAGCATCAGGTGCTGGCCTGGCAGATGCCCCTGCCAGCCGGGCACCGCGAAGCGGAACGTCGACGCGTTCGCCGTCTCGCGGCGGATCTCGGCGACGACGGCACGCTGCCACAGGGCGGCGCCCTGCCCGGCGGCGATGCGGCCGGGCACGGCGAACCGGGTCGGCGGCGTGAAGGCGGTGGTCTGCGGCACGGTCTCAGTCACCTGCGTATCGCTGTTCTTCCCAGGGGTTGCCCCGCGCGTGGTACCCGTTCTGCTCCCAGAAACCGGGCTCGTCGTGATGGAGGAGCCGAAGGCCCGCGACCCACTTCACGCTCTTCCAGAAGTAGAGGTGCGGCACCAACAGGCGGGCAGGGCCGCCGTGTTCGGTCGGCAGCGGCTCGTCCTCGTAGGTGAACGCGAGCCACGCCCTGCCGCCCGTCACATCGGAGAGCGGGAGGTTCGCCGAGTACCCGGTGTGCGAGTAGGCCATGATGTGCGTCGCGGTGGGGGAGGGCCGGACCGCGTCGAGGAACGTGTCGAGCGAGACACCACCGAAGCGCACCCCGAACTTCGACCAGGTCGTCACGCAGTGGATGTCCCCGCTGTACGTCGCCGATGGCAGCGCCTGCGCCTCGTCCCACGTCCAGGTGCGGGGCTCGGCGACCAGGCCGTCGATCGTAAACGTCCAGTCCTCGCGGTCGAGTCGCGGTGTCACCTCGGCGGACAGCACCGGCCAGTCCTCGCCCGCGTCGTACTGGCCCGGCGGCAGGCCGGGGTTGTGGACGCGGGGGCGGCCGACGAAGCCGCGGGTGGTGCGGCCGGTCATGCGAGGGCCTCCAGATCCGCGAGGACCGCGCTCTCGTCGAGCGTGGTGAGCGTACGGTCGCGCATGAGGATCCTGCCGTCGACGACGGTGTCCCGCACGTCGGAGGCCTGCGCGGCGTACGCGAGCATCGCGTACGGGTCGTGGCGCGGGGTGAGGTGCGGGCGGTTCAGGTCGAGGACGGCCAGGTCGGCGCGCTTGCCGACCTCCAGGGAGCCGAGCTCGTCGCCGACGCCCAGGGCGCGGGCGCCCTCGATGGTCGCCATGCGCACGGCTTGCTCGGCGCCGACCGCTGTCGGGTCCCCGTCCGCCTTGTGCACGAGCGCCGCCTGGCGCACGGCGCCGAGGACGTCGAGCGTGTTCGAGCTGACGGCGCCGTCCGTGCCGAGGCCGACGGTGACACCCGCGCTCAGCAGCCGGGGCACCGGCGCGATGCCGCAGCCCAGCTTCAGGTTCGACACCGGGCAGTGGGCGACCGAGGCGCCGGCGCGGGCGATCGCCGCGATCTCGCCGCCGGTCAGGTCGACGGCGTGCGCGAGCACCACGTCGGGGCCCAGCAGGCCGAGGGAATCCAGGAGTTCGACGGGACGGCGGCCGTGCGCCACCTCCACGCTCGCCACCTCGGCGGCGTTCTCCGCCGCGTGCAGATGGATCAGCGCACCGAACTCACGAGCCAGTGCGAAGCACTCGGTGAGCTGCTCGGGGGAGAGGGTGTACGTGGAGTGCGCGAACAACACGGGACGGGTTCCCGCCGGGCGCGCGGCGAGGTCCCGGCGTGCCCACTCCATGCGCTCCTTGTACGGCCGCCCGTCCGGCGGCTCCGGGACGTCCATGAACAGCGGTCCGGTGTGCAGCCGCCAGCCCGCCGTGCGCGCGGCTTCCTCGGCGGCCTCGTGGAACCAGTACATGTCGAGCGCCGAGGTCACACCGGCGCGCACGCTCTCCGCGACGGCCACGCGGACGGCGGCGGCGACGGTCGTGGGGTCGAGGAGGCGCGCCTCGGCGGGGACGACGCGGCCCAGGAACTCCTGGAGCGTCACGTCGTCGGCGGTGCCGCGCAGCAGCGTCATCGCCAGGTGCGTGTGCGTGTTGATCAGACCGGGGACGACGAGTCCGCCGGAGGCGTCGATGGTCTCGGCCGCGGTGTGGCGGGCGCACAGCTCGTCGGCCGGGCCGACCGCCACGATCTCGCCGTCGCGCACGGCGACCGCGCCGTCGGCGAGCACCGTCGACGCGTCGTCGACGGTGAGGACGGTGCCGCCGTGCACCAGCAGATCGACGGACTCGGTCACAGTTGCTCCTCGGTCAGAATGCGCAGCGCCTCCAGGGCCACGACGCTGCCACGCCGCACGCCCTCCGCGACGACCTCGCGGTGCGGGTCGTAGCCGCCCTCGTCCACCAGGTCGTCCGCGTTCACGCCGTCGACGACGAGCACGGCACCCGCGACGAGGCCGCGCAGCGACGCCATGACGAACAGCGCGGACACCTCCATCTCGATGGCCGCGAGGCCCGCCCCGTCGTACTGGTTCAGCGGGATCAGACCTGGTTGGAACGCCGCGCGCGTCCACACGATTCCCCGGTGGTGCGGCGCTCCCGCCGCGCGAGCCGCGCGCGTGAGGGCGAACACGGCCTCCGGCGCGGACACCGCCGGGTACTCGGCGGGCACCAGCTGGCCCGTCACACCGTCGTCGCGTACCGCGGCCTCGGCCACGACCAGATCGCCGTCGCCGATCCCCGGCCGCATCGCGCCCGCCGTGCCGAAGCGCACGAACGTCTGCACGCCCGCGTCGGCCAGCTCCTGGAACAGCAGGATCGCGCCCGGCCCGCCGATGCCGTGCGAGGCGACGACCAGCGGCACGCCGTGCCAGGTGCCGCTGAACACGCGGTACTCGCGGCTGTACGACACCTCCACGGCGTCGTCGAGCAGCTCGGCGACGGCGGCCGCGCGGGCCGGGTCGCCCACGACGACGGCGCGCGGCGGCAGCCCCGTACGCGGTACCCGGCTCAGCGGGAGCAAGGAGTGGGGATCGGGTGCGGGGGCACTCACGAGGTGGCTCCAGTCATGGGGCGGCGCGGCATCGGATTCTGAGGGGTTCCCGGGATCGTATCCCCAGGTGGGAGCGGGTTCGAAGGCAGGACCGCGCTATGTGCGCGGTCCCACAGTGACGCCCAGGGGACGGGCGAGACCGGAGATCCCCTCGTCGAGGCGCTGTAGGTGACGCAGCACACGGAACGTGACGGTGTTCGCGGCCGGCACTCCCAGGCCGTCCGTCTCCAGCATCGCCGCGATGCTCGCACCGGACTCGACGATGCCCGTCAGATTTTCGTCGTTCACCTGCGCCACCAGCACGTCGATGTTGTGCGCGATACGCCGTGCCGCCCTGCCGAGCCGTGGATCGGCGGCCACATGCTTGCTGTACGGGACGAGTTCGGCGGTCGCCGCGAGGGAACGCGCGTGGTAGGCGGACGTCTCCAGGAGTGCCACGAGATAGCGCACGGTCTGGCGCCGCTCGCGCTGCGGGGCGATCGCGTGGGTCAGCGGTTTGGTGGACGCGCGCAGGTCGTCCAGGGCGGTGTCCAGGTCCCGCGCCCGGTCGAGCAGATCCGCGGCCGGGCCGCCACTGAGCTGCTCCACCGCGCCCGCCACGACATCGCCGAGCCGCTCGAGGACCGTGGCGAGCAGCTCGTCGGTGCGGCTGTCGGTGCGCACCGGCAGCACCAGCATCGCCGCGATGATGCCGCACGCCGCGCCGAGCGCGGTCTCCTCGATGCGCAGTACCAGCACGTCGAAGCTGTAGGTGTTCAGGAGCGTGTAGAGCAGGCCCAGCATGGCCGTCACGAAGAACGACATCAGCGCATACGACAACGGGGCGGTGAAGAACGCCGCGAACACGCACAGCAGGACCAGGACGAACGCCACCCACGTGTGATTGCCGACGGCTCCCGCGAGCAGCACCCCGGCGAGCACGCCGAGCACCGTGCCGAGGACGCGGCGGTAGCCCTTGATGACGATCTCGCCGGTGGAGGCGGTGTTGAGGAAGACGACCCAGCAGGTCAGGACGGCCCAGTACCAGCGCTGGCTGGAGAGGAACTCGCCGCCGACGATCGCGAGGCCGGAGCCGACGGCGACCTGGAAGGCCGCGCGCGTGGTGGGCCGGTGGAGACCCGAGCGGTCGTCCTCCTCCTCGTCGGCCTCCTTGTCCGTGGCGGCCAGGGCGACGGTGCCGGTGATCGACATGTCCTCCGCCTCCAGCTCCTCACGCGAGCGCGTCGTGGCGGGGGAGTCGTCCGACTCGTCCTGCGGTCCGTCGAGCGCGATCCGCAGGCCCATCACCGCACGGGCGGCCTCACCGATGCCACGGAACACGTCCTGCACGGCGAGCGTGGCGCCCGGAGGCATCCGCTCCTCGTCGCGGTAGCCGAGCAGCCGGTTGCGGATCTGGGAGACGGCCGTGCCCCGGTTGGCCTCGGCGGGGCGCGTCACCATCAGGTGCAGGGCGCCCAGATCGCGGCGCAGGGTGGCCGTCGACTCGTCCTCGTGACGCAGTAGCTTGCCCGCGGCGGGCGCGGGCGCGTGCGGGAGGTGCAGGGTGAGCGTGTCGGCGCGCTCGGCGCTGCGCGCGTTCAGCAGCAGCATGCCGAGGCGCTCGGCGGAGACCTCCGCGTCGGCGATACGGCGCTGGATCAGCGAGGCGGTGGCCGCGTCCCGGGCACCGTCCTCGAGCCGGCCCTGGATCATCAGCGCCGTCTCGTGCAGCCGTGAGGTGTGGTGCCGCAGGTCGTCCAGGACGTCGTCCAGGTCCTGCGGCGCGGCGTCGAGCAGCCGCGTCTGCGCCGTCACCAGCTGTGCGAGCCGGGCCCGGAACGCACCGCGCAGCCGGTCGAGCACGCGCTGCGGCGTCTCCGGCACCAGCGCGAAACGGGCCACCGCGCTGCAGCCGAACGCGACCGCCAACGTGCCCGCGAGGATCGGGAGTTGATCGGTGGTCGCGTTCACGAACAGTGACACGAAGTAGACCTGGAAACCCATGAGGCCGAGGGCGGTGCCCCGGTCGCCGAACCGGCGGAAGTAGACCGCGCCGAAGATCAGCGCGATGAAGAAGAGGTCACCGGTGATGACCTTGCTGTGCAGCAGCGCTCCGAGGGTCACGGCGGCGAGCGCGACGGGGAACCCCCACGCGAGCGTGATCGCCTGCCCGCGCAGGTTCTTCTCCCGGATCGCGAACGTGCTCACCATCGCGGACATCGCGCCCGCGACCATGTGTGTCACGTCCGTGCCGAGCAGCGCGAGCACGGCGAGCGTCAGGCCGATGGCCGCGACGATCCGCAGCCCGGCCGTCAGGCGCAGCAGCCCCGGATCGGATGCCATGAAGCGGTCCCAGGTGTCCCTCGGCCGTCGCGCCACCAGTGCTCACTCCAAGATCAGTCCGTCGGCGTCGTCCCCGAGCATACGAGGAGGTGGGCGCGCTCTTGACACGAGTATCGACAGGTGGACGGAGACCGGGCCCGGCACAGGGTGACTTCTGGGGGATTTCCCCCAACGAGAAGTGGAGGCCAGCCGGATGGTGTGCCGAGCACCGGACCGCGAATCTTGAGCCATGGACGATCACGGCAGGATTTCGAGGGGAAGTCCGGCGCGGCGAGGCGTACTCGCGGCCGGAGCGGCGCTGTTGACCCTGGGCGCCGGGCCGGCGGTGGCGCCGGCGGCGGCCGCCGCCCCGCGTCGGGTGCCGTTGCGGTTACCGGCGCCGACCGGCCCGTACCCCGTGGGCAGGGTGGCGCTGCGCCTGGTGGACCGCTCACGCCGCGACCCGTGGACGGCGGCTCCCGTGCGGGAGTTGATGGTGGACGTGCGCTACCCGGCGCGCACGGTGGCCGGGCACGGAAGGGCGCCGCAGATGACCGCGCGGGAGGCTGCGGCCTTCGACCGGCTCAACAACTTCGCGGGCCTGTCGGCGGGCCGCGTCGACTGGGCGGCCACGCGTACGTTCGCGCACACCGGGGCGCCGCTCGACCGACGCGCGGCGCACCCCGTGGTGCTGTACTCGCCGGGGGTCGTGGACCCCCGCTCCCTGGGCACGACGCTCACGGACGACCTGGCGTCCCGCGGCCACGTCGTGATCGCCATCGACCATCCTTACGACGTGTCGGCCGTGGAGTTCCCCGGAGGGCGTGTGGCACTGTCCCGGCTGCCGCAGGAGTTCGAGAAGGCGCAGCAGGCGGGTCCCGAGGCGGTCACCGCGCTGCTGAAGAAGACGGCGGCCGTACGCGTCGCCGACGCCCGCTTCGTCCTCGATGTGGTGCGGCGGGCCTTCGACACACACCGGCTGCGCAGGGCGCCGATCGGCATGTTCGGGCAGTCCGCGGGCGGCTTCGCCGCGCTGCAGACCCTGCACGACGACGAGCGGCTCGCCGCGGCCGCGAACCTCGACGGCGTCCTCGCCTACGTCCAGGACGACCACGACGAGGGCGGCCTGTCCACCGTCGCGGCACAAGGGGTGGACCGGCCGGTGCTCCTCATGGGCAGTGAAGGCAACGACCGGACGAACGTCCCCTCGTGGCGGGAACTGTGGCGGCACAGCGGCGGATGGCGGCGCGACCTGACCCTGCGCGGCTCCCGGCACGCCACGTACACGGACGCGACGACCCTGCTGCCGCAGGTCGCGGCCCACCTCGACGTACCGGGAAGGACGCTGGAGGAATGGGTGGGCACGGTGCCCACCCATCGGGCGGTCGCGGCACAACGGGCGTATCTCGCGGCCTTCTTCGACCGCTGGCTGCGGGGCGGGGACGGCGCGCTCCTGGACGCGCCGTCGCCGCGGTACTCGGAGGTCGCCTTCATGTGAAGCGGTCCCCGGGGCCCTGAGGTCAGTGCATGCCGAGCGCGCCCATCGTGGCGTCGGCCATCGCCGACTCACCCAGCGCGTTCGGGTGCACGGGGACGAAGTTGGTGCCGAAGAGCGCCGGTTCGACCCAGCGTGTGCCGATCGGCTTGCAGGCGTCGTGGCCCTCGGAGGACTGGGAGAAGTCCACATAGGTCGCGCCGGTCTCGTTCGCCGCACGCTGCACCGCGCGGTTGAGGTGGGACTGGATGTCGCGCACGTACGGCACGTCGCCGGACGCGATCGGCATCTTCACGAAGCAGCCCTTCTGTGCGGCCGGCGGCATGATCCACGGATAGCCGAGGACGGCGACCTTCGCGTTCGGCGCCTTGTTCTTGACCGCCTGGAGCGCGGACTTCACCGCCGGGTACGTCTTGGCATCGATGTCGCCGCTGAACTTGTCGCCGTACAGGGACTTGCACGGGTGGCCCTGGCCGGCGGTGCCCAGTCCGGCGGTGGCGCAGGACAGGATCGTGTTGATGAAGGTGCTGTTGTCGTTGCCGCCGATGGTGAGGGTCACCAGGTCGGTGTCCTGGCCGAGCGCGTCGAGCTGCGGCGGCACGCCCGGGTACTGGGACCCGGCGAAGTCCTTCGTCTGCGCGGCGCCGCACGTGACGTCCTTGAGGGCGGCGCCGGTGCGCTTCGCGATGACGTGCGGGTAGTTGGCCGTGGAGCGGGCGCACAGCGGGCTGGCCTTGGGGTCGAGCGGGAGCACGCCGGAGGCGGCGCTGTAACTGTCACCCAGGGCGACGTAGGAGAGGGGCTCGGGGGTCGCGTGTGCGGGCGCGGCGAGAGTGACGAGGGTGGCGCCGGTGGTGGCCGCGAGGGCGGTGAGTCTGCCGCTGAACGCGCGTTTCGCCATCTGATGCTCCTTCGAAGCCTTGGGGACCTGCGGAACGGGGCTGGAGGAATGGCCAAGTTCCGTTTGAGGCAAGGGGGTTCAGCGCGCTGGTAGTTGAAGCTACCGACGGGTTTGAATTTGAGTCAATAGGCGTGCACAGGGTCGTGACCAGGGGAGAGTCGTGCAACACCGGATTGTCAGTGGTGCTCGGTAGCCTCACAGACGGATGGCAGACCCGCCGACAGGCCGCCCCGGCGTGTTCACCGATTGAGGTGCTGGGGGCGGCCCGGACGGCGACAATCGAACACACCGATTCGAGACCGGCACCGCCGCGGATTCCCGCAGGCGCCCGCGGACACCCGATGGAGACATGATGAGCAAGGTCGCGAGGACGGGGACTCCGTCGTCAACGTCGCACCCCGCCGACAGCCACGACCTGATCCGCGTGCACGGCGCGCGGGAGAACAACCTCAAGGACGTCAGCATCGAACTGCCCAAGCGGCGCCTGACGGTGTTCACCGGGGTCTCCGGGTCGGGCAAGAGCTCGCTGGTGTTCGACACGATCGCCGCCGAGTCGCAGCGGATGATCAACGAGACGTACAGCACGTTCGTCCAGGGCTTCATGCCGACGCTCGCGCGGCCCGAGGTCGACGTGCTGGACGGGCTGACCACGGCGATCACCGTCGACCAGCAGCGGATGGGCTCCGACCCGCGCTCCACGGTCGGCACGGCCACGGACGCCAGCGCGATGCTGCGCATCCTCTACAGTCGGCTCGCCAAGCCACAGATCGGCGGGCCCGGCGCCTACTCCTTCAACGTCGCCTCGGTCTCGGCGCAGGGCGGACTCACGGTCGACCGGGGCGCCGACAAGTCCAGGACCGAGAAGGTGTCCTTCAGCCGCACCGGCGGCATGTGCACCCACTGCGAGGGCCGGGGCTCGGTCTCGGACATGGACCTCGCCCAGCTCTTCGACGACTCCAAGTCGCTCAACGAGGACCCGTTCAACATCCCCACCTACACCGGGGACGGCTGGGTGGTGCGGGTGATCAGGGACTCGGGCTTCTTCGACCCCGACAAGCCGATCCGCAAGTACACCAAGAAGGAGCGGCACGACTTCCTCTACCGGGAGCCCGTCAAGGTCAAGATCAACGGTGTCAACCTGACCTACGAGGGGTTGATCCCGAAGATCCAGAAGACCTTCCTGGCCAAGGACCGGGAGTCGATGCAGCCGCACATCCGGGCCTTCGTGGACCGCGCGGTCACCTTCCAGACCTGTCCCGACTGCGGCGGCTCCCGGCTCAGCGAGCTGGCCCGCTCCTCGAAGATCAAGCGCAAGAGCATCGCCGACCTGTGCGCGATGGAGATCAGGGACCTCGCGGAGTGGGTGCGCGCCCTGAAGGAGCCCTCGGTCGCCCCGCTGCTCGCCAAGCTGCGGCACACCCTGGAGTCGTTCGAGGAGATCGGCCTCGGCTATCTCTCGCTCGACCGCGCGGCGGGCACGCTCTCTGGCGGTGAGGCGCAGCGCGTCAAGATGATCCGCCACCTCGGCTCCTCGCTCACCGACGTGACGTACGTCTTCGACGAGCCCACGATCGGCCTGCATCCGCACGACATCGAGCGGATGAACAAGCTGCTCCTGCGACTGCGCGACCAGGGCAACACCGTGCTGGTCGTGGAGCACAAGCCGGAGGCCATCGCCATCGCCGACCACGTCGTGGACCTCGGCCCCGGCGCGGGCACGGGCGGCGGCACCGTCTGCTTCGAGGGCAGCGTCGAGGAACTGCGCGCCAGCGACACCATCACCGGACGCCACCTCGACGACCGGGCCGCGGTCAAGGACACCGTGCGCGAGCCCACCGGTAAGCTCGCGATCCGTGGGGCGGACGCGCACAACCTGAGGGACGTCGACGTCGACATTCCGCTCGGTGTGCTCACGGTCGTGACCGGTGTCGCGGGCTCGGGCAAGAGCTCGCTCGTGCACGCCTCCATCCCCGCCGACGACGGCGTGGTGGCGGTCGACCAGACCGCGATCCGCGGCTCACGGCGCAGCAACCCGGCCACGTACACCGGGCTCCTGGAGCCGATCCGCAAGGCGTTCGCGAAGGCCAACGGCGTGAAGCCCGCGCTGTTCAGCGCCAACTCGGAGGGCGCCTGCCCGACCTGTAACGGCGCGGGCGTCGTCTATACCGACCTCGGGATCATGGCGAGCGCGGCCGCGACCTGCGAGGAGTGCGACGGCAAGAGGTTCGAGGCCTCGGTGCTCGACTACCACTTCGGGGGCAAGGACATCAGCGAGGTGCTCGCGATGCCGGTGACCGAGGCGGTGGAGTTCTTCGGCGCGGGGGAGACGCGCACCCCGGCGGCGCACAAGATCCTGGAGCGTCTGGAGGACGTCGGGCTCGGCTATCTGACCCTGGGCCAGCCGCTGACCACGCTCTCCGGCGGCGAGCGGCAGCGGCTCAAGCTCGCCGTGCACATGGCCGACAAGGGGGGCGTCTTCGTCCTGGACGAGCCGACCACGGGTCTGCACCTGGCGGACGTCGAGCAACTGCTCGGGCTGCTCGACCGGCTCGTGGACTCCGGAAAGTCGGTCATCGTCATCGAGCACCACCAGGCCGTGATGGCGCACGCCGACTGGATCATCGACCTGGGCCCCGGAGCGGGGCACGAAGGCGGCAAGGTCGTCTTCGAGGGAACCCCCGCCGACCTCGTCGCCGACCGCTCCACCCTCACCGGCGAGCACCTGGCACAGTACGTGGGAGCCTGACCGGTTGCCGTCGGCCCGTGGGGGAGGGCCGCGGCGGACGGAGCCGAGCGGGAGGGCCGGCCGCTGTCGCGGTCAGCCCTCCTGCGGGGGCGTCTGGTGCTGCGGGGCCTGCGGGAAGTGCGGAGCCTGCTGACCCTGCTGGTCCTGCGGCGCGTGCTGGTCCTGGGGCGAGTGCTGACCCTGCGGGGCCTGCGGTATCTGCGGCGTCTGGTGACCCTGCGGCGCCTGCGCCTGCATGGGGTCGGCGGCCTGGGGCGCCTGCTGGTCCTGGAAGGACTGCGGGGCCTGGGGAGCCTGCGGGGCCTGAGGGGCTTCCCCGTGCCCGAAGTCGAGCACGCCTTCCGCGGTGCGCTCGGCCTTGTGCGCGGCCTCACGCGCGTCGGCGAGCACATCACCGTGCTCGTCGACGAGTCGGTCGTAGATGGGCGCCGGGGCAGTGGACGGTGCGGGCACGGAAAGAGCTCCTGGTCGTCGAGGTCCTGATGTCACCCTGCGGGTGAACAAAAGGGGACCCTACGTCGATCAGGTGACGTGGGTACATCCGGGGTGGGGTTGGGAAGCCCGAAACTGTAACTACTAGTATGTACGACAACGGTGTCGAGCCGCGCCGCGTTCCACGCCCGACGACGAAGGAGCCTGCCCGTGCCGCTTGTCCGCATAGACGCCCTGAAGGCCGACCCGGAGCGCCTTCACGCGCTGGGGCGCGCCGTGCACGAGGCCCTCGGCGAGACGCTCGGCTTCCCGGCCGACGATCTGTTCCAGGTGCTCACCAGCCACGACGGCGTGCGCGGCACCCTCTGCTACGACGACTACCTCGGAGTGCGGCGCGACGACGACGTGGTGTTCGTCGGGATCACCCTGCGGGCCGGGCGGCCCGATGATCAGAAGCGGGCGCTGTACCGGCGGATCGCGGAGCTGGCGCACGCCTACGCGGGGACCGAGCCGCGCAACGTGCTCGTCACGATCACCGAGAACAGGTCGATCGACTGGTCGTTCGGCGACGGCGTCGCCCAGTACGCGCCGGCCGTCGCGGACGACCGGCGCTGAGTCGGCACCGCGGACGACCGGCTCAGCGCCGGGCGGGCCGTCGGTCAGTACTGCTCGGACTGGCCGCCGTCGATCGGAACGACCGTGGCGTTGATGAAGGACGCCTCGTCGGAGAGCAGGAAGGCCACCAGGTTCGCCACCTCCTCGGGGCGCCCGAAGCGCTTCATCGGGTTGGTGCTGACGAACTGGCGGCCGGCCTCCTCCCAGTTCACCGGGTCGAGCTGCTTGAGGGAGCCCTCGACCATGGGCGTCATGATCGCGCCAGGTGCGATGGCCTTCACCGTGATGCCGAAGCGGCCGTACTCCACACCCGAATTGCGGGTCAGGCCCACGACGCCGTGCTTGGCGGCCGCATAACCGGACTGGTTGCCCACACCGCGGATGCCGCCCACCGACGCGGTGTTCACGACGGTGCCGCTGCCCTGCGCGCGCATGACGGCGAGGACGTGCTTGAGGCCGAGGAAGACGCCCCGCAGGTTGATGTCGACGACGCGCTGGAACTCGTCGCTGCCGAACTCCTCCGTAAGGTTCTGCTTGCCCTCGATGCCCGCGTTGTTGAAGAAAGCGTCGATCCGGCCGTAGGCCCGCGCGGTCTCGGCCACGTAGCGCTCGACCTCCGCCTCGTCGCTGACGTCGGCGGTGAGCGTCAGGACCTCGGCGCCCGGCGTGGCCTTCTCGATCTCGGCGGCGCTCTGCGCGAGCCCCTCCGCGTTGACGTCGACGAGCGCCAGCCTCGCGCCCTCGGCCGCGACCCGCAGCGCGGCGGACCGGCCCAGACCCGAGCCGCCACCGGTGATGAGGACGACCTTGCCGTCGAACCTGGTGTTCATTGCGGACCTCCTGATTGACCTGTGTCGCGGTCCGCCGTCGCCCGACGGGCCTGTCACTATTCTTAGACGATACGTACTGTCTAGAAATTCCCGGGCGCCGTACACGGGGATCGGAGCGAGGCATGGACGAGCCCAAGGCCCCCCGCCCCAGGCGCGGGCGCTACCGGGACCCGCAGGCGCACGCGGCGGTGCTGAGCGCCGCGCGGGAACTCGTCGCCGAGCTCGGCTACCACAAGGTCACGATGGAGCGGATCGCCGCCCGGGCCGGGGTCGCCAAGATGACCCTCTACCGCTGGTGGCCGAACAAGGCCTCGGTGATCACCGAGGCCGTCACCGACCAGCTGACGCCGGGCCCGCAGCCCGACACCGGCTCCGTGCGCGAGGACGCGCGGGCCCATGTCACGGACCTCGTCCGGGCGCTGACGCTGCTCGGGGACCCGAGCGTCGTGGCCGGTGCGCTCGTCGAGCGCGGTGAGGCGGGCCGCGCGGAGCTGCGCGATCTCCTGGTCGCCTGGAGCGAGCCGGGGGCCGTGCTGTTGCGTCGCGGCATCGCACGGGGCGAGCTGCCCACAGGGCTCGACGTCGAGGCGGTGATCGACAGCTGGCTCGGCTACGCGCTGTACCGCGTGGTCTTTCTCGAGAGCGCGCCGGGCGAGGCGGATCTCGCCGGGCTCGTGGACGCGCTGCCGTACACGGACCGTGCGGCCTGAGATCCCCAACTGCGCAGCATGATCGGCTCGTTGATCGGACCGTCGCACGCTCGATGACGTATTGACCGGGCGTATACACCCGGCGTATACACCAAGGTATGACCGTTCCTCTGGCGCTTCTCGGGCTCCTCGAACGTGAGTCGAGCCACGGCTACGACCTCAAGCGGAACTACGACACCTACTTCGGCCGCGGCAAGCCGCTGCCCTACGGACAGGTCTACTCGACGCTGCGCCGCCTCGCCCGGGACGGGAAGGTGGCGGTCGGCGACGCCGAGCCGGGGGAGGGGCCCGACCGCAAGCGTTACGTGATCACCGACAGCGGCGTCACGCAGGTCGAGGCTTGGCTCACCGAACCGGTGGCCCCCGAACAGCACCTGCAGACCACGCTGTTCACCAAGGTCGTCCTCGCCCTGCTCCTGGAGCGGGACGCCCAGGAATACCTCGACGCCCAGCGGGCCTCCCACATGCAGCGGATGCGCGAGTTGACCGAGCTGCGCCGCACCGGGGAACTCGTCGACAGGATGCTCGCCGATCACGGCCTGTTCCACCTGGAGGCCGACCTGCGCTGGATCGACATGACCGTGGCACGGCTCGGCGCGCTGGCGGCGGAGGTGCGGTCATGAGCCTGGTGGCGGCACGTGACGTGGTGCTCTCGTTCGGCAGCACCCCCGCGTTACGGGGCGCCGAACTGTCCGTGGCGCAGGGCGAGATCGTCGCCGTGACGGGGCCGAGCGGCTCCGGCAAGTCGACGCTGCTGCACTGCCTCGCGGGGATCCTGGTGCCCGACGAGGGCGAGATCCACTACGACGGGCGGCGCATCGACGCCCTGCGGGAGGCCGAGCGCAGCGCGCTGCGCCGCGACCGCTTCGGCTTCGTCTTCCAGTTCGGTCAGCTCGTACCGGAGCTGACGGCCGAGGAGAACGTGGCGCTGCCACTGCTCCTCGCACGCGGGCGCCGCACCTCCGCGCTGCGCGAGGCCCGCTCCTGGTTCAAACGGCTCGGCCTGGCCGGCCTGGAGGGCCGCAGGTCCGGCGAATTGTCGGGTGGCCAGGCCCAACGGGTCGCGCTGGCACGGGCGTTGGTCGCCCGCCCACGGGTACTGTTCGCCGACGAACCCACCGGGGCCCTCGACTCCCTCACCGGTGAACAGGTGATGGATCTGCTCGTCGGCTCCGCCCGCGAGCAGGGCACGACCGTCGTCCTCGTCACCCACGAGCCGCGCGTCGCCGCGTTCGCCGACCGGGAGGTCATCGTTCGCGACGGCCGGGTGACCCCGCTCTCCGTCGGGCGGGCCGCCTCATGATCCGGCTCGCGCTTCGCCTCACCGTCGCGGGCGGCCGCGAGGCCCTGGTACGGCTGACCGTGATCGCCGCCGCGGTGGCCGTCGGCGTCGCGCTGCTGCTGTCCACGCTCGCCGCCATCCAGGCCACCCGCAGCCAGAACGACCGCAACGCCTGGCTGAATACCGGCGCCGAGTTCACGCAGAGCCGGAAGGCGCGGGCCGCGGACACCGACCCGCTGTGGTGGCTGCTGCGGGCCGACCACTACGGCGGCGGGCTCATCGGCCGCGTCGACGTGGCGGCCACCGGGCCGAACGCGCCGGTGCCGCCGGGCCTGCCACGCCTTCCGGGCCCCGGCGAGTACTACGTGTCCCCGGCCCTCGCCGATCTGCTGCGCGCCACGCCCGCCGCCGAGTTGAAGGACCGCTACCCCGGCCGCCGCGCGGGCACGATCGCGAACTCCGCGCTGCCCGGCCCCGACGCCCTGATCGTCGTGGTCGGGCACCGCCCCGGCGAGCTGGCCGGTAAGGAGGGCGCGCGGCGCGTCACCACCATCGAGACCCACTCGCCCAGCAGTTGCAGCGGGCCGAACTGCGACATCGCCGTCGGTATCGACGCCGACGGCATGGCGCTCATCCTCTCCGTGGTCGCCGTGGCGTTGATCTTCCCCGTGCTGATCCTGACCGGCACGGCGAGCCGCCTCGCCGCCGCCCGCCGCGAGCAGCGCTTCGCCGCGATGCGGCTGGTCGGCGCGACACCGGCCCAGGTCTCGCTGATCTCGACGATCGAGTCCGCGGTCGCCGCCGTCGCCGGTACGGCCGTGGGCTTCGCCCTCTGGTACGCGCTGCGGCCCCTGGTGGCACGCGCCGACCTGACCGGAACCCCCTTCTTCACCGGGGACATGACGCTCGGCGCGGTCGAAGCGCTGGGCACGGCCGTGGGCGTACCGGTGGCCTCGGCGGTCGCTGCGCGCATCGCGCTGCGCCGCGTACGGGTCTCGCCGCTCGGCGTCACCCGCCGCAGCACACCCAGGCCGCCGCGCGCCTGGCGGCTGATCCCGCTGGCGCTCGGCATCGGCCAGTTGTGGTGGGTCATCGGGCGCGTCCCCGAGGACAGTTCGGGCCAGATACTCGCCTTCGTGCCCGGCATCCTGCTGATCCTCGTCGGCATCGTCCTCGCGGGGCCGTGGCTGACCATGGCCGGGGCGCGGCTGCTCGTCCGCTTCACCCGCAGGCCCGCGCTGCTCGTCGCGGGGCGGCGCCTCGCGGACGACCCGAAGGCCGGATTCCGTGCGGTCAGCGGCCTGGTGCTCGCCCTCTGCGTCACCAGCACCGCCGTCGGCATCATCACCGCGGTCGTCGCGGAGAGCGCAGTGCCCGAGGAGAACGCGTCGTTCGGCAGCTCGGTGATCGCCGACTACGACCGGCAGTTCGCACCGCGGACCGCCGGGCCGCCGCCCACGCTGTCCGCCACGACCCGCTCCGACCTGGAGTCCGTGCCCGGCGTCCGGGGCGTGATGGTCGTCCGCACCAACCCGCTGCGCATCCCGGACCCCACCGAGCCCCGCGT
Source organism: Streptomyces sp. NPDC051684 (assembly GCF_044453445.1). Taxonomy (NCBI): domain Bacteria; kingdom Bacillati; phylum Actinomycetota; class Actinomycetes; order Kitasatosporales; family Streptomycetaceae; genus Streptomyces; species Streptomyces sp. NPDC051684. The sequence goes on along the minus strand of NZ_JBITCS010000017.1, from coordinate 28,024 downwards.
CCCGAAGGGCGAGCGGCCGATCCTGGCGGGCCTGGTGTCCTGCGCCGAACTGGCGCGCATGCCCGCGCACAACGACTGCCGGCCGGGAGCTGATGCGGCCGCCGTCCCACCGGACTTCTCGCGCCTCAGCGTGCAGCAGGACCGGGCCTGGCCCGCCGTGTGGCCCACGGCGGACATCAGCCCGAAGCGACTGAAAGACCTGCCGATGAGCGAGATCGCCGTGACGACGGACGGCACCACCGCGGCGGTCGAGCGCGTCCGCACGGCCCTCGCCGCGGCGTACCCCTATGAACTGCCGCCGTACACCGTCGCCGAGGACTACGCGCAGCGCTGGAACGACATCGAGAGCTACCAGCAACTGGCCACCGTCGTCATCGCGATCAGCTTCCCGATCGCCGGATGCAGCCTCGCGGTCGCCGTGGCCGGCGGACTCAACGAGCGCAAACGCCCCTTCGCCCTGCTGCGGCTGACCGGCGTGCCGCTGCGAACGCTGCGCCGCGTGGTCCTCCTGGAGAGCGCCGCACCGCTGCTGATCGTCGCGGTGCTCGCCATCGCCATGGGCTTCCTGACCGCGCAGCTGTTCCTCCAGGCGCAGTACGGCTACTCGATCCGTCCCCCGGGCGCGGGCTACTACGGCCTGACCGTCGCCGGGATCGTCGTCTCGCTCGCCGTCATCGCCTCCACGGTGCCGCTGCTGCGGCGCATCACCGGGCCGGAGACGGCGCGCAACGACTGACCCCGCGGCGCCCGCCCGCCCACCTCGGCGTGCGGGCGCCGCGCCTCATGCCTTGGTCGCGTCGACCAGGGTCTCCCGCATGAAGTCCACCAGCCAGTGCTGCGCCGGAGTGCGGGCGTGCGCGTGCCGGGCGTAGACCGAGACCTGCGCCGGTTCGATGTCGACCGGCAGCTCCAGCATGCGCACCCGGTGGTCGGCGGCGAACACGCGGGCCACCAGGCGGGGCGCCACCGCCACGAGTTCGCTGTCCTGGATGAGGTACGGGAGGCCCGCGAACCGGGTCACGTCCAGCACCACGCGGTGCAGCAGCCCGTGCGCCTCCAGGGCGCGGCGCGGCCCCTCGTGCCCGGCGGGCCCCGACACCGTCACATGCTGTTCCGCGCCGAGCGCGGCCAGGTCGACGGAGCAGCCGCGCAGCCGTGGGTGGTCGCGGGCCACCACGGCGACGTACCCCTCGGAGAACAGCGGGATCCGTGCCACCCGCGGCGAGCCGAGCGGCGTCGAGGCGATGAAGGCGTCGATCTCCCCGCGGCCCAACTGGTCGGCGGCGCCACTGATGTCGAGCGGCCGCACGGTGAGCGTGGTGCCCGGCGCCTGGCGCGGCAGCGCCGCCATCAGACGCGGCAGCAGGGCGACCTCGCCCAGGTCCGACAGGCACACCGTGAACGCGGCGCGAGCCGTGGCCGGATCGAAGGAGTGCGCACCGCTCACCGTCGTGTCGATCTCCGCCAGGGCGCCGTGCAGCGGCTCGTACAGGGCGCGCGCCGTGGTCGTCGGGGCGAGGCCCGCGCCCGTGCGGCGGAAGAGCTCGTCGTCGAAGCGGCGGCGCAGCTTCTGCAACCCGTAGCTGACCGTCGGCTGGGTCACGTGCAGGGCCTCGGCGGTCGCCGTCACGCTCCGGGTCTCGTAGAGCAGCACAAAGGTGCGCACGAGATTGAGGTCGAAGTCCCGCATGATCCGTCCCGTCTGCGAGGTGTGTTATCGATGGTGTCTATGAAGCGGGTAGGCAACATTGATTGGAGCACGGTCGGCTTTATTTCTAGGCTCAACCACATCACCGCCGGTCAAGGAGGAGTGTGCGCATGCCGACCGCACGCCGGATCGCCCACGCGTTCCTGGAGCGCCAGGGCCTGACCACGATCTTCGGGAACCCGGGATCGAACGAACTGCCCTTCCTGGCGGGGCTCCCGGAGTCCTTCCGCTACGTCCTGGGCCTGCACGAGGGCGTCGTCGTCGGCATGGCCGACGGATACGCCCAGGTCACCGGCCTCCCCGCGCTGGTGAACCTGCACGCCGCCGCCGGTTCGGGCAACGCCATGGGCGCGCTCACCAACGCCGTGTACGCACGCTCTCCGCTGGTGCTCACGGCGGGCCAGCAGGTGCGCTCCGCCGTCGGCCTGGAGGCGATGCTCGCCAACGTCGACGCCCCGCAGCTGATGCGCCCGCTCGTCGGCCACTCCGCCGAACCGGCCTGCGCCGCCGACGTCCCGCGCGCGCTTGCCCAGACGGTCTTCGAGGCCGAACTCCAGCGCCGCCCGAGCTACCTCTCCGTGCCCTACGACGACTGGGACGCCGACGTCGGCCCGTACGCGTCCGAGGTCCTGGACCGGCGGGTGCGGCGCGGGCTCGCCCCGGACGAGGCACAACTCGACGATCTCGTACGGGACGTGGCCGCCGCCGACAATCCCGTGCTGGTCCTCGGGGGTGACATCGACGCCACGGGCCTGTTCGAGCGGGCCGTGGCCTGCGCCGAACACCTCGACCTGCCGGTGTGGGTGGCGCCGTCGCCGCACCGCCTCCCGTTCCCGAACCGGCATCCGCTGCTGCGCGGGGTGCTGCCCGCCGGCATCGGCGCGGTGTCCTCCGCGCTCGCCGGGCACGATCTGGTGCTCGTCGTCGGCGCCCCCGTCTTCCGCTACCACCAGCACGTGCCCGGTCCCTATCTGCCGGACGGCGCCCGGCTGATCCAGGTCACCGACGACGCGGGCGCCGCCGCCCGCGCACCGATGGGCGAGGCACTGGTCGCCGACCCCGGCCCCGTCCTCACGGCCCTGCTCACCCGGCTGCCTCAACGCGGGGGCGGTGAAAGGGAGTTCACGGTGCCGCCCGAACCCGCCACCGCCGGGGCCCTCCACCCCGAGGAGGTCTTCGCCGCCCTGCGCGACACCCGGCCGCCCGACACCCGCTACGTTGTCGAGTCCACCTCCACCAACGCCGCCTGGTGGCGGCAGATGGACCTGCGCCGCCCCGGCTCCTACTTCTTCCCGGCCTCCGGCGGGCTCGGCTTCGGCCTGCCCGCCGCCGTCGGCGCGGCGATGGGCGACCCGGACCGGCCGGTCGTCGCGGTCGTCGGCGACGGCTCCGCCAACTACGGGATCACGGCGCTGTGGAGCGCTGCCCACTACCAGGTGCCTGTCACCTTCCTCATCCTGCGCAACGGCACGTACGGCGCGCTGCGCTGGTTCGGGAAGCTGCTCGACACCCCCGACGTGCCGGGCACCGAGATCCCCGGCCTCGACTTCACCGCGCTCGCCGCGGGCTACGGGGTGCCCGCCACTGCCGTGAGCGAACTAGCCGATCTGCACGAGCAGTTGAAGAAGCCCGCGACCGATGGGCCCCGCCTCATCCAGGTCGACACCCACCCCACCTCACCGGAGTGAACATGACTCTCCTCGAAGATCCCGTATGGCACGAGCGGATCCACCTCGACGGCTGGACCGCGGGGAGCGGGGGCACGTCCGCCGTCGTCGAACCCGCCACCGGGCAGCGGCTCGGGGCCATCGGCAGCGCCACCGCCGATGACGTCGCGCGCGCCGCCGCCCGCGCCGCCGAGGCGCAGCGGGAGTGGGCCCGTACCTCGCCCGCCGAGCGGGCCGCCGTGCTGCGCCGGGCAGGTGACCTGTTCGCCGAGCACGCCGAGGAGATCAAGGACTGGATCGTCCGCGAGGCCGGTTCGACCCGCACCAAGGCGACGGTCGAGACCGACTTCGCCGCCGCCGAGTGCTACGAGGACGCGGCGCTGCCCGCGCACCCGCTCGGCGACGTGCTCAGCAGCGGCGAGCCCCGCTGGTCGTTCGCGCGCCGTGTGCCCGCGGGCGTCGTCTCGGTGATCGCCCCGTTCAACTTCCCGCTGATCCTCGGCATCCGCTCCGTCGCGCCCGCGCTTGCCCTCGGCAACGCCGTCCTGCTCAAGCCGGACCCGCGCACCGCGGTGTGCGGCGGCGTCACCATCGTCCGCATCTTCGAGGAGGCCGGGCTGCCCGAGGGGCTGCTCCACCTGCTGCCCGGCGACGCGCGCGTCGGCGCCGCCGTCGTCGAGGCGCCCGAGGTCTCCGTCGTCTCCTTCACGGGCTCGACCGCCGCGGGACGCAAGGTCGGTGAGGCCGCCGCCCGCAACCTCAAGAAGGTCCACCTCGAACTCGGTGGCAACAACGCTCTCGTCGTCCTGCCCGGCGCCGACATCCCGGCCGCCGCCTCGGCCGGCGCCTTCGGCTCGTACCTCCACCAGGGCCAGATCTGTATGGCGACCGGCCGCCACCTCGTCCACGAGTCGCAGGCCGAGGAGTACGTGGCACGGCTCGCCGAGAAGGCCGCGAACCTGCCCGTCGGCGACCCCGCCCAGGGCGACGTCGCGCTCGGCCCGATCATCGACGGGCGGCAACTCGCCCACATCGACAAGGTGGTGAGCGACAGCGTCGCCGCGGGCGCCCAGGTCGTCGCGGGCGGCAAGGCCGACGCCCCCTACTACCCGGCGACCGTGCTCACCGGCCTCAATGACGACTCCCCGGCCTGGCGCGAGGAGATCTTCGGTCCCGTCGCGCCCGTGCGCACCTACCGCGACCTCGACGAGGCGGCCCGCATCGTCGACGCCTCGCCGTACGGCCTGTCCGTCGGCATCCTCGGCGACGTCGGCACCGCGATGACGCTCGCCGACCGGATCCGCTCCGGCAAGGTGCACATCAACGAACAGACCGTCATGGACGAGCCCGCCGCGCCCTTCGGTGGTGTCGGTGACTCCGGCAACGGATCCCGGTTCGGCGGCGCGCAGGCCAACATCGAGGCGTTCACCGAGACGCAGTGGGTGACCGTGCGCCCGCAGATCGCCCCCTACCCCTTCTGATCCCCGCAGAAGGACCGGCACCACCGGAGAATCCCCCGTCCCCCAGGATCAGCGCGCCCCCGTCCCCATCCGCTCACCCGGCAAGGAGCACGCCAATGACGACGTCTCCCACGCGGGCGGCCGGCACAGCGGTGCTGTGCTGGCTGACCGTCCTGCTCGAGGGATACGACCTGGTAGCGCTCGGCGCCACCATTCCCACCCTGCTCAAGACGCACCACCTCGGCTTCACCGCCGCCGATGCCACCGCGGTCGCCACCGTGTCCCTCGTCGGGGTAGCGGTCGGCGCCGCGGGGCTCGGCCCGCTCACCGACCGCTTCGGGCGGCGCGGCATGCTCATCGGCTCGGTGCTGCTGTTCTCGGTGTTCACCCTGGTGACACCGCTCGCCCCGAACGTCGCCGTGTTCGGTGTGCTGCGCTTCCTCGCCGGGCTCGGGCTCGGCGCCTGCATGCCGGTCGCCCTGACCGTCATGTCGGAGAACCTGCCCGAACACCGCCGCGCGAGCGCCAGCACGTTCACCATGACCGGCTACCACGTCGGCGCGGTGCTCACCTCGCTGCTCGCGCTCTCCGTCGCCGGTGACTGGCACTGGCTGTTCTACGGCGGGGGAGTCGCGGGCCTGCTCGTCGTGCCGCTGATGTGGTGGAAACTGCCGGAGTCCGCCGCCTACCTCGCCGCCAAGGCGCAGCCCGCGGCCGAACGCGTGGGCATGCGTGACCTCCTCGGTCCGCGCATCCGCCGCACCACCCTCGCCGTGTGGGGCGGCTCCTTCATGGGTCTGCTGCTCGTCTACGGGCTCAACACCTGGCTGCCCCAACTCATGCGCAGCGCCGGGTACCCGATCTCGCGCTCCATCGCGCTCCTGCTCGTCCTCAACATCGGCGCCGTCATCGGACTCGTCGTCGCGGGTGTCGTCGCCGACAAGTACGGCATCCGGCGCGTGGCCCGGATCTGGTTCGCGGCCGGCGCCGTACTGCTCGCCGTCCTCAGCCTGCGCATCGAGTCCAGCCTGCTCCTGAACGCGCTCGTCCTGCTCACCGGCGTGTTCGTGTTCTCCGCGCAGGTCCTCATCTACGGGTACGTGGCCCATGTCTTCCCCGCCCGCACCCGCGGCACCGCGCTCGGCCTCGCCTCCGCGGTGGGCCGGCTCGGCTCGATCACCGGCCCCTTCGTCACCGGCGCCCTCGTCACGGCGGGGATCGCCCACCCGTGGGGCTTCTGGTTCTTCGCGGGCGTCGCGGCACTCGGACTCGGCGCGATGCTGCTGCTCGCCCCGCCGGCGCCCGACCGGGCCCCGGCACCGAGCGTCGCGTACACCGGCTGACCGGCGCCGCGTTCACCAACTGAGCGGTCGCGACAGGGCGGCCGGGCCTCGTGCCAGACTCGCCCCATGAAGATCAGAGACATCCGGGACGGGGACTGGGAGCGGATCTGGCCGTTCTGGCGGCGGATCGTGCGCGCCGGCGAGACGTACGCCTGGGACCCCGACACCAGCGAATCCGCGGCCCGCGCCCTGTGGACCGAGGGCGCGGGCAAGCGCGTCCTCGTCATGGAGGACGACGCCGGTGACCTCGTCGCCACCGCGTACGTGAAGCCCAATTACGGCGGTCCGGCACGCGACGTCGCCAACGCCGGGTTCATGGTCGACCCCGACCAGGGCGGTCACGGCCACGGCCGCGCCCTCGCCGAGCACGTACTGGAGACGGCCAGGGCGGACGGCTACCGCGCCATGGTCTTCAACGCCGTCGTCGAGACCAACCCGGCCGTACGGCTGTGGACTTCGCTCGGCTTCACGATCCTCGGCACCGTACCCGCGGCGTACTACCACCCGCGGCACGGCAGGGTCGGACTGCACATCATGCATCGCGCCCTGTAGGCCCAGGTGGGGCGGACGTGGACCATCCGTTGAGTTAGGGTTACCTAACCAGCGGGGTGGTCCCCGGTCCCCGCGTCCCTGCCTGCCTTCAAGCCTGCCTTCAAGGAGCCCGCATGACGGCGACGCCCGCCGCCGAGCAGCCGCCCGCCCCCACGCCCGACCGGCCCAGGGACCCGCGCCGCTGGCTCATCCTCGGCGTGATCTGCCTCGCCCAACTCGTCGTCATCCTCGACAACACGATCCTCAACGTCGCCGTCCCCACCCTCACCGACGACCTCGGCGCCGGCACCGCCGACGTCCAGTGGATCATCAACGCGTACGTCCTGGTGCAGGCGGGACTGCTGCTCGCGGCCGGGGCCGCCGCCGACCGCTACGGCCGCAAGAAACTGCTCCTGACCGGTCTCGTGCTGTTCGGCGCGGGCTCGCTCGCCGCCGCACTCGCCCACAGCACCGGCCAGTTGATCGCCGCGCGCGCCGGCATGGGCGTCGGCGGGGCCCTGCTGCTGACCACCACCCTCGCGGTGGCCGTGCAGGTCTTCGACGACGACGAACGCGTGCGCGCCATCGGAGTGTGGGCCGCGGTCAACGCCCTCGGCTTCGCGGCGGGACCGCTGGTCGGCGGCGTGCTGCTCGCCCACTTCTGGTGGGGCTCCCTGTTCATCGTCAACGTGCCCGTCGTGCTGCTCGGTCTGTGCGCGGTGAGCGTCCTCGTGCCCGAGAGCAGGGTCGAGCAGAGCCACCGCCCCGACCTGCTCGGCGCGCTCCTGTCGACGATCGCGATGGCATCCCTCGTCTACGCCGTCGTCTCCGGACCCGACCACGGCTGGTCCTCCCGGTACGTGCTCACGGGCGCGGGGCTCGGTGTGTGCGCGCTGACCGGGTTCGTGCTGTGGGAGCGGCGCGTCCAGGACCCCATGCTCGACATGAGCTTCTTCCGCAACCGGACGTTCACCGGTGCCGTGATCGGCGCCGTGCTGATCACCTTCGGCAGCGGGGGAGCGCTCTTCCTGCTCACGCAGCAGCTCCAATTCGTCCTCGGGTACGGGCCGTTGGAGGCCGGGCTGCGCACCGCGCCGTTCGCCCTCACCGTCGTGCTGCTCAACTTCACGGGAATCTCCGCCCGGTTGAGCAAGCGGCTCGGCATCCCGGGGTCCGTGGCCGTCGGCATGACCCTGCTCGCCTGCGGGCTCGCCGCGGTCGCCCTCGCCGGGCGGGTCGTGGACGGGTACGGGGGCCTGCTCGTCGGCCTCGTCCTCATGGGCGTCGGCTGCGCGTTCGCCAACCCGGCGATGGCCGTCGCCGTGATGGGCGCCATCCCCCGCGAGAAGGCCGGAGCGGGCGCCGGCATCCAGGGCACGGTCACCGAGTTCGGCAGCGGCCTCGGCGTCGCCGTCCTCGGCGCCGTGCTCAGCGCCCGCTTCTCCGCCCTCGTGCCGGTGGCCGCGGCCTCGCTGCCCGCCGCCCTCGCCGCGACCGACTCGGCGGCCGAACGCCGCACGGTGACACGGGCGTTCGGCTCCGCCCTGGAGACCGGTCAGCTCGTGGGCGCGGCGGCCGTGCTGACCGGAGGCCTGATCGCGGCCACGCTGCTGCGCCGCGCTGAGCACACGGCACAGCCGGAGACCGAGACCGAGACCGAGGCCGAGACCGAGGCCGAGGCCGAGGCCGGGGTCAAGCCCGTCGCCGACGCGGCGGTCACAGATCCAGCGTGAGCCGCTCGCCCCTGGCCCGCGAGACACACACCATCATCGTCTCGCCCGCATCCCGCTCGGCGGCCGTGAGCACACTGTCGCGGTGGTCGATCTCCCCGGAGAGCACATCCGTCTCGCAGGTGCCGCACGTGCCCTCGGTGCAGGAGTACAGGACCTGGATCCCGGCCTCCTGCAAGGTCGCGAGGATGGTCCGGTCGGCCGGAACCTTCAACGTCCGGCCGCAGGAAGCGAGTTCGACCTCGAAGGCCGCGTCGCCGCTGGTGTCGGCCTCCGCCGGGGTGAAGCGCTCCGTGCGCAGCGCCTCGGCCGGCACCAGTTCCTCGACCGCGGCGAGCAGCAGCTCGGGGCCGCAGGCGTAGACGAGTTCACCGGGCCGCAGATCCCCGAGCGCCGCGGGGAGGTCCAGCAGGCCCTCGACCAGTTCGATGCGCCCGCCGGGGTGCCGGGCGGTCAGCTCCCCGGCGAACGCCATCGTCGCGCGGGAGCGGCCCCCGTAGTGCAGGGACCACCGCGCGCCCTGCTCGGCCGCCGCGGAGAGCATCGGCACGATCGGCGTGATGCCGATGCCGCCCGCGACGAACCGGTACCTGGGTGCGGGCTCGAGCCGGAAGTGGTTGCGCGGCCCACGGGCCCGCACCGCCGCGCCTTCCTGGAGCTCGCCGTGCACATGCGCCGAACCGCCCCGCCCGTCCGGCTCGCGCAGCACGGCGATCCGCCAGGAGTGCGCGTCCCCGCCGCACAGCGAGTACTGCCGCTCCAGTTCCTTCGCCTCGTCGAGGATCAGGTCGATGTGGGCGCCCGCCTCCCACGCGGGCAGCAGCGCGCCGTCCGGACGGCGCAGGAGCAGGGAGACGACGCCGTCGGCCTCCTGGCGGCGTTCGGCGACGACGAGGTCGTACGTGTCGAGCGGGTCGCTCACGAGGTGCGGTCCTTCGGTTCGGGGGTCTGCGGATGGTCGGGATGGGCGAGCATCCACTCCCACATGGCGACCGGGTCCTCGCTGGTGTGCCGCTCGCCGCAGTGGCAGTGGCCGTCGAGCAGGTCGGTGCCGGGGAGCCATTCGATGCGGAAGACGGGCCGCGTCATCCGGCGGCCAGCTTCGCGAGGATGCGGCGCGCTGCCAGGCCGCCGGTGTCGATGTTGATGCTGAGTTCCTGGTACCCCTCGGGCTCGGTGTCCAGGGTGCGCTGCAACAGATTCAGCGCGTCCACGTCCTGCATGACGACGGTGTGGTTGAAGTCCCGCAGGAACGTGGTGACTTCGTCGTCCTCGGTCGCGAAGTTCCGCGACACCGCCCAGAAGTCGTACACCTTGCCCGGCGAGGACGGGGTGATCGCGTACGTGATCTCCGTGCGGAACGCGGGGGTCTCCTGTCCCGACGGACTGATCGTGCTGTGCAGCAGGTACAGGCACGGCGCGTGGTACTCGATGTCCTGGCGTCGCTCGATACGGCCCTCGATACCGGTCGAGCGGGCGTAGAACGGCGGGCACTCGGCGTCCTTCATGTGCCGCGACACCCGCACGATCCCGGCCTCCTCGTCGACCTCCGTCGCGATGGGGGTCTCGGCGACCTCGGGCGTCCCGATGTACCCGCCGTGCAGATACGTCTCGTGGGAGAGGTCCATGAGGTTGTCGACGAGCAGCATGAAGTCGGCGTCGATCGGCTCCATGCCCTCCACGGTCACGAAGCCGTCCTCGACGAGGTGCGGCGCGCGCGGGATCTCACTGGTGTCGGCCCGCTCCGGGGCGCCGACCCACACCCACACCATTCCGTCGACCTCCGCGACGGGGTACGAACTCACCCGCGCGGTCCGCGGCACCCGCTTCTGCCCCGGCACGAACACACAGGTGCCCGTCGTGTCGTAGGTGAAGCCGTGGTATCCGCACACCAACCGGTCCCCGTCGAGCCCGCCTGCCGAGAGCGGGTAGCGGCGGTGCACACAGCGGTCCGCGAGCGCCACCGGCTCCCCGGCCTCGGTGCGGTAGAAGGCGATCGGCTCGCCGAGGATCGTGCGGCCGAGCAGCTCCCTGCCGACCTCCTTCGACCACGCGGCGACGTACCACTGGTCGCGGGCGAAGGCCGAGTACGACGAATTGCCGGTCATGACGGGCGTCCCTCCTGTCACCGCGCGGCTCCGTCGCCGCGCGTCATGGAACACCCTGGTGACCTGAGCCACACCCCCACAACGCCACTTCCGTCAGACGGAAGCCGGGGGCGCGGTCGAGACGGGTTGCCAGCCCAGGGCGCGCGATATGCCGCGTCCGGCCAGCTGCACCGCCGGAATCAGCGCAGGCGTCCGCGCGCCCTCGACCGGTACGACGACGGAGACCGCGGCGACGACGTCCCCGCGCGGCCCGCGCACCGGGGCGGCCACCGACAGCGCGTCGTCGGTGATCTGACGGTCGCTCACCGCGACGCCGCTGCGCCGCACTTCGGCCAGCATCCGGCGCAGCCGGCCCGGTTCCGTCACGGTGTGCGGCGTGAAGGCATCGAGCCCGCCCTCGGGGTAGCGGTCCTGCAGATCGAGGCCACCGTGCGCGAGCAGCACGAGGCCGACACCCGTCGCGTGCAGTGGCCAGCGCGCACCCACCCGGGAGTGCACGCCCACCGCCGAGCGGCCCGACAGGCGCTCGATGTAGACGACCTCGCGGCCGTCGCGCACGGCGAGGTGCACGTTCTCGTGCGTGGACTCGTACAGGTCCTCCAGGAACGGCAGCGCCGCCTGCCGCAGGCCCAGGCCACGCGGGGCGAGCGCCGCGATCTCCCACAGCCGCAGGCCCACGTGGTAGTTGCCCGCCTCGTCGCGCTCCAGGGCGCCCCAGCGCGAGAGCGCGCCGACGAGCCGGTGCGCGGTGGGCAGCGGCAGGTCGGCGCGGTGCGCGAGCTGGGTCAGCGTGAGCGACGGGTGGTCCTGGTCGAAGGCGCCCAGCGCGTCGAGCAGCCGGTCGCTCGCGGAACGGGTCACGACCTCGCCCTACCCGGTCGGGCAGCGGTCGCGCAGGAAGTCCAGGAGCACGGCGTTGAACAGCTCGGGCTGCTCCACGCCCGGCAGGTGCCCGGCCCCGTCGATGACCCGCAGCACCGCGTCCGGCAGCAGCTTCACCATCTCCTCGGAGTCCGAGACCGGCGTGTACGCGTCGTCCGCGCCGACCACGACGAGGGCGGGGACCCGGGCCGCCGCGAGGCTGTCGCGGTAGTCGGGGCGCTCGGCCCGCCCGCGCAGCGCCGCCGCGGCCCCGCGCGGGTCGGTGACCTGCATCATGCCGAGGACGTGGGCGGCGACATCCGGCAGCGCGGCCACGTTGTAGCGCGCGAGCATCTTGTCGATGACCTCGTCCGCGTATCCGCTCATGCCCTCGGCGAGCAGCCGCACCGCGAGCCGGTTGCGCCGCACCTTGCCCTCCGGGCTCTCGGGCGGCGCCGAGGTGTCGGACAGCAGGAGGGCGCGGGTGCGGTCCGGGTGCCGCAGCTGGAACTCCATGGCGATCTGGCCGCCCATCGAGACACCGCCGACCACGGCGGTGTCGATCCGCAGCTCGTCCAGGAGCGCGGCGACATCGTCCGCGAACCGCGAGAGCAGCACCTGCCCCGGCGTGACATCGCTCTCTCCGTACCCGCGCAGATCGGGCGTGAGCACCCGATACCCGGCCGCCGCGAGCGCCTCCGCCTGCGGGGCCCACAGGGTCCGGTTGAACGGGTGCCCGTGGATCAGCACGACCGCGACCCCGTCCGCGGGGCCGAAGTCGTCGTACCGCAAAACGGTGCCATCCAGCGTGAATCGGGGCATGACCTGCTCCTGTTTGGGTTGGTCCCGCGCGGGGTGTGCCGGAACCGTACGGCGCGGGCGTGGGCATGATCAAGAGTGGTGCCCGCCCGGAGCGGGGGCGGCGGAGGAGCCCCGGAGGGCGTGAAAGCCTGGGTAAGGCCCCTCCATACACTGGTGGTATTACGCCGCGGGGATGTGCCCCGCGGCCCGGCACACCGCACCACCGAACCAGGAACCACCGTGAACGTCCAGCGCCACCGGCCGACCGCCACCACTTCGCCCGACATCCGCCTGATCGTCACCGACATGGACGGCACGCTCCTGGACGGCGAGGGGAACATCCCGGACTCCCTCTGGCCGCTCCTGACCGAACTGGGCGACCGCGGCGTCGCCTTCTGCCCCGCGAGCGGACGGCAGTACGCCACCCTCGCCGCCCAGTTCGACGCCGTGGACGACGGTGGCATGGTCTACGTCGCGGAGAACGGCGCGTACGTCGTGCGCGGCGGCGCCGAGGTCAGCTCGGACCTGCTGGAGCCGGCCGTCGTCGAGTGGATCGTGAAGTCGATGCGCGAGCTCGTCCACGCGGGCGGCGTCGACGCGGGCGTCGTCGTCTGCGGGAAGCGGTCCGCCTACGTGGAGCGCTCCGACGAGGCGTTCATGGCGCAGGTCCGCAGGTACTACGCCGCCCACGAGATCGTCGACGACGCCACCGCCGTCGAGGACGAGTTCGTCAAGGTCGCGCTGTTCGACTTCGGCGGCGCGCAGGACACCACCGCCCCGCTCCTCGCCCCGCTCGCGGACACGCACCAGGTGGTCGTCTCCAGCCATCACTGGATCGACGTCATGAACCCGGCCGCGAACAAGGGCGCCGCCGTACGCGGGCTCCAGGACGCCCTCGGCATCACGCCGGCGCAGACCATGGTCTTCGGCGACTACCGCAACGACCTGGAGATGCTGGACACCGCCGACTGGTCCTACGCCATGGCCAACGCCCACCCCGACGTTCTCGCCCGCGCCCGCCTGTGCGCCCCGGCCAACACCGAGAACGGCGTCGTCCGCACGGTCCGTGACGTGCTCGGACTGTCGGTGCGGGCTTAAATTACTGAACCGTAACCTTCCTGGTGCTACCCGCGGTAACCGCGATGTGGATACCGTCCGGCCAGGCGCGTGGGGGCGGTGGGACGACCGCCTCGAGCGCGTCGTCGGCCTGCCCGGAATTCCGGCCGACAGCCGCCAGGTGGGGGTGACCCCCCGCCCGTAGACCGGAGGTTCGCCATGCCCGCCGCCCCCACCCGCCTGCTGGCCGCCGCCGTCACCGTCGCCGCGTGTGTCGGTGCCCAGGCCGTGCCCGCCGCGGCCGCCACCGGAGCCGGAGACTCCGGCGACACGGTCTCGCGGGGTGTCACGATCCCCGCGTTCTACAACCCGCCCGCCGAACTGCCCGCCGCCGACGGCTCGTTGATCCGCAGCGAGGGACTCCCGCTCGCCCTCAGCCTGCCCGGCCTGAACGGGCCGCTGCCCGGCAAGGCGACGCGCATCATGTACAAGACCACCGACTCAAACGGGAAGCCCGCCGCGTCCACGGGCGCGTACATCGAGCCCAGCGCCAAGTGGCGCGGCCCGGGCGCCCGTCCGCTCGTGGCGCTCGCGCCCGGCACCCAGGGGCAGGGCGACCAGTGCGCCGCGTCGATGGGCCTGGAACACCCGATCCGGTTCAACGGGCAGACCCTGGTGGCCGGTTACGAGGACCTGGCGATCTACCGGCTCCTCGCCAAGGGCGTCGCCGTCGTCGTCACCGACTACATCGGCCTGGGCACCACCGACCGGCTGCACACCTACGTGAACCGGCTCGACGAGGCCCACGCGGTGCTCGACGCCGTGCGGGCGGCCCGCGCCCTCAAGGACGCCACGATCACCAGCGGCTCGCGCGTCGGCCTCTTCGGCTACAGCCAGGGCGGCGGCGCCACCGCGGCCGCCGCCGAACTCCAGCCCACCTACGCGCCCGACGTCACGCTCTCCGGCAGCTACGCGGGCGCGCCGCCCGCCGACCTGACCGCGACGACCAAGGCCATCGACGGCACCGACCTCGTCGGCGCGCTCGGCTGGTCGCTCAACGGGTTCCTGCAGTCCGAACCGGAGCTGCGGCCGATCGCCGACAAGTATCTGAACGACAAGGGGCGGGCCGCTCTGAAGGACCTCTCCACGGCATGCGTCGGCGACGCCATCCTCGGCTACTCGTCCAAGAAGAGCTCGACCTGGACGAAGGACGGCCAGAGCCTGGAGGACATCATCAAGGCCGAGCCGCGCCTCCAGGAGTTCCTCGCCCAGCAGCGCATCGGTGCCATCAAGCCGCAGAGCCCGGTCCGCGTCGCCACCGGCGTGAGCGACAACCTCGTCCCGCACGGCCAGGCACGCCAGTTGGCCGTCGACTGGTGCGGGCGCGGCGCCCAGGTGACGTACAAGCCGGTGAACATCCCGAATGTCGGGCGTGCGCTCATCAACCACTTCGCGCCACTGCTCACCGACCAGGGGCCGGCCATCGACTGGCTCGCCGACCGCCTGTCGGGCGAACCGGCCGGCTCCACGTGTGCCGAGCTCCCGTCGCAGAAATGATCGCGCGGACGGGTGCGGGGCCGTGGCACGATGACCGCCCGCCGCACCCGTCCGAAGGGAACCCCGTGCCCCGCGCCGTCACCCTGATCCGTTCCGACGCACTCTCCGATGTCGCCGAGTACGCCTACGCGGCCACCGCGCCGGCGGAGGCACGGCTCGTCTTCCTCGCCGGTTCCTGTCCGTTGGCGAAGGACGGGTCGACCGTCGCCGTCGGTGACCACGCCGGGCAGGCGGCGCAGTGTGTCGCGAACCTGCGCGTCGCCCTCGACGCGGCCGGCGCGGTCCTCGAGGACGTCATCAGCACCCGCGTCCTCGTTGCGTCGACGCGGCAGGAGGACCTGGTGACGTCCTGGCAGGTGGTACGTGACGCCTTCGGCGACCACGACGTACCGAGCACCTTGATGGGTGTCACCGTGCTCGGCTACGCGGACCAGCTCGTCGAGGTCGAGGCGGTCGCCGCGGTGGTCGACTGAGACGTGCGAAGGCCCCGACTCCCGTGCCGAACACGGGAGTCGGGGCCGATGCGTCTCGAACCGATCAGGCGGATGTCACCTTCACCGGCTCCGTCTCCGCCGAACTGTGCCGTTCCGCCCAGCTCTCCAGGGCCGTGCGGCACGCATGGTCCAGGTGATGGACTCCGGTCAGGTTCAGTTCCACGGGGCGGTTCTGCGGGAGCGCCTCCAGGCTGTCGAGGATCTTCGGCAGCTTCAGGAAGGTCGCGTTGCCGGTCAGATGGGCCTGGATCGGGCCCGCGCCCTTGTCTATGACCTCCAGCTTCACGTGCGAGGCCTCCCAGGCGGTCTTCACGACCGACAGGGCGAGGCCGATGAGGACACCCTCGAACATGCTGATCGCCACGATCGACACCGCGGTGACGACCAGGATCAGCGCCTCGCCGCGATGCTCGCGCCACAGCCGCACCAGTGCCCGGACGGGAACCAGCTTCGCCCCGGCGTGCACGAGCACGCCCGCGAGCGCCGGGATCGGAATGTAGGCGAGCAGCGCGGGCAGCAGCGCCGCGAACAGCAGCAGCCACACCCCGTGCATGACACGCGACGCCTTGGTCTTGGCGCCCGCCTGCACATTGGCCGAGCTGCGCACGATCACCGCGGTCATGGGCAGCGCGCCCAGCACACCGCACACCGCGTTGCCCGCACCCTGGGCGAGCAGTTCCTTGTCGTACGCGGTGCGCGGACCGTCGTGCATCCGGTCCACGGCCGCCGCGCTGAACAGCGACTCGGCGGACGCGATGAGCGTGAACGCCAGGATCGTGCCGAGCACGCCGACGGTGGCGAGCTCACCGAACGCGCCGAGGGACGGCGGCTGGATGGAACCGAGCAGGCCCTTGACCTCGACCATGGCGACCGGCGCGTCGAACGCGAACGCCGCCAGCATCGCGAGGCCCACGGCGGCGAGCGGGCCCGGAACGACGCGTGCCTTGCGCGGCATGTGCTTCCAGAACACCAGGACCGCGACGGTCCCGGCGCCCAGGGCGAGCGAGACAAGCGCGCTGGTGCTGCCGAGGGCGTCGAAGAACCCCTCCGGAAGACCTGCGATCTTGCCGAGCCCCGACTCCGGCGCCTTGGCGTCGAGCACCGAGTACAGCTGGCCGGCGATCAGCACGAGGCCGATGCCCGCGAGCATGCCCTCGACGACCGAGACCGAGATGGCCCGGAAGTAGCGGCCCACCTTCAGCGCGCCCATCAGGATCTGCAGCAGACCGGTGACCAGCACGATGACGCCGAGTATCGGCAGGCCGAACTCGCGCACCGCCTCGTACACGAGCACGGTGAGACCGGCGGCCGGTCCTGACACCTGGAGACTGCTGCCGCGCATCAGTCCGGTGACGAGACCGCCGACGATGCCGGTGATCAGGCCGAGTTCCGCCGGCACACCGGAGGCGACGGCGACACCGACGCACAGCGGCAGTGCCACCAGGAACACGACGAGTGAGGCGGTGAAGTCCGCCTTGAGGTGAGGGAACTTGCGGGCGGACCCGGGGGTGGGTGTGGGGGTGTGGGGGGTGGTGTCGGTCATGTCGGCGCTCACAGATTCTCGAACGCGTCGGTTTCGACGCGGTGTTCGCGGACGCCGCCGGTGTGCACCTCGTAGTACCAGCCGCGCAGGGTGAGGCGGCCGTCGGCGAGCCGGCGCTCCACGCACGGGTAGGAGCGCAGCCGCAGCAGCTGGGCGAGGACGTGCTGTTGGACGGCCGCGGCGACCGTGACATCGGTGGGGTCGCACGCTCCCGGCTCGTCCGCGGCGTGCGCGAGCCAGTCGCGTACGGCGGGCACGGCCGCGAGGTCGTCGCCGCGCACCAGCGCGCCGATCGCCCCGCAGTGCGAGTGACCGCACACGACGATGTCCTTCACGCCGAGGACTTCCACGGCGTACTCGATGGTGGCGGTCTCCCCGCTGGGGCTGCCGCTGGTGTACGGGGGCACGATGTTGCCCGCGGTGCGGAGCTCGAACAGCTCACCGGGGCGCGCGCCCGTGATCAGGGCCGGCACGACGCGAGAGTCGGAGCAGGTGATGAAGAGAACCTGCGGGGACTGGCCGTCGGCGTGACTGGCGAACTCCTCAGGGCGCGAGCCGAAGGTACGGGCGTTGTCGATGAGGGGCTGCATGTGTGGTGATTCCTCCTGGCGCGCCGGCATGGCGCGTCGGACGGGCAGGACAGGTCGCAACAGCTGTGCCTGTCAGCAGCGGAACACCTGGAGGGACGCCGCTGACAGTCCGTCGATGGATCTGTCCGGGCGGGTGTACGAGGCGCGGGAGGAGGTGTGCGCGTGCGCGGCGGGGCCCTCGGGCGCCGGTGACTGGGCGCAGAGGTACGGGAGTTGGCCCGTGCGCGCCGCCGCCCGGTGCCGGTCGCGGCCACGGATCACTTCAGCGGGTCCCTGGGGTGCCGACACCTCGCCGTTGCAGGCCCGCACCTCGGCCGGGGTCACGACCGGGGTGTGTGCGGGAGCGAACGCCTGTGCGGACGCGGGCAGGGGAAGCGCGAGCAGTACGGCGAACAGAAGGGCCACCACTGTGCGCCTCTTCCCACCTCGGGTCATGTTCCCCCCTCACGCCTCTCTCGCCAAGAACTCGTCAACGTACGGTCAACTGAAGGTCAAGAGATAGGTTAACTGTGCAAAGGTGACTGGGAGGTTAACTGGGTGTTTCCACCCTGAGGATGCGTGAAATCAGAGGGTGTTTTGGCCGGATCGACACGCCTAGACTCATGATCATGACTGACTCGAGCACCCAGGCCGCCGCGCCCGCAGACACGGACGCCCCCGCCCTGTTCGACACCATGGCCACGATGCGCGCCATGCGCCGGCTGAGCCCGGAACCCGTGCCCGAGGAACTCCTCGACCGGCTCATACAGGCAGCCGTGTGGGGGCCCAGCGGCGGGAACATGCAGCGCTACGAGTACGTCGTCGTCACCGACCCGGCGGTCATGGCGGAGCTGGCCCCGCTGTGGAAGCGTTGCGTGGAGGCCTACTTGGCGACCACCGGCAAGCACGCGCCCGAGGGCATGGACGAGGCCGCGTACGCGCGGATGGTCGCCGCCATCGAGTACCAGCGCGACCACTTCGCCGAGACACCGGCGCTGGTCATCCCCTGCTACCAGTTCCCGCCCTCGCGCGTCGACGAGGAGGGACTGCGGGCCTCGGTCACCGCACTCGGGCCCGCGGCGGCCGAGACGATGGCGAACACGCAGGAGCGCTTCGCCGCGCTCGCGGAGGGCTCCTGCGTCTACCCCGGCGTACAGAACCTGCTGCTCGCCGCGCGCGGCCTCGGCCTCGCCGCCAACATCACCATCTGGCACCTGATGCTGGAGGACGAGTGGAAGGCCGCGCTCGGCATCCCCGACGACATGCGGACGTTCGCCGCCATCCCGATCGGCCGGCCGCTCGGCCGCTTCGGCCCGGTGCGCCGCAGGCCCCTCGCCGAGGTGGTGCACCGCGACCGCTGGTAGACCTCCACGGCCGGGTGCCGCCGGTCACCCGACGCCCGCGCCACCGTCGAGGCGGATCTCGCGGCCCTTCCAGCGCTCCCGCAGCCAGCGGTCGTGGCAGGCGACGACGATGGCGCCGGGGCCCGGGCCCAGCGCGTCCTCCAACTCGTCGCACAGCGTGGGGGAGAGATGGTTCGTCGGCTCGTCGAGCAGCAGCAGCTCCGGCGGGTTCGCCACCAGCAGCGCGAGCGCGAGCCGGCGCCGCTGGCCGACCGACAGCAGGCCCACGGGCTTGCCGAGGTCGGCCGGCCGCAGCAGACCGAGGTCCGCGAGCGGCACCTCCTCGGCCCGCGCGAACCCCAGCTCCCGTGTGTACGTGTCCCGGGCCGTGCGCTCGGGCCGCGTGAACACGGAGTCCTGGGCGAGCATCCCCACCGACAGACCGGTACGCCGCCGGGCCTCGCCCCGCGCGGGCAACCGCCCGTCGAGGACCGCCAACAGCGTCGACTTCCCACTGCCGTTGGCGCCGGTGACCAGCAGCCGGTCCTCCGACGTCACGTCGAGCCGGTGCAGTGTCAGCCGCCCGGGGACCTCGACCGCCCGCAGGGACACCAGGGGCTCGTCGTCGATGTCCTCGCAGGACACGGCGGCGAGGCGGTCGGGCCGGAAGCGCAGCGGCGGCGGGGGAGCGGCGACCTGGGTGCGCTCCAGGTCCTCCAGGCGCCGGGTGGCGTTGCGGACCCGGCGGGAGATCTGGCTCTGCACCCGGTTGGCGCGGACGCCGTAGCCCATCTTCTCGTTGTCGCGCGGCGCGCGGTCCGGGGCGACCCGGCGCGCCGAGACACCCGCCGCGTACCGCAGAGCCACCAACTCCTCCTGCTCCTCGGCGAACCGGCGCTCCCACCGCCCGCGCTCGGCCCGCTTCTCCGCGAGGTAGCCGCTGTAGGTGCCGCCGAACCGTACGGGGCCGTCCACCGCCGGATCGAGGTCGACGAGGTCGGTGCAGACGGCGTCGAGGAACGCCCGGTCGTGGCTGGCGAGGACCACCACGCCGGGCAGCGCCCGCACCTGTTCCTCCACGAACAGCGCCGCGTCGTCGTCGAGATGGTTCGTCGGCTCGTCGAGCAGAAGTGCGGCCGGACGGCGTACGAGCAGCGCGGCCAGGGCGAGGCGTCCGCGCTGGCCGCCGGAGAGCGAGCCGAGGGGACGGGTGTGGGCGAGCGCCCCGAGTCCGAGACCGGCCAGCGTGATCTCGGCACGCCGGTCCGCGTCCCATGCCTCGTGCTCCTGGGCGCGCTCGAGCAACCGGCCATAGGTGTCGAGCAGTTCGGCCCCGGCGTCGGAGTCCTCCGGCGTCCGGGCCAGTAGCTCGCCGAGCCGGTCGAGCTCGGCGAGTTCGGCGCGGGTCTCGCGCAGCGCGTCGTCGAGCACGTGCGCGATCGTGGTCGCGGCGTCGTAGGGCGCCTCCTGCTGGAGGAAGCCGAGGTCGGGCGGCCGCACGACGCTGCCGGAGTCGGGGGTGTCGACGCCGGCGAGCAGGCGCAGCAGGGTCGACTTGCCGACCCCGTTCTCGCCGATCAGGCCGATCCGGCGGCCGGGCGCCGCGGTGAGTGACACACCGTCGAGGACGCGGCGGGTGCCGAGGGTGCGGGTCAGTTCGTGGGCGACGAGGGCGGGCTGGGGCACGAGATGTGTTCCGTTCGACGTGAGGAGCCGTGGGGCCCGCCGGGTGGATGCCTCGGGGCGGGCCATGTCGTCACGCCGGCGGATCACATCCCAGGGGCCCCCACCTCGGTCAGCTCGCCGCCCGCGAGCCGCAGCCCGCGCTGCACCCCGATCCGCGCCAGAAACCGCTCGTCGTGGCTGACCACCATGAACGCGCCCTCGTACGAGCCGAGCGCGCTCTCCAGCTGGCCGACGCCGACCAGGTCGAGGTTGTTCGTCGGCTCGTCGAGGAGCAGCAGCTGCGGGGCCGGCTCCGCGCACAGCACGCAGGCCAGGGTGGCCCGCAGCAGTTCCCCGCCCGACAGGACACCGATCGGCAGATGCGCGCGCGGGCCGCGGAACAGGAACCGGGCCAGCAGATTCATCCGCTCCGCCTCGGGGCGTGCCGGGGCGAACGCTGCGAAGTTCTCCGCGACCGTGCGCTCGGGATCCAGCAGGTCCAGGCGCTGCGACAGATAGGCGATCCGGCCGTCGGCCCGCTTCACGCTGCCGCCGCTCGGCTGGAGATCGCCGCTCACGAGCCGCAACAGGGTGGTCTTTCCCGCCCCGTTGGGACCCGTCAGCGCGATCCGTTCGGGGCCGCGCACCGCGAAGTCGACGCCGCCTGCGGCGAACAGATCCTGCTCGCCCCGTCGGACCTGGGCGTGCTCGGTGAGGACGAGGGTGCGTCCCGCGGGCACCTTGGTGTCCGGCAGGTCGAGGACGAGCCGCGGATCGTCGCGCACGGCGCGCTCCGCCTCGTCGAGCCGGGCCTTCGCGTCGCCGACCCGGGCCGCGTGCGTCTGCCCGGCCCGGCCCGCGGACTCCTGGGCGCCGCGCTTCATGGTCCCGGCGAAGATCTTCGGCAGTCCGGCGCTCTTCAGGTTGCGTGCGGCGTTGCTCGCGCGGCGCTCGGCGCGCTCGCGGGCCTGCTGCATCTCCCGCTTTTCGCGCTTCACCTCCTGTTCGGCGTTGCGCACGTTCTTCTCGGCGACCTCCTGCTCCGCGCTCACCGCCTCCTCGTACGCGGTGAAGTTGCCGCCGTACCAGCGCAGTTCACCGTGGTGCAGTTCGGCGATCCGTTCCATGCGGTCCAGGAGCGCGCGATCGTGGCTGACCAGCAGCAGACAGCCGTTCCAGCGCTCCAGGACGTCGTAGAGGTGGCGCCGGGCGTCGAGGTCGAGGTTGTTGGTGGGCTCGTCGAGGAGCAGGACGTCGGGGCGGCGCAGCAGTTGGGCGGCGAGGCCCAGGGAGACGATCTGGCCGCCGCTGAGTGTGTCGAGTCGGCGGTCGAGATCCAGGGCGCCGAGACCGAGGGAGTCGAGTTCGGCGCGGGTGCGCTCCTCGATGTCCCAGTCGTCGCCGATGACGGTGAAGTGCTCCTCGCCGACGTCGCCGGACTCGACGGCGTCCAGGGCCCGGACGATCTCGGCGACGCCGAGCACCTCGGCCACGGTGAGCGAGCCGGCCAGCGGCAGGTTCTGGGGGAGATGGCCGAGCACGCCGTGCACGGTCACCGAGCCGACGGTGGGCCTCAGCTCACCGGCGATCAGTTTGAGCAGCGTGCTCTTGCCCGCGCCGTTCGGGGCCACGAGCCCGGTGCGGCCGGACGGCACGGAGAAGGACAGGCCGTCGAACACCGGAGTGTCGTCGGGCCAGGAGAAGGACAGGTTCGAGCAGACGACGGAAGCGTCGGACACGGAAGGAAACCTCGCGTGGGAGACGGGCAGACCGATACGGCTGCCCGGAATAGGAAAGGGGACGACTGCGAGGCCACACCGGCGATGCATCCGCGCACCGACCGCTGGCCTGTCAGAGCCGGGTCATCACCCGGAGATGTCGTCGTCCACCGTCATGTTCGGTCTCCCAGAGATACGAAAGGTCCAAGAACACTAACAGCTGGGAGCGCGCGGTCACCAGCTCAACGGGTAACGGACCGGGTGTCCGCCGATCCTGGCCGGCAGCAGCCCGATGAGGACCAGCAGTGCGGTGCCGAGCGCGAGGAGGGAGAGGAAGGGCACCGGGTGCGGGGCCTGCAGCACGACGATCACGGCGGTGGCGGCCGCGGGGGAGTGGGAGAGGTGGGTGAGCATCATCGCGCCCAGCGAGAGCCCCGCCGCGACGGCCGCGCCCCAGCCGTTGCTCCCGGTCACCGCGAGTGTCCCGAACCCGATGGCGGCGGAGATCAGTTGGCCCCCGACGAGGTTGCGCGGCTGCGAGATCGGCAGCCCGGGCGCGCCGTGCACCAGGGCGGCGCTCGCGGCGAGCGGGGGTATCAGGAGCGGCTGTCGCAGCAGCACACCGACGCCGACGAGCACCAGCAGGGCGCCGATCGCGAAGACGGTGGCCCGCAGGGCGTGCAGGGGATGCGGGCGGGGGACGGCGGACGGGGGCGTGGACATGCGATCTCCGGGCAGGGGGAGCGGGGACCCGGTGATCATAAATAGAATGTTGAAGCGCTGGCATTTTGCTTGCCTCTCGGGCAAGAAAGCAGCTCAGGGGTGTGTTGTACGTCGCACCCGGGGGTGTGGCACCCATGCTCGGCGGGCTGCTACTGCCGCCGGTTGTCCTCCGCGATCCGTGTCGCCCGAGAGCGCACGTCCGCCTCGGACAGGCCCGCGTCGCACACGATCGTCATCACGCTGCCGTCGTCCAGCGACACCTGCCGCATCTCGACGCCCAACTTCTTTGTACGCTGCGGCTCTTCGTCGGACATGAGGGCTCCTCACGGCCGACGCGGCGCTGTGCCGCGTCGGCTCAACAGTTGACGAACTCCCACGGTAGGCACACCCGGTGGTGCGCCGGGTGGACCGGCGGGGCGCAGTCACACGATCGGGCCCGTGGGCCTCACCGTACGGCCTGGTGTGCCGCCTCCGTCTCGGTGTCGGCGTCACCGGTACGCAGGGCGCCGCCCGCCGTCTCCAGGTGGGCGCGGACGAACCACTGGAACTTCTCCAGCTCGCGCAACTGCCCGATCAGCAGGTCCTGGGTGGCCAGGTCGATCCCACCGGTCTGTTCGACCGCCTTGCGGACGTCCTCGACGAGGCCGGTGTAGACGATGTCGAGCGCGCCGAGGTGGGCGATGGCGTCGGCCCGGCCGACGCTGTAGTCCTCCCAGGTCCGCGCGGCGACGAGTACGCCGGGTGTGCCGTGGGCGATGCCGCCGAGCGCCGCCGCGCGTTCCGCGACCTCGTCCGCCATGTCCCGGACCTTCTCGACCTGCGGGTCGATCATCTCGTGCACGGCGATGAAGTGCGGTCCGACGACGTTCCAGTGGATGTGCTTGAGCGTGAGGTGCAGATCGTTGAGGGCGTGCAGGCGCAATTGCAGGATGTCGATGAGCTCGCCCGCCTCGGACACGGCGAGGCCGGGGACGGTGTACTTCGGGTCGCTCCGCAGAGCCATGGTGCGGGTCTCCCTTCGATTGCGAGTGGGATGAGCTGCACTGACGGACTACCCCGCATGACGGATCCATTCCTGATCGGCGCCGATCGGAGAGTCGGCCCCCGGGGTTCCCCGACGGGTAAGGTTAGGCTAACCTTCGGCACGTGAGATCTGGTGAACGCGCAGGTAGCGCCCCTCGTCCGCGCGGTCACGAACTGTCGGCCGAGCATGTGACCGTGTCGTACGACGGCGTCGACGTCGTGCACGACGCGGCCCTCGTCCTCAAACCCGGCGAAGTGACCGCCCTCGTCGGCCCCAACGGCAGCGGCAAGTCCACGCTGTTGCGGACCGTCGCCCGGCTGCAGAAGCCCCGGCACGGCACGCTGAGCATCGACGCGGGAACGTCCGACGCCGCCGACGGCTTCGACCTCACCGCCCGTCAGTTCGCCCGCCGGGTGGCGCTGTTGACCCAGGGCAGGCCCACCCCGGGCGGGCTCACCGTGCGCGACGTCGTCGAGTTCGGCCGCTACCCCTACCGCGGACGGTGGGGACAGGCCGATGCCGACGGCGCCGAAGTCGTCGCACGGGTCCTCGCGTTGACGGGGGTCGAGACGCTCGCGGACCGCGGCGTCGACCAGCTCTCCGGCGGGCAGTTGCAGCGCGTGTGGCTGGCGAGCTGTCTCGCCCAGCAGACCGGCGTGCTCCTGCTCGACGAGCCCACCGCCTACCTCGACCTGCGCTACCAGATCGAACTCCTCGACCTCATGCGGGACCTGGCGGACGACGGCGGGATCGCCGTCGGCGTCGTCCTGCACGACCTCGACCAGGCCGCGGCCGTGGCCGACCGGATCGCGCTGCTCAGCGAGGGCCGCGTCATCGCCGACGGCGCCCCCGAGGACGTCCTGCGCTCCGAGCGCCTCACCGAGACGTACGGCATCCGTGTCGACGTCGACACCGACCCCTTCACCGGACGGCTGCGCACCCGCGCGATGGGCCGTCACCACAGCAGAAGCGAAAGGCTCCAGAGCACATCATGAGACGTCCCCTGATCGTCGCGGCCACGGCCGCCGCCGCGGCCCTCGTCCTGTCCGCCTGCGGCAGCTCCGAGCCCGCGAAGGCCGGCTCCGACGCGAAGTCCGAGAAGATCACCCTGACCGGGGCCGACGGCTCCAAGGTCAGCCTCGACGGCCCGGCCACCAAGGTCGTCGGCACCGAGTGGAACGTCGTCGAGTCCCTCGTCACGCTCGGCGTCGACCCCGCGGGCGTCGCCGACGTCAAGGGCTACAAGGCGTGGGACACCGCCGCGCCGCTCACCAACGCGCCCAAGGACATCGGCACTCGGGGCGAGCCCAGCATGGACAGCATCGCCGGCCTCGCTCCCGACCTCATCGTCGCGACCACCGACCTGTCGGCCTCCGCGGTCAAGCAGATGAAGAAGATCGCCCCGGTCCTCCAGGTGAAGTCGGCCGACGGCGCCGACCAGGTCGGCACGATGTTCGACACCCTCGACACCATCGCGAAGGCGACCGGCAAGCAGGACGAGGCGAAGGCCGCCAAGAAGGCGTACGAGTCGAAGCTCGCCGAGGGCAAGAAGGCGCTAAAGGACGCCGACGCCGACGGCTCCAAGGTCGCCACCGCCGACGGCTACTCCGCCTCCAACCAGGTCACCGTGCGCGCCTTCACCAGCGACTCCCTGCTGGGCGCCGTCAACGAGGACCTCGGCCTGAAGAACGCCTGGAAGGTCAAGGGCGACAAGGACTACGGCCTCGCCACCACCGACGTCGAAGGGCTCACCGGGCTCGGCGACGACGTGCGGTTCACGTACATCGGCAACAAGAAGGCCGGCGGCTCCGACGTCTTCACCAAGGACCTCGCCGACAACAAGGTGTGGAAGTCGCTGCCCTTCGTGAACTCCGGCGACGTGCACCGACTGCCCGACGGGACCTGGCTGTTCGGCGGCCCGAAGTCGATGGAGCAGTACATCGACGGCGTCGTCGCCGCCCTGACGAAGAAGTAGGAAAGTGGCCGTCACCGCACCTCCCCGCACCCTGGCGGCGCCGTCCTTCGGCGCCGTCGGGGTGACGGCCGGGCTCGCGCTGCTCGTCGCCGTGCTCGCCGTCGTCGACATCACCTACGGCACGGCCGACGTCGGCGCCCACCAGGTGTGGCAGGCCCTCACCGGGCAGGCCGAGGCGGGCGACTCCTCCGTCGTCGTCGCCTCCCGGCTGCCGCGCATGGTGGCCGGGCTGCTCGTCGGCGTCGCGCTCGGCGCCGCGGGCGCCGTCCTCCAGGCCGTCAGCCGCAACGTCCTCGCCTCGCCCGACACCCTCGCCGTCAACGCCGGTTCCTACCTCGCGCTCGGCGTGCTCGCGGCCACCGGCGCGACCGCCTCGGTGTTCGCGTCCTCCGCGGTCGCCTTCGTCGGCGGACTCGCCGCGGCGGCCGTCGTGCTCGGGCTCGCCGGACGCGCCGCCACCACGGTCCGGCTGGTCCTCGCGGGCAGCGCCCTCGCCCTCGGCCTGAACGCCGTCACCGAGTCGCTGATCCTGCTCTTCCCCGAACAGACCGAGGGCCTCTACCAGTGGAACCAGGGCAGCATCGCCCAGAACGGTTTCTCCGGAGTGGCCCGCATGGCGCCCGTCGTGCTCGCCGCGCTGATCGGCCTGGTGCTGCTCGCCCGCCGCGTCGACGGACTGGCCCTCGGAGACGACGCGGCGCGCGGCCTCGGCATCCCCGTGCGAGGCACCCGTGTGACCGCGGTCGTGCTCGCGGCGCTGCTCTCGGCGGCCGCGGTCACCCTGGCCGGACCGATCGGCTTCGTGGGCCTGTGTGCCCCGGCCCTGGTCAGGCCGGTGGCCCGCCGCGTGCGTGCGCTCGTACGGCACCGGGTGCGCATCCCCGTCGCGGGCCTCGTCGGCGCCGCGCTCGTGCTCGGCTCCGACCTGTTGCTGCGCGCCGTGACCTCCGCCCAGGTGGCGGTCACCGTGCCGACGGGCGTGGTCACCAGCGTCGTCGGCGCGGTGTTCCTGGTCGTCATGGCGCTGCGGCTGCGCGACGGGGACGCCGCCGCGCAGCCGGACCGGATGCGCATCCCGAGCCGCAAGGTCTTCGCGGTCACCGTGGTCGCCCTGGCGGCGGTGCTGGCCGGCACGGCCGTCGCGGGCGTCCTCCTCGGCGACAGCACCCTGCTCCTGGGCGACGTCGCCAACTGGGCGGGCGGTCAGGCCGGTCAGGCCATCACGTTCGTCCTGGACACCCGGGTGCCGCGCGTCCTGGCCGCCCTGTGCGCGGGCGCGGCGCTCGCCCTGTCCGGCACGCTCGTACAGTCCGTGACCCGCAATCCGCTCGCGGAGCCAGGCGTCCTCGGCGTCTCCGGAGGCGCCGCGCTCGGCGCCGTCCTGCTGGTCACCACGGTGCCCGCCGCGGGCTCGTGGAGCATCGCGGGCGCGGCGTTCGCGGGCGCCGCGGTCACCTCCGCCATCGTGTTCGGGCTCGCGGCCAAGGGCGGGTTCCAGCAGAGCCGGCTCGTCCTGGTCGGCATCGGAACGGCCTCGGGGACGGCGGCCCTGATCAGCCTCCTGATCGTGCTCACCGACCGGTTCAGCGCGACCAAGGCCCTGGTGTGGCTGTCCGGTTCGACGTACGGGCGCGGCTTCCCCGACGTGCTGCCGGTCGCGGCCGTGCTCGTCGTCGGGGCCTGCGTCGCGGTCGCCCGGCGAAAGGAGCTCGACCTTGTGTCCCTCGACGCGGACACGCCCCGCCTCCTCGGCCTCGACCTGGCGCGCGGGCGCCTCGGCTTCCTGATGCTCAGCGTGCTGCTCAGCGCCACCGCGGTCGCGGCCGCCGGCACCATCGGATTCGTCGGCCTCGTCGCGCCGCACGCGGCCCGCGCCCTGGTCGGGCGCAAGCACGTGCGCGTCGTGCCCGTCGCGATGCTCCTGGGCGCGGCCCTCGTCTGCGTCGCGGACCTGCTGGGCCGCTCCGTCATCGCCCCGGCCCAGCTGGGCGCGGGCCTGATGACGGCCGTCGTCGGCACGCCGTACTTCGTGTACCTGCTGGTCCGCGGGCGGCGCTAGGGCCTGTCGTTTGGATCAGGCCGGGCTCGCGGGGCCTGGCACGCACGCTCGCGGCGTTGTCGTCGGTCGACGACGCTCCGCGTCGCCTC
>NZ_JBITCS010000016.1:0-197853 GCF_044453445.1 Streptomyces sp. NPDC051684 | reverse complement strand
ACGAGGACGATTTGGCGGAGCCGCACATTCTGCCCAGCGTGGATTGAGACCGGGTTTCCTGGTTGCGCCGTGCCGTGGGCGGGGTCGCGGGGCCCCGCCCCGGGCCCCGCGCCTCAATCGCCGGCGGGGCTCGAACTGGTCACCCGCCGGAGGAGGTCGGAAGAAGCGGGTGAGTGGTCAGGGGCTCAGGCGTTCCACGTGCCACGTGGTCGGTGCGGGACCCCGGACATAGCGGAGCCGGTCGTGGAGGCGGTTTTCGCGGCCCTGCCAGAATTCGATGGTGCGGGGGGTGATGCGGTAGCCGCCCCAGTGCGGAGGGACCGGGACCTCGGCGCCCTGGGGGTAGCGGGCGGACAGGTCCGCGTAGTGGGCGTCGAGCTCCTCGCGGGAGGCCACCACGGAGGACTGCGCGCTGGCCCACGCGCCCAGCTGGGAGCCGTGCGGGCGCGTGTGGAAGTACGCCTCCGTCTCGGCGCGCGACGTGCGCTGTGCCGTCCCCGTCACCAGGACCTGGCGGCCCATCGGGTGCCAGGGGAACAGCAGCGCGACGTGCGGGTTCGCGGACAGGTCCCGCGCCTTGCGGGAGCCGTAGTTGGTGTAGAAGACGAAGCCCGCCTCGTCGTACGACTTGAGCAGCACCGTGCGGGAGCTGGGCCGGCCCTCGGCGTCGGCGGTGGAGACGACCATGGCGTTGGGCTCGGGCAGCGGGGAGTCCGGGGCCGCCGCCTGTTTGAACCAGCGCGTGAACTGTTCCATCGGATGCGGGGCGAGGTCCGCCTCCAGCAGGCCGCCGTCCTGGGCGCAGTACTGCTCGCGCATGTCGGCGAGGTCGACTTCGGGATCGTCATGGGCGCTCACGGCGTCATCCTGCCGGACGGAGGGGCGCGGACGCACTCAGAGTGAAACATGGCACTGAGTGCCGCGAGCTATCGCCAACTGTGGCACCGAGGGTTATCTTCCAGGGACCGAAACGGTTCAGCCGCCTGCCGTACGGGGCATCACGGGTGTACCCCCGTCCAGACCACGGGTGATCCAGCACCCGGACCTGCCCACGCATCCAGAGGAGCCGCCTGATGTCCGACCTCACCCCCGGCTTTGTTCCAGGCCTCGAAGGTGTCGTCGCGTTCGAGACCGAGATCGCCGAACCGGACAAGGAAGGCGGCGCCCTGCGGTATCGCGGCGTCGACATCGAGGATCTGGTCGGCCATGTGTCGTTCGGGAACGTGTGGGGGCTGCTGGTCGACGGCGCCTTCAACCCGGGCCTGCCGCCGGCCGAGCCGTTCCCGATCCCCGTGCACTCCGGTGACATCCGCGTCGACGTGCAGTCGGCGCTCGCCATGCTGGCCCCCGTGTGGGGGCTGAAGCCGCTGCTCGACATCGATGAGCAGAAGGCCCGCGACGACCTCGCGCGCGCCGCCGTCATGGCCCTGTCGTACGTCGCGCAGTCCGCGCGCGGGCAGGGGCTGCCGATGGTGCCGCAGCGGGAGATCGACAAGGCGGACACCGTCGTCGAGCGGTTCATGAAGCGCTGGCGCGGGGAGCCGGACCCGAAGCATGTCGCGGCCGTCGACGCGTACTGGACGTCGGCCGCCGAGCACGGCATGAACGCCTCTACGTTCACGGCCCGCGTCATCGCGTCCACCGGGGCGGATGTGGCGGCGGCGCTGTCCGGGGCGGTCGGGGCGATGTCCGGGCCGCTGCACGGCGGGGCGCCGTCCCGGGTGCTCGGCATGATCGAGGAGATCGAGCGGACCGGCGACGCGGAGGCGTACGTCCGGCGGGCGCTCGACAAGGGCGAGCGCCTTATGGGCTTCGGGCACCGGGTGTACCGGGCGGAGGACCCGCGTGCGCGAGTGCTCCGCAGGACGGCCCGTGAGCTGGGTGCGCCGCGGTTCGAGGTGGCGGAGGCGCTGGAGAAGGCGGCGCTGGCGGAGCTGCACGCGCGGCGTCCGGACCGTGTCCTGGCCACGAACGTGGAGTTCTGGGCGGCGATCGTGCTCGACTTCGCGGAGGTGCCGGCGCACATGTTCACGTCGATGTTCACGTGTGCGCGGACCGCCGGTTGGAGCGCGCACATCCTTGAGCAGAAGCGCACGGGTCGGCTGGTCCGTCCTTCGGCCCGCTACACGGGTCCGGCGTCCCGTCCGCCGCGGGAGATCGGCGGTTACGGGGACATCGCCCACTAGCCGACCCGTGGCCGGGGCTCCGGTGTCCGTCACGCGGCACCGGGCGCCGCCTTGCCCACCCTGCCGCCCAAGGCGGCAGATTGCCCAAGGCGGGGGCGGCGTCGCCCGTCACGGGTGGGGAACCGTGGCGGCGGCAGGTTGCCCGAGGCGCGGTGCGGTGCGGTCGACCGTCACGGGAGGGGCGTTGAGCCGGCGGCTGTGCGGCCGGTCGGGGACGGTCGACCGCATGTAGCAGTACCCCGTGGGGCCGACGCCCCCCCCTGGGCGGCGGTACGGACCCGTAGCGCCGGTGCCGGTAATTCAAGCCCCGCTCTTGGA
Source organism: Streptomyces sp. NPDC051684 (assembly GCF_044453445.1). Classification (NCBI taxonomy): domain Bacteria; kingdom Bacillati; phylum Actinomycetota; class Actinomycetes; order Kitasatosporales; family Streptomycetaceae; genus Streptomyces; species Streptomyces sp. NPDC051684. The sequence goes on along the minus strand of NZ_JBITCS010000016.1, from coordinate 195,349 downwards.
CGAGACACGCGGGGTACGGGGCAGAGCCCCGATCTTTTGAAGCCCCGCCGGCGATTGAGGCGCGGGGGCCGGGGCGGAGCCCCGTGGCCGCAACCACGGTGCAGCGGGAAGGGTCAGCCCAGGACCCGGTCGACCGTGGCCCCCCACTCCGCCACCACCCGCTCGCGGCGCGCCCCGTCGTCCGTGAGGAGGTTCGCGAGGCCGAGGCCCCGGGCCATGTCGAGGAGGCCCTGGACGACCTCCCGCACCCCGGGGACCGACTCGTCCGCGCCGAGCAGCTCCACCGCTATCCGGTGCGTCTCGCGGCCCACCCGCGCCTCCAACTCGGTCACCCGACCCCCCAGTTGCGGCTCGTTCGACGCGGCCACCCACAGATGCAGCGCCGCCCGGAACAACGGCCCCGTGTAGAGGTCGACGAGCGCCGCGACCGCCTCCGCCCGCCCCTGCGGACGCAGCCCGCGCAGGGCCGTGGACCGTTCCTCGGCGACGTACTCGACGGCCGCCGTGAACAGGTCCTCGCGGGTCGGGAAGTGATGCTGGGCGGCGCCCCGCGAGACACCGGCGTGCTCGGCGACGACGGAGACCGTGGAGCCGGCCCAGCCGTGCGCGGCGAGGCAGGCGACCGCGGACTCCAGGAGCCGCTGCCGCGTCAACCGCGAGCGGTCCTGCTTCGGCAGCGTCACAACACCCATGCGGGATCCCGTCGTTCGAGAAAGGCGGTCATGCCCTCGCGGGCCTGCGCGGAGCCGAACAGCCGGGCGGACAGCGCCGTCAGGGACTCCGCGTCCCGGTCGAAGGCCTCCAGGACCTTAACCGTGAGCAGCCGCTTCGTCTCGGCCAGGGCCTCGGGGGCCGCCTTCCGCACCCCTGCCAGGACCGGTTCCAGCGCCGCGTCCACGTCGTCGCCCGCCACCGTCACGAGCCCGATCCGCGCCGCCTCCGCCGCGTCGAAGCGCTCACCCGTCAGGTAGTAGCGGGCCACCGCGCGCGGATCGAGCCGCGGCAGCAGCGGCATCGAGATCACGGCGGGCGCGACCCCGATGCGTACCTCGGTGAAGGCGAAGGACGAGGCCGCGGACGCCGCCGCCATGTCGCACGCCCCCAACAGGCCCAGGCCACCGGCCCGTACGTGCCCGTCGACCCGCGCCACGACCGGCTTGTCCAGCTCCACGATCTGCCGCAGCAGCCCCACCAGCGCGTCCGGGTCCGGCGGATCGCGCAGGTCGGCGCCCGCGCAGAAGGTGCCGCCGGTGTGGCTGAGGACGACGGCGCGTACACCACCGTCCTTCTCAGCATCGCGCAGCCGCTCCCCCAGCTCGCCGACGAGGGCGGACGACAGGGCGTTGCGGTTGGCGGGCGAGTCGAGCGCGAGGGTGGTGACGCCGCGCTCGTGGTCATGCGCCACCAGACTCACGGCCCCATTGTCGACAGCCATCACATCTCCCTCAGTTCGCGGCGCAGGATCTTCCCGGAGGCCGCGCGCGGCACTCCTTCGACGAACGCCACACGGCGGATCTTCTTGTACGGGGCGACGCGTTCGGCGACGTACGCCTTCACGTCCTCCGCGCCGAGCGCGGCATCGGCCCGGACGACGAAGGCCTTCGGGATCTCGTTGCCGTCCGCGTCGACGACGCCGATGACCGCCGCGTCCGCGATGCCCTCGTGGGTGAGCAGCACCGCCTCCAGATCGGCCGGGGCGACCTGGAAGCCCTTGTACTTGATGAGTTCCTTGACCCGGTCGACGACGAACAGCCAGCCGTCCGCGTCGACATGCCCCACGTCCCCGGTGTGCAGCCAGCCGTCGGAATCGATCATGTCGGCGGTGGCATCGGGGCGGCCGAGGTAGCCCTTCATGACCTGCGGCCCGCGGATCAGGACCTCGCCGGGCTCGCCGGGCGCCGCGTCCTTCGCCGGGTCGTCGAGGGACACGATCCGCATCTCGGTCGAGGCGATGAGCCTGCCCACCGCACCCGGCGGCGGGTTCTTCGCGTCGTACGGGACGGCGTGCGTACCGGGCGAGAGTTCCGTCATGCCGTACGCCTGGCCCACGGGCGGCAGGCCGAGGCGGCGCGCGCAGGCGCGGGCGAGTTCGCCGTCGAGGGGCGCGGCGGCGCTGACGACGTGCCGCAGCGACGACAGGTCGTACCCCTCCACGGCCGGGTGCTTCGCGAGGGCGAGGACGATCGGCGGGGCGACGTACAGGTGGGTGATGCGGTGCTTCTCGATCGCCGCGAGGAACGTCTCCAGGTCGAAGCGGGGCAGCACGACGACGGTGGAGCCCTGCCGCAGCGGCCCGTTCATGAGCGCCGTGAGGCCGTAGATGTGGAAGAAGGGCAGGACGGCGAGGATGCGGTCGCCGGGTCCCGTCGGCAGGACTGGCTGGAGCTGTTCGAGGTTCGTGGCGATGTTGCGGTGGGTGAGCATGACGCCCTTGGGCGTGCCGGTGGTGCCCGAGGAGTACGGAAGCGCGGCCACGTCCTCGGCCGGATCGATGGCGACGTCCGGCTCGGGTGCCTCGGTGCCGAGCATGTCCATGAGCGAGCGGTGGCCCGAGTCCCCCGCCGGGTCGCAGACAAGTATCTCCCTTACACCGCCCGCCAGTTCGGCTGCGGCGCGGGCCGCCTCGATGAACGGCGTGATGGTGACGATCCAGGCTGCGCCCGCGTCGCGCAGCTGCCGCGCGAACTCCTGCGGCGTCGACAGCGGGTGCACGGTGGTCACGGAGGCGCCCGCGCGCGTAGCGCCGTAGAACGCCACCGGGTAGGCGATCGTGTTGGGGCTGTGCAGCGCCACCACGTCGCCCTTGCGCACACCCGCCTCGGCGAGCCCGGCCGCCACCTTGCGGTGGAACCCGTCGAGCTGGGCGTACGAGAGGGTGGTGCCGGCCACCCCGTCGACGAGGGCGGGGGCTTCGCCGCGGGCGGCCGCGCCCCCGAGCACGGCGTCGTGGATCGGCTCGTCGACGACCGCGACGTCCGCGTACTCACTCACGTACACCATGCCGAACTCCTCGTCACAGACAGGCAGTTGGGGTCAGTACGACTTGGGCAGGCCCAAGCTCTGGTGGGACACGTAGTTGAGGATCATTTCGCGGCTGACCGGGGCGATCCGCGCCACCCGGGAGCCGGTGATGAGCGAGGCGAGGCCGAACTCGCGGGTCAGGCCGTTGCCGCCGAGCGTGTGCACGGCCTGGTCGACGGCGCGCACACAGGCCTCGGCGGCGGCGTACTTGGCCATGTTGGCGGCCTCGCCCGCGCCCATGTCGTCGCCCGCGTCGTAGAGCCGGGCCGCCTTCTGCATCATCAGGCGGGCCAGCTCCAGCTCGATGTGGATCTGCGCGAGCGGGTGGGCGACGGCCTGGTGGGAGCCGATGGGCGCCTGCCACACGGTGCGCTCCTTGGCGTAATCGACGGCCCGCCGCAGCGCGTACCGGCCCATGCCGATGGCGAAGGCGGCGGTCATGACGCGCTCCGGGTTGAGCCCGGCGAAGAGCTGGAGCAGTCCGGCGTCCTCCTCACCCACGAGAGCGTCCGCGGGAAGCCGTACGTCGTCAAGGGTCAGTTCGAACTGCTTCTCCGGAGCCTGGAGTTCCATGTCGATCCGCCGCCGCCCGAAGCCCCGCGCGTCCCGGGGCACGATGAAGAGGCAGGGCTTGAGCTTTCCGGTGCGGGCGTCGGAGGTGCGGCCGACGATCAGTGTCGCGTCCGCGATGTCGACGCCGGAGACGAACACCTTGCGCCCGTTCAGCACCCACGAGCCATCGTCGTCCTTGCGGGCGGTGGTGGTGATGCGGTGCGAGTTGGATCCGGCGTCGGGTTCGGTGATGCCGAAGGCCATGGTGCGGCTGCCGTCGGCGAGGCCGGGCAGCCAGGCCCGCTTCTGCTCCTCGGTGCCGAAGCGGGAGATCACGGTCCCGCAGATCGCGGGCGAGACGACCATCATCAGCAGCGGCGAACCGGCGGCCCCCAACTCTTCGAGGACGATGGAGAGTTCGGCCATGCCGCCACCCCCTCCCCCGTACTCCTCGGGCAGGTTGACGCCGAGGTAGCCGAGCTTGGCGGCCTCCGTCCACAGCTCCTCGGGGTGCCCCTCGGCGGCGGTGACGCGGGTCATGTAGTCGCGGCCGAACCGCTTGCCGAGGGCGGCGACGGCGGCGCGCAGGGCCTGGTGCTCCTCGGTTTCGACGACCGGAGCGACGGGAGCGGCGGGAGCGTTCACGACTGTTCCTCCTGGACTACGGCGAGCAGCGCGCCGACCTCGACCTGGTGGCCGACGGCGGCGTGCAGGGCGGTGAGTGTTCCGGAGGCGGGGGCGAGGATGCGGTGCTCCATCTTCATCGCCTCCAGCCAGATCAGGGGCTGTCCTGCGGTGACGGCAGCGCCTTCGATCAGCGCTTCGGCGACGCGGACGACGGTGCCGGGCATGGGCGCGAGCAGGGAGCCGGGGGCGCGCTGCTCGCTGGGGTCGGTGAAGCGGGGCAGGGCGGTGAGGGCGGCGCCGTTGACGTACACGCGGTCCCCGTAGGCGGCGACGGCGTACTTCCGCCGTACGCCGCCCACCTCCAGGACGACCTGTCCGGACGCGGCGTGCACCACCCGCACCCCGTCGGCTTCGAGTCCTTCGCGGGTGTGCCGGTAGCGGGCCTCGTGCTCGGCGCCGTCGGGTTCGGTGCGGTAGCGCTTGAGCTGGGGCGCCGACGACACGTTGCGGAAGCCGCCGAACCGGTGGCGGCGCGCGGTGGCCAGGGCGGCGGCGAGCGGCGCGTACGGGTCCGGGCCCGGGGCCGTCAGGTCGGCGAGGTGCCGCTCGTAGAAACCGGTGTCCATGCGGGCGCCGGTGAACTCGGGGTGGCGCAGGGACCGCACGAGCAGGTCCCGGTTGGTGACCGGGCCGTGCACCTCGGCGCGTTCCAGGGCCCCGGCGAGGGCGCGGACGGCGGCGGCGCGGGTGGGCGCGTGCGCGACGACCTTGGCGAGCATCGCGTCGTAGTGGACGCCGATGGTGTCGCCGTCGGTGTACCCGGTGTCGAGGCGGACGCTGTCAGGGACGGCGAGGCGGTGCAGGGTGCCGGTCTGCGGGGCGAAGTCGGCGGCCGGGTCCTCGGCGTACAGGCGGGCCTCGACGGCGTGGCCGCGCGGGGCCGGCGGTTCCGAATCGAGCGCGTCGCCCTCGGCGATCCGCAGTTGCAGCGCGACGAGGTCGATCCCGAACACGGCCTCGGTGACGGGGTGTTCCACCTGAAGGCGGGTGTTCATCTCCAGGAAGTGCGCGGTGTCGCCGGCGACGAGGAACTCGACGGTTCCGGCGCCGACGTAGCTGGTGGCCCGTACGGCGCGCTCGGCGAACTCACGGACATACGACTCGACTTGCTTCGTGAGCCCGGGGGCGGGGGCCTCCTCGACGACCTTCTGGTGGCGGCGCTGGAGCGAGCAGTCGCGGGTGCCGAGCGTCCATACGGCGCCGTGGGCGTCGGCGAGCACCTGCACCTCGACGTGGCGTCCGCCCTCCACGTACGGCTCGACGAAGACCTCGCCGTCACCGAAGGCGGAGAGCGCCTCCGTGCGGGCCGCCGCCAACTCGGCTTCCAGGGCGTCGAGTTCGCGGACGATCCGCATGCCGCGGCCGCCGCCGCCCGCGGCCGCCTTGACCAGGACAGGCAGGTCGTCGGCCGTGATGTCGGAGCCGAGCGGCGCGATGCCCAGCAGCTCCTTGGCGCGCGTCTTGGACGCCATCGCCTCGATCGCCCCGGGCGGCGGCCCGATCCAGACGAGCCCCGCGTCGGTGACGGCGCGCGCGAACGCCGCGTTCTCGGAGAGGAAGCCGTAGCCGGGGTGCACGGCGTCGGCGCCCGCGTCGAGGGCGGCCTTCACGACGAGATCGGCGCGCAGATACGTGTCGGCGGGCGTGGCACCCGGGAGGCGTACGGCGAGATCGGCCTCGCGGACGTGCAGGGCGTCGGCGTCCGGGTCCGAGTGCACCGCGACCGTACGGATACCCAGGTCGCGGCAGGTGCGGAAGACGCGGCAGGCGATCTCGCCGCGGTTGGCGACAAGAACACTGGTGATCATCAGAGCCTCACATCCGGAAGACGCCGAAGCCGCCGCGGGCGCCCTCGTACGGTGCGGTGTGGATCGCGGACAGGCAGATCCCGAGGACGGTCCGGGTGTCGCGGGGGTCGATGACCCCGTCGTCGTACAGCCGCCCGGACAGGAACATCGGCAGCGACTCGGCCTCGATCTGCTGCTCGACCATGGCGCGCAGGCCGGCGTCGGCCTCCTCGTCGTACGGCTGCCCCTTCGCGGCAGCGGACTGCCGCGCCACGATCGACAGGACGCCCGCGAGCTGCTGCGGCCCCATGACGGCGGATTTGGCGCTGGGCCAGGCGAACAGGAAACGGGGGTCGTAGGCGCGACCGCACATGCCGTAGTGCCCGGCGCCGTACGAGGCGCCCATCAGCACGGACAGGTGCGGCACGCGGGAGTTGGAGACCGCGTTGATCATCATCGCGCCGTGCTTGATGATGCCGCCCTGCTCGTACTCCTTGCCGACCATGTAGCCGGTGGTGTTGTGCAGGAAGAGCAGCGGGATGTCGCGCTGGTTGGCGAGCTGGATGAACTGGGCGGCCTTCTGCGACTCCTCGCTGAACAGGACGCCCCGGGCGTTGGCGAGGATGCCGACGGGATAGCCGTGGAGCGCGGCCCATCCGGTGACGAGCGAGGACCCGTACAGCGGCTTGAACTCGTCGAAGTCCGAGCCGTCGACGAGCCGGGCGATCACCTCGCGCGGGTCGAAGGGCTCCTTCAGGTCCTCCGGCACGATACCGAGGAGCTCCTCGGGGTCGTACTTCGGCGGCACCACAGGTTGGGGATCGGCATACGCCTTGCGGTGGTTGAGCCGGGCGACGACGCGGCGGGCCTGACGGATCGCGTCCTGCTCGTCGAGCGCGAAGTAGTCGGCGAGCCCGGAGGTGCGGGCGTGCATCTCGGCGCCGCCCAGCGACTCGTCGTCGCTCTCCTCGCCGGTCGCCATCTTGACCAGCGGCGGCCCGCCGAGGAAGACCTTCGCCCTTTCCTTCACCATGATCACGTGGTCGGACATGCCGGGGATGTACGCGCCTCCGGCGGTGGAGTTGCCGAAGACGACGGCGACGGTGGGGATTCCGGCGGCCGAGAGCCGCGTGATGTCGCGGAAGATCCCGCCGCCGGGGATGAAGATCTCCTTCTGGGACGGCAGATCGGCGCCGCCGGACTCGACGAGCGAGATCGCCGGGAGCCGGTTGGCGCGGGCGATCTCGTTCGCGCGCAGCGCCTTCTTCAGGGACCACGGGTTGCTGGCGCCGCCGCGCACGGTCGGGTCGTTGGCGGTGATCAGGCACTCGACGCCCTCGACGACGCCGATGCCGGTGACGAGCGAGCCCCCGACGGCGTAGTCGCTGCCCCAGGCGGCGAGCGGGGAGAGTTCGAGGAACGGGGTGTCCGGGTCGAGCAGCAGCTCGATGCGTTCGCGGGCGAGCAGCTTGCCGCGCTTGCGGTGCCGCTCGACGTACTTCTCGCCGCCGCCCGCGACGGCCTTCGCGTGTTCCCTGTCGAGGGCCGCGAGCTTGGCGAGGTGGGCGGTGCGCCGGTCGGCGTAGTCGTCGGACCGGGTGTCCAGGGCGCTGTCCAGGACGGTCACAGCAGTGCCTCCGGTATGTCGAGGTGGCGTGAGCGGAGCCATTCGGCGAGGCCCTTGGCCTGCGGGTCGAACCGGTACCGGGAGGCGACACCTTCTCCGAGGAGACCCTGGACCGTGAAGTTGAGTGCGCGGAGGGTGGGGAGCGGATGTCTTGTTACGAGTGATGGGGTCGCGGTCGCGGGGCTCTGCCCCGGGCCCCGCGCCTCAAGCGCCGGCGGGGCTTGATTTGTCTCCGGGAGCAGCTCGCAGAAGCGCTCCACCGTCAGCGTGTGCACCAGCCACCGCCACGCCTCGTCCGACTCCACCCACACCCCCACATTCGCGTCGCCCCCCTTGTCACCACTGCGGGCGCCCGCGATCAGGCCGAGGGGCGCGCGGCGCGTCGGGCCCGGTGGGAGAGGCGGCGGAAGAGGTGGGTCCTCCACCGGCGCCAAGGGGCGCGCGGGGCCCGACGGCGCGGGGATCCGCCTCCGCTCCCCGTCCGGCAGCACTGCCACCTGCGGCACCTCCGCGCGCTCCACGTACGCCGCCTCGAACACCCCGTACGGGGAGCCCTTGCCGGGCGGCGCCGTGACGTGGAAACCCGGGTAGGAGGCGAGCGCCAGCTCGACCGCGGTGCCGCTCAGCGCACGCCCGACGGCCTCCTCCTTCTGGTCCCGCACGACGAGCCGGAACAGCGCGCTCGCGGTCTCCTCGGTGTCGGCATCGGCCTTGTCGGTGCGGGACAGCTCCCAATTGACGTACGTGGGCGATGACTTGGCACCCCGCAACGCGTCCTCCATCTGCCGCCGCACCAGGTCCGCCTTGGCCTCGATGTCCAGGCCGGTGAGCACGAAGACGACCTCGCCCCGGAACCCGCCGAGCCGGTTGAGCCCGACCTTGAGGGTGGGCGGCGGGGCCTCGCCGCGTACGCCGTGGATGCGCACGCGGTCGGTCCCGTCCGGCTCCAGGCGGACGGTGTCGAGGCGGGCGGTGACGTCGGGGCCCGCGTACCGGGCGCCCCCGGTCTCGTACAGGAGCTGCTCGGTGACGGTGCCGGGTTCGACGAAGCCGCCGGTGCCGGGGTGCTTGGTGATGACGGCGGAACCGTCCTCGTGGATCTCGGCGAGGGGGAAGCCGGGGCGGCCCAGCTGACCGGCGCGGTCGGCGAACCGGGAGTAGTTCCCGCCGGTCGCCTGCGTCCCGCATTCGAGGACGTGCCCGGCCACGACGGCGCCCGCGAGCCGGTCGTACGCATCGTCCGGCCAGCCGAAATGCCAGGCCGCGGGCCCGGTCACCAGCGCGGCGTCGGTGACACGGCCCGTGACCACGATGTCGGCGCCCGCGTCGAGACAGGCCGTGATGCCCGCGCCGCCGAGGTAGGCGTTGGCGGTGAGGGCGCCGGGGAAGCGGCCGGTGCCGAGCAGGTCGTCGCCCTCGACGTGGGCGACCCGCGCCTCGACGCCGAGCCGCCCCGCCAACTCACGTATCTCCGCCGCGAGTCCGGCCGGGTTGAGGCCGCCGGCGTTGGCGACGAGACGTACGCCGCGCTCCATCGCGAGCCCGAGGCACTCCTCCAACTGCCGCAGGAACGTGCGGGCGTAGCCGCGGTCCGCGTTCTTCATGCGGTCGCGGCCGAGGATCAGCATGGTCAGCTCGGCGAGGTAGTCGCCGGTGAGGACGTCGAGTTCGCCGCCGGTCAGCATCTCCTTCATGGCGTCGAACCGGTCGCCGTAGAAGCCGGAGGCGTTGCCGATCCGCAGCGGTGGCCTGCTCATCGGGCCTCCTTCGGCGTGCGCCCCTTCCCCGGTGGCCCGGCGAAGGCCTGCGCGATGTCGAGCCAGCGGTCGGCGTCGGGACCCTCGGCGCGCAGGTCGAGGTCGGCGCGGTGCGCGCGCTGGGTGACCAGAAGGCAGAAGTCGAGCGCGGCACCGGTGACACGCTGGGCGGCGTCCTCGGGCCCGTACGTCCACAACTCGCCGCTGGGTGCCACCAGTTCGACGCGGAACTCGTCGTCGGGCGCGGTGACCCCGCGCACGTCGAAGGCGAACTTCCGGGCCCGTACGCCGATCCGTGCGACGTGTCGGAGCCGGTCGGTGGGCGTCCGGGCGATGCCGAGCGCGTCGGCCACGTCCTGGCCGTGCGCCCACGTCTCCATCAGGCGGCCGGTCGCCATGGAGGCGGCGGACATCGGCGGCCCGTACCAGGGGAACCGGGTCTTGTCGGCCGCGGCGGCGCGCAGCACCTTCTGCAGCCGCTCGCGCCCCTCGCGCCAGCCGGCGAGCAGCACGGCCGGGTCCTGGCGGGCGCCCTCCTCGGCCCCGTCGTCGACGAAGGACTCGGGCGACGCGATCGCCTTCTCCACCTCGCCCGCGAAGGCGTCGGCGTCGCTCATGGCGAGCAGGGCGGCGCGGTCGGTCCAGGCGAGATGGGCGATCTGGTGGGCGACGGTCCAGCGGGGCGCGGGCGTGGGGGCGGCCCACTGATTCGGGCTCAACTCCCGCACGATCCGGTCGAGTTCCTCGCTCTCGTCCCGCAAGTCCTCGAACACGGCGGACGGTTCGGACACGGTGCGCTCCCCTCCGGGCACGGCGGTGTGCGGCGTGCTTGGAGCATGGCAGGGGGTCAAGAAACAAGCAAGCGTGCTTGCATGGGAATTGACCCTTCATGTCACGGGCCCGTCCCGGCGGTGACGGGCGAGCCGTCCTGTGTAACAGGCATGTACAAGGCGGGAGTCGACCGGAACGATCTTCGGCCGCGCCGTGTCCTCGTGATCAGTGACTCAAGCAGACCGGTTCAAAGAGACCTACGAGTCACCGACCTACGAACCAAGGACGAACACCATGCTCGCTCGCAAGCTCACCCTCGCCGCCGTCGCCCTCGCCGCGGGCCTCTCGCTCACCGCCTGCCAGGGCAACGGCGACTCGGCCGCCGGCACCGGCGACGACTCGTCCAACACCGCCGCGTCCTCCGGCAAGGTCTCCGGCAAGAACGCGTCGGACACCGGCGAGAAGGCGGACGCCGCGGAGGGCAGCGGCCACGGCCAGATCAACACCGGCCCGTGCAAGACGGCCGACCTGGCCTTCGGCTCGGCGCACGGCATGGGCGAGGGCACGCTCATAGTCAGCATGCGCAACACCGGCGACGCCTGCTCGCTCAAGGGCTTCCCGGGCGTCGACCTGCGCACCGACGAGGCATCAGGACCGCTGAGCGCCAAGCGCAGCGGACTCGCCTCCCCGAGCGTCGTCCTGTCGGGCGGCGAGACGACCCGCTTCACCCTCCACTACCCGCCGAACACCACCGGCGGCTCCGGCGTGGACGTCACCTCGCTCGACATCACGCCGCCGAACGAGACCCACTCCGCGTCGCTGAGGGTCGGCATCAACCTCCCGGTCTCCGAGGGCGCGGACCAGAAGGTCTACGTGGACCCGGTCGGCACCGGCAAGCAGTGACGACGGCCCCGCTCTACTCGTGCAGGGCGACCGCGGGGTCCTTCCTGCGGGCCCGCCCCACCTGGGTCCGCACCGCGCCCATGCTCGCCGCGATCACCAGCGTGATGGCCAGGACCTCCGACCAGGCCAGGTCCTGGCTCAGGACGAGGAAGCCGGAGAGCGCGGCGACCGCCGGCTCCAGGCTCATCATCACCGCGAACGTGGACGCGGGAAGGTCGCGCAGGGCGATGAGTTCGAGGGTGTACGGGAGGACCGAGGACATGATCGCGACGGCCGCGCCGAGACCGAGCGTCACCGGGTCGATCAGCTTCGTGCCCGCCGTCGCGATGCCGAGCGGCAGGCAGAGCACCGCCGCGACCGCCATCGCGAGCGCGAGCCCGTCGGCCTGCGGGAAGCGGCGGCCCGTGCGGGCGCTGAACACGATGTACGTCGCCCAGCAGGCGCCGGCCGCGAGCGCGAAGCCCACACCCACCAGGTTCAGGCCGCCGAGCCCGCCCCCCGCCCCGCCGAGCAGGAACACGCCGCACAGCGCGAGCCCCGCCCACAGGACGTTGACCAGGCGGCGCGAGGCGAAGACAGAGAGGGCCAACGGGCCGAGCACCTCGAAGGTGACCGCGATGCCGAGCGGGATCCGGGCCGCCGCCTGGTAGAAGAGCAGGTTCATGCCGCCCATGGCGACGCCAAAGGCGAGGACCGTGCCCCAGTCGGCGCGCGAGTGGCCGCGCAGCCTGGGGCGGCAGACGACGAGCATCACCACGGCCGCCACGACGAGGCGGAGGGTGACGACGCCGATCGCTCCGGCGCGCGGCATCAGGCTCACCGCGAGCGCCGCGCCGAACTGCACCGAGACGCACCCCGCGAGGACGAGGCCGACCGGGCCCAGCGAACCGCGACGGCGCGCCGGGCCGGCGCCCGCGCTCGCGGTCACGGCCGGGGCGGCATCCTGCGCCGCGGCCACGGGTTCGGTCTGCGGGCCGCTCACGGTCCACCCCTTTCCTGAAGTTCTCTCGAGTGCCATCGGCACGGCACGAAGCAGTGCAATGTATTAGACGCTACAGGCCATCCTGCTGAACAGGGAGTCCGAGGTACCGCTTCACGCTAGTTCCGCCCGGCATGCCCCGTGAAATGCTCAATGCGCCGCCGTTATGCTCCACGCACATGACCAGGGAACCGGAGCTGCGCCACCTGCGCTGCTTCCTCGCCGTCGCCGAGGAGCGCAGCGTCACCCGCGCCGCCGCCCGGCTGCGCCTCACCCAGCCCGTCGTCTCGCGCACGCTCGCGGCCCTGGAGGACGCGCTCGGCGTGCGGCTCGTGGACCGCTCCACCCATCACCTCGACCTCACCCGCGAGGGGCGCTCGTTCCACGAGAAGGCGGCCGTCGCCGTTGCCGCGTTCGAGGACGCGCTCGCCGCCGCGCGGACCCCGGACCGGCCGCTGCGCCTCGGCCACGCCTGGTCGGCGGCGGGCGCGTTCACCACTCCGCTGCTGCGCCGCTGGCGGCAGGCCCACCCCGACGTACCGCTGGAGCTGCTGCGCATCGACGACCGCACGGCGGGCCTCGCACGCGGCGCCGTCGATCTCGCCGTGCTGCGCGGCCCGGTCGAGACGCCCGGCCTGATCACCGAGCTGCTGCACGAGGAGGCCCGGGTCGCGGCGGTGCCCTCGGACAGCCCGCTCGCCCGCCGCCCGCGCCTGGCCCTCGCCGATCTCAGCGACCAGGTGATCGCCCTGAACACCGTCTCCGGCACCACCACCCTCGCCCTGTGGCCGCCCGCCGTGCGGCCCACCGCGAGTCTGACCGTCGCCAACACCGACGACTGGCTCGCCGCGATCGCCGCGGACCGGGCGGTGGGCGTGACCTCGGCGGCGACCGCGGACCTGCACCCGCACCCCGGCGTCTCCTACGTGCCGCTCACGGACGCCCCCGACCTGCCCGTCCTGCTGGCCCGCCGCCAGGGCCCCGGTCACCCCTCCGCCCCGGACCTGATCGCGCTGGCCCACGAGATCGCGGGTCCCTGACGTCCACCTGTCGTCACGACGGGCGAGACCGGGCATCTCACCCACCGAACACCTTGCGATCGGCGAAACCCCACCGACTACCCTCCATTTCGTGGCTGAGATCCAGATTCCCGCTGACATCAAGCCCGCCGACGGACGTTTCGGCGCTGGCCCCTCCAAGGTGCGTACGGAGGCGTTGGACGCCCTGGCCGCCACCGGCACCTCCCTCATGGGCACCTCGCACCGCCAGGCGCCCGTGAAGAACCTCGTCGGTCGCGTACGCGACGGCGTCAAGGACCTCTTCTCCCTCCCCGAGGGCTACGAGGTCGTCCTGGGCAACGGCGGCTCCACCGCGTTCTGGGACGTGGCGACGCACGGCCTGATCGAGAACAAGTCGCAGCACCTCAACTTCGGCGAGTTCTCCTCCAAGTTCGCCAAGGCCGCCAAGCTCGCCCCCTGGCTCGCCGAGCCGACCGTGATCTCCTCCGACCCGGGTACGCACCCGGAGCCGGTGGCCGAGGCCGGTGTCGACGTCTACGGCCTGACCCACAACGAGACCTCCACCGGTGTCGCCGCGCCGATCAAGCGCGTGGCCGGTGCTGACGAGGGCGCGCTCGTCCTCGTGGACGCCACCTCCGGCGCCGGCGGCCTGCCCGTCGACGTCTCCGAGACGGACGTCTACTACTTCGCCCCGCAGAAGTCCTTCGCCTCCGACGGCGGCCTGTGGATCGGCATCTTCTCCCCGGCCGCGATCGAGCGCGCCGAGCGCGTCCACGCGTCCGGCCGCCACGTCCCGGAGTTCTTCTCCCTGCCGACGGCGATCGACAACTCCCGCAAGAACCAGACGTACAACACCCCCGCGCTCTCCACGCTCTTCCTGCTCGCCGAGCAACTGGACTGGATCAACGGTCAGGGTGGCCTCGCCTGGTCCACGGCCCGTACGAAGGACTCGTCCTCGCGGCTGTACTCCTGGGCCGAGGAGTCGAAGCACGCGACGCCGTTCGTCACGGATGCCGCGAAGCGGTCGCAGGTCATCGGCACGATCGACTTCGACGACAGCATCGATGCCGCCGCCGTCGCCAAGGTGTTGCGTGCCAACGGGATCGTCGACACGGAGCCGTACCGGAAGCTCGGTCGCAACCAGCTGCGCGTCGCGATGTTCCCGGCCATCGATCCGGCCGACGTCCAGGCCCTCACGGCCTGCATCGACCACGTCATCGGCCACCTCTGACCCACCCGGCGTGACGGCCACGGGGCTCCGCCCCGGCCCCCGCGCCTCAATCGCCGGCGGGGCTTGATAAAACCAAGCCCCGCCGGCGATCGGGCATTTCCGGAGCAAACTGAGTACACCGTACCCAAATGAGAGTACACCGTACCCAGTTTTTCGCCAGAGGTTTACGCTGAGCCCCATGACCAGCGGCACCCAGGGCACGAACAGCAGCGCCGAGACCTCCGGCAGCGGCGACATCCGGCGCAGCGCGGAGCTGCTGTGGGGCACGGGGGCCCGGCCGAGCCGGGGTCCCAAGCCCGCACTCTCGCTCGACCGGATCGTCGAGGTCGAGGTCGCGGACGCGGAGGGGATCGGCGCCGTCTCGATGCGCCGGCTCGCCACCGACCTGGGCACCGGCACCATGTCGCTGTACCGGTACGTGCCGGGCAAGGCCGAGCTGCTCGACCTGATGCTGGACCGGGTGCAGACCCCGCACGAGGACCCGGTCGCGCTCGGCGACGGGACGTGGCGGGACGCCGTGGCCACGATGGCCCGCGAGACCCTCGCCCTCTACCAGCGCCACCCCTGGCTGCTCCAGGTCAACCAGGCCCGTCCCGTGATCGGCCCCGGCGCGCTGGCCTCGATGGAGAAGATGCTGGCCCGCATCAAGCCGATGGGCCTCACCGACCCGGAGCTGCTCTCCGTCCTGATCATGGTCGACGGGTACGTGTCCGGGGTCGCGCGCACCCGCGTCTACGAGCAGGAGGCGGAGACGTCCACGGGCATGACGGACGCCGCGTTCTGGGAGGCACAGCGGCCCTCCCTGGAAGCCGCCATGGCCACGGGCGCGTACCCGGTGATGGCGTCGCTGTCCGAGGACACGTTCGCCCCCGGCTTCGACCACTTCGAGTTCGGGCTCCAGCGGATCCTGGACGGGCTCGACGTGCTCGTCGCGGCGCGCGCGAAGAGATGACAGAACGCCCCGCCGGTGCGTCCATGGACGTATGACGACTCACAAACCCGATCCGAGCCCCGCGCTCGCCCCGTTCGTCAAGCAGTACGCCGTCCTGCTCACCAGTCACAAGAAGGACGGCACCGGCGTCGGCACGCCTGTGAACATCGCGGTCGAGGGCGACCACGCGTACTTCCGGACCTTCGGCAAGGCCTGGAAGGTCAAGCGGATGCGCAACAACCCCGAGGTGGAGATCGCGCCGTCCACGGTGCGCGGCGCGCCGACCGGTCCCGCGATCAAGGGGCGGGTCCGGCTGCTCGACCAGGACAGCGAGGAGAACCGGCACGCGGCCTCGCTGATCCGTCACAAGTACCCGGTCCTGCACGGGTTCACGGTGCCGCTCACGCACAAGGTGCGGCGGGACCGGACACTGCACTACGAAGTGCGGGTGCTGGGCGAGTAGTTCAGCGGTTCTTCGGGCGGCGCAGCAGCCTTCCGATGCCGAACAGCAGGATGAGGACGGCGGCGGCGCCCACCGCGCCGGCCTTCCCGGTGAAGGGGCTGCCGCCCTCGTCGCCGCCCGAACCGCCTTGATCGGACGACGAGTTGGAGCCGTCGCCCGCCTCGCCCTCGACCTCCACGGGTTCCACTTCGCTGCCCTGCCCCTCGCTCCCGTACAGCAGGGTCCTCCCGTCCAGGGTGTACGTGACCGACTCGCCCTGCGGCTGCATCGGCACGCTCAACCGGCCCTGGCGCTCCGGCTTCCCGTCGTTCCACTTGTAGGAGATGCCGCCGAAGTAGCCGCGTACGGCGAGCTGTTTCCCGTCGGGCGAGAACGCGGCGTCCGTCGCCCACAGGTCGATGTCGGCGATGCGGCTGAAGGTGTTGGTGGCGGAGGGGTTCAGCGCCGCCGGGCCCTCGTACAGGCCGCCGCCGTCGTCGCCCTTCTCGACGATGTAGACGCGGCCGGTCTTCGGATGGACCATCAGCGCCTCGGCGTTGCGCGGACCGTCGGCGTACTTCACGTCGTACTGGGTGGCCCGCACCGTCTGGTCGGTGAGCTTCTTCGGCTCGGGCAGCTTGTAGATCCACACGTGGTCCCACTTGCCGCCGAGGTTGTCCCCGATGTCGCCCACGTAGATGTTGCCGTCGGAGCCGACGGAGATCGCCTCGACGTCGCGCGGGGAGCCGATGCCGGACATCGTGATCGTGGCGACCGTCCTGCCCGTCCGGCCGTCGATCGCGAACAGGTACGCGCCGTCGTCGCTGTCGTTGTGCGTCCAGTAGACGCCGGGGTGGGCCCGCGAGGCGGCCAGGCCACTGGACTCCGTGATCCGCGGGTCCTTGATCGTGAACCCGTCGGAGCCGACGGAGCGGGAGTCGGCGACCGCGGGACCGGAAGCCGCGCCGAGAAGGAGGACTGCGGCGACCCCGGCCGCCCCCAGATACGCACGCATGCCCCCCAGCTTGCCAGGCGTGTTGGGGCTCACACGCACGTACCCGGCATGATCGACGATGATGAGCGGATGCTCAGGTTCATGCCGGTCGGCGACTCGATGACCATTGGGAGCGCCGGGGAGCACACCTGGCGCCTGCGTTTCTGGCAGCATCTGCGCGCCCACTCGACCGCACACACGCTGGTCGGCCCCCGCACCGCCCTGCACGGCGACAGCCACGCGTACGCGGAACCGGACTTCCCGCAGCACCACCTCGCCGGCTGGGGCGAGGGCTGGCAGCACATGGCGCCCGCGATCGCCGAGGCGGTGACCGCGGCCCGCGCCGACGTCCTGCTCGTCTCGCTCGGCCTGATAGACCTCGGCTTCTACACCGACGCCGAGCAGACGGCGGCCAACACGCGCCGCTTCGTCGCCGAGGCCCGCCGCGCCAACCCGGCCGTCCGCATGGTCCTGCTCCCGGTGATCCCCAACGTCCGGGCGGAGACGGACGCCCCCTTCGCCGCCGAGGTCGCCCACTTCAACACCCTTCTGGCGAAGGCTGTCGCGGACCTCGACGAGCCCCGCTCGCCCCTCCTCCTGGCCTCCGTCCCCGACGCGTACGACATCCACCACGACACGTACGACGGCACCCACCCGAACGCCTCCGGCGAGCACAAACTCGCGTCGGCGTTCGCGGACGCGCTGCATCAGGCGTGGGGAATCGGCGGTCCTTACGAAGCGTTGGTCCCGCGCACGCTTGCCTAGAGCGCACTCCACGTCCTTGGCTATGGAGCCATGGCAGACATGAAGTACACACAGCTCGGACGCACGGGGCTCAAGGTCAGCCGGCTCGTCCTCGGCACCATGAACTTCGGTCCGCAGACCGACGAGCCCGCCAGCCACGCCATCATGGACGCGGCGCAGACCAGCGGCATCAACTACTTCGACACCGCGAACGTCTACGGCTGGGGCGAGAACAAGGGCCGCACCGAGGAAATCATCGGCACCTGGTTCGCCCAGGGCGGCGGCCGGCGCGACAAGACGGTCCTGGCCACCAAGGTCTTCGGGAACATGGGCGGCGACGGCCCGGTCTGGCCGAACCACGACCACCTCAGCGCGGTGAACATCCGGCGCGCCGTCGACGCGTCGCTCAAGCGGCTGCAGACCGACTACATCGACATCTACCAGTTCCACCACATCGACCGCCGCACTCCCTTCGAGGAGATCTGGCAGGCGATCGACGTACTGATCCAGCAGGGCAAGATCCTTTACGCCGGGTCCTCCAACTTCCCCGGCTACAAGATCGCCCAGGCCAACGAACTGGCCAAGGCGCACGGCCGCGTCGGCCTCGTCAGCGAGCAGTGCCTCTACAACCTCGCCGAGCGCCGCGCCGAGATGGAGGTCATCCCGGCCGCGCAGGACTACGGCCTGGGCGTCATCCCGTGGTCGCCGCTGCACGGCGGGCTGCTCGGCGGCGTGCTCAAGAAGGAGAGCGAGGGCAAGCGCAGGGCCGCGGGCCGCTCCGCCTCCGCGCTGGAGAACACGAAGGTGCGCGAGCAGGTCCAGCGGTACGAGGACCTGCTGGACAAGCACGGCATCGAGCCCGGTGAGGCGGCGCTCGCCTGGCTGCTCACCCGGCCCGGCGTCACGGGCCCGATCGTCGGCCCGCGCACGCAGGAGCAGCTGGACTCGGCGCTGCGCGCGGTCGAGCTCGAGCTGAGCGAGGAGGTGCTGTCCGGCCTGGACGAGATCTTCCCGGGTCCGGGTCCGTCGCCTGAGGCCTTCGCCTGGTAGCCGGTCCCGCCGGTACGCGGCGGCCTTCGGTCGACTACTGGCCGACGGCCGCCGCGACAGCCACGACGAAGAACATCAGCACGAGCACACCGGCCATGATCCGGTTTCGGGTCTTCGGGTCCACGTCAACGAGCCTAACGCGTGCCCGCGAACTCCCATCCGGCGACCTTCTCGTAGCGCGGCCGCTCCCCCGGCAGCCCGCTCTTGCGGCCCGCCGCCTCCGCGCGCTCGGCGAGCCTGCACAGCGCCGCCACGTCGCCGCTCACGCCCGTCCACAGAGCCCGCCCACCGAAGTGCCCGCCCCGGCCGAGCGCCAGCGTGAACGCCTCCGTGTGCGCCGCCGCCCGCGCGAGCCGGCGATTCAGCTCTGGAACGGTGTCCTCCGGTACGTCCCCGTAGAACGCGAGCGTGAGGTGCCAACCGCTCCGCTCGGTCCACCGGATCCCGTCGCCGGGCGGCAACGTGTCGACCGCGCGGCCCAGTTCGTCCAGGGCCGCGTCCGGCGGCAGCACAGCTGCGAAGAGTCTCACCGTCCCAGTCTCGCCCGTATCAAGCGGCCCCGGCACCCTTCGCGCAGCTTGGGCCATTCAAGCCCCCTGGGCGTCGAGCAGCAGGCGCGGCCGATTCAAGCCCCTGCGGCGATTGAGCAGCGGGGTCTGGGGCAGCGCCCCAGGACCGCAACCGCGGCGCCGTGCGCGACGCCTCGGGGCTCTGCCCCGGACCCCGCGCCTCAATCGCCGGCGGGGCTTGATTCGAGCGCCTCAATCGCCGGCGGGGCTTGATTCGAGCGCCTCAATCGCCGGCGGGGCTTGAGAAGCCGAAAGCGGCTTGAGGCGCGGGAAAGGGACCGAGCGCGTCAGGCCGCCGCCGCCAGCTCCCGCGGAACGAACTGCACATGGCGTTCGCCGCGCCGCAGGTCCACCTTCAGGCGGAGGTTGGCCGCACGGGCCAGCATCAGCCCGACGCCGACCGCGGCCGCCGCACAGATCACCCCGGCGAGGGCAAAGCTGACCCGGACCCCGAACTCGTCCGCGAGCCAGCCGAAGAGCGGCCCGCCCAGCGGCGTACCCCCGGTGAACACCATCATGAACAGCGACATCACCCGGCCCCGCATCTCCGGATCCGTACCCATCTGAACCGTGGAGTTCGCGGTCACGTTCACCGTCAGACCGAGGATGCCGAGCAGCACGATCAGCGGGGCGAACGCCCAGACGCCCGGCGCCCACGCGGCCAGGACCTCCAGGACACCGAAGCCGATCGCCGCGCCGACCAGGACCCGCAGCCGGGTCGAACGGCGCCGCGCCGCGAGCAGCGCACCGGCCAGCGAGCCGACGGCCATGAGCGTGTTGAACAGGCCGTACTGGCCGACCCCGCCGTGGAACACGTCGTCCGCGTACGCGCTCAGCCAGATCGGGAAGTTGAAGCCGAAGGTGCCGACGAACCCGACGAGGACAATCGGCCAGATCAGCTCGGGGTGCTGCGAGACGTAGCGCAGGCCCTCCTTGAGCTGGCCCTTGCCGCGCGGGGCGCGCTTCGTCTCGTGCAGCTCGTGCGTGCGCATGAGCATGAGCCCGGTGAGCGGGGCGAGGAAGGACAGGCCGTTGGCGAGGAACGCCCAGCCGGGGCCGACGGCGGCGGTCAGCGCGGAGGCGACGGCCGGGCCGATGAGGCGGGCGGACTGGAAGTTCGCGGAGTTGAGGGAGACCGCGTTGCGGACCTGGTCGGGGCCGACCATCTCGGACACGAACGACTGCCGGGTCGGGTTGTCGACGACCGTGACGAGTCCCGTGAAGAAGGCCGCGAGGTAGACGTGCCACACCTGGACGTTGCCCGTGAGGGTCAGCGCCGCGAGGAAGAGCCCGGACAGGCTCATCGCGCCCTGCGTGCAGAACAGCAGGTTGCGCTTGGCGAAGCGGTCGGCGATCACACCGCCGTACAGGCCGAACAGCAGCATCGGCAGGAACTGCATCGCCGTCGTGATGCCGACGGCCGCGGAGGATCCCGTGAGGGAGAGCACCAGCCAGTCCTGGGTGATGCGGGCCATCCAGGTGCCGGTGTTGGAGACGACGGCCCCGGTCGCGAACAGCCGGTAGTTGCGTACCTTCAGGCTGGCGAACATCGAGGGCTTGCGTGGTGGGCGGGCGTTCGGGTTGTGGGCGGCTGGTGCGGGGGCGGAGTCTGCTCCGGATCCCGTACTCAAAGTGGGTTCGCCTCCTCGGCGGTCGTCGGTCCCCAGAGGGGCTCACAGGTGGGGCTCAGCGGTCGTGGGCTCAGGGGTCGTGGGGCTCAGAGGTGCGCGAGCTTCTCCAGGACGGGCGCGGCCGCGCGGAGCTTGGCCCACTCGTCCTCGTCGAGCCCCTCGGTGAGGCCCGCCAGCCAGGCGTTCCGCTTGCGGCGGCTCTCCGCGAGCATGGTCTCGGCCTGCTCGGTGGAGGTGACGACCTTCTGCCGGCGGTCCTCGGGGTGGGGTTCGAGCCGGACCAGCCCCTTGGCCTCCAGGAGCGCGACGATTCTGGTCATCGACGGCGGCTGCACATGCTCCTTCCGGGCCAGCTCACCCGGTGTCGCGGAGCCGCATCCGGCGAGGGTGCCGAGCACCGACATCTCGGTGGGGCTCAGCGATTCGTCGACCCGCTGGTGCTTGAGCCGACGCGACAGGCGCATCACTGCGGAACGCAGGGAGTTCACGGCGGCTGCGTCGTCGCCATGGGAGAGGTCTGGCATGTTCGTTAGCGTAACTCATTACTATGCCTAACGACCACCCGGCGCACGGCACGCGTCCGTGATCCCCACCACCTCTTCACTCGGGACGGGAGTGCAGAAAAGTTTCATCACCCATACGAGTGAGCCGGACGCGGAAAGTGACGCAACGGGTTGCGGAGCCCGGCGACCCTGTCCGTATGGGATCGACAGTGCTCAGTCTGCGGATCGACGGTGAGCTGCTCGACCGGCTCAAAGTGCATGCCGCGAAAAGAGGAATGAGCGTCCAGGACTATGTGGTCCGGACGCTCATTCGGGACGACTTCGACGAACGCTTCAAGACCGCCGTCGAGGAGACGGAGCGGTTCTACGGAGACGTGACGACGTAAGGCGCTACTGCGTAAGGCGTTGCTGCGCAAGGCGCGACTACGTGAGACCGAGGGCCGGCATCAGGTAGTAGAAGACGAACACCGCGGAGACGGCGTACATCGCGGCCGGCACATCCTTGGCGCGGCCCGCGACCACGCGCAGCACCGTGAAGCTGATGAAGCCCATGCCGATGCCGTTCGTGATCGAGTACGTGAACGGCATCATCAGCATCGTGATGAACGCGGGGATGGCGATCGTCCAGTCGTCCCAGTCGATCTCACGGATTCCACCGGCCAGGATCATGAAGCCGACCGCGACGAGCGCGGGGGTGGCCGCCTGGGACGGAACCATCGTGACGACAGGCGTGAGGAACAGCGCGACCACGAACAACAGACCGGTGACCATGTTGGCGAGGCCCGTACGGGCGCCCTCGCCGACACCGGCCGTGGACTCCACGAAGCAGGTGGTCGCCGAGGACGACGAGGCGCCACCGGCGGCAACGGCGATGCCGTCGATGAAGAGCACCTTGTTCATGCCGGGCATCTGGCCGTTCTCATCGGTCAGATGCGCCTCGTCGCTGATGCCCATGATCGTGCCCATCGCGTCGAAGAAGCACGACAGCAGCACGGTGAAGACGAACAGGATGCCGGTCAGGATGCCGACCTTGTGGAATCCACCGAACAGGCTGAACTGACCGACGAGCGAGAAGTCCGGGCTGGAGACCGGGTTGCCGGGCCACTCGGGCACGGTCAGGCCCCAGGACATCGGGTCGATGTCGGTGAAGGCGTTGATGATCACCGCGACGACCGTCATCACGACGATGGCGAGCAGGATCGCGCCCGGCACCTTGCGCACGAGCAGCGCCAGGGTCAACAGCACGCCGAGCACGAAGACCAGGACCGGCCAGCCGAGCAGGTGGCCGCCGGTACCGAGCTGGAGCGGGACCGTGGTCTGCGCGGCGTCCGGCATGCGCGTCACGAATCCGGAGTCGATGAGGCCGATCAGCATGATGAACAGGCCGATGCCGATCGCGATGCCCTTGCGCAGGCTGTACGGCACGGCGTTCATGACCCGCTCGCGCAGACCGGTGGCAACGAGCAGCATGACGACGAAGCCCGCGAGGACGACCATGCCCATCGCGTCCGGCCAGGACATACGCGGCGCGAGCTGAAGGGCGACGACCGTGTTCACACCGAGGCCCGCCGCGAGCGCGATCGGCACATTGCCGATGACACCCATGAGCAGCGTGGTGAACGCGGCGATCAGTGCGGTCGCCGTGACCAGCTGGCCGTTGTCCAGCTGGTGCCCGTACATGTCCTTCGCGCCACCGAGGACGATCGGGTTCAGCACGATGATGTAGGCCATCGCGAAGAACGTGGCGAGGCCGCCACGGATCTCACGCGGGATGGTCGAGCCGCGTTCGGTGATCTTGAAGTAGCGGTCGAAGCCGTTCTTCGGGGCCGGCGGCGGCGAGTCGTTGACATCGACCGGGGTGGTGGCCGAAGTGGACATGGATGACCTCAGCGGTATTCAGCAGTGAAATGCGGGCGGGGTTCGTGATCGAGTCTGGTCGTCGTGTGGTCGCCGGCGGGTTTCCCCGATGTTCCGCTGGTGTTTCATACGAACATAACTGGCCAGACTCAGGCTGTTTCAGTATGAACATATGAGGCCGAATTTGCTATCTCCGCGCGTAGACCCGTGTGGCGAGGGCCTTGTACCGGGTTGTCGTCGGGTCCTCGTAAGCTGTGCACATGGCGAAGTGGATCCCGAAGCACGAGGCACCCGAACCCCTTGAGGGGCCCGTGGTCGCCACCATCACGGGTGGCACGATCCTCTGGTTCGTCCTCTTCCTCGTGCAGCTGCCGTTCTACGGGTGGTTCCAGGACCGCGGGATCACCTGGTGGGTGTGGTGCTGCCTGGCCGGCGCCGGGCTCGGCCTGATCGGGATCTGGTACGTCCGGGGGCGCGACGCCGCGCTCAAGCGGGCCGCCGCCGCGGCGACCACGGACCGTGAGGTTTCCACACCCGAGGGGTAAACCCCCGAAATCGCCCGTACCGTCGTTTTCATGACGCACATCGACGCGGGAACGGACCTCGATCCGGGCGATCCGGGCGAACCCGTCGCCCCGGCACCGATGCCGTCACGGGCGACCGGCCTCACCCGGGCCGAGGTCGCCGAGAGGGTCGCGCGCGGCGAGGTGAACGACGTACCCGTGCGCAGCTCGCGGTCCGTGACGGAGATCGTGCGCGCCAACGTCTTCACCCGGTTCAACGCGATCATCGGCGTGCTCTGGGTGATCATGCTCTGCGTCGCGCCGATCCAGGACAGCCTCTTCGGGTTCGTGATCCTGGCCAACACCGGCATCGGCATCATCCAGGAGTGGCGGGCGAAGCAGACCCTGGACTCGCTCGCGGTGATCGGCGAGGCCCGGCCGACGGTGCGGCGCGACGGGAACGCCGTCGCCGTCCCCACCTCCGAGATCGTGCTCGGCGACCTCATCGAGATCGGCCCCGGCGACAAGATCGTCGTGGACGGGAGCTGCGCGGAGGCCGACGGCCTGGAGATCGACGAGTCGCTCCTGACCGGCGAGGCCGACCCCGTCGTCAAGCAGCCCGGCGACGAGGTCATGTCGGGCTCCTTCGTGGTCGCGGGCGGCGGCGCGTTCACCGCGACGAAGGTCGGGCGTGAGGCGTACGCGGCGCAGCTCGCCGAGGAGGCCAGCCGGTTCACTCTCGTCCACTCCGAGCTGCGCTCCGGCATCTCCACGATCCTCAAGTACGTCCAGTGGATGATGATCCCGACCGCGCTCGGCCTGATCATCAGCCAGCTCGTCGTCAAGGACAACGACCTCAAGGACTCGATCGCCCGCACCGTCGGCGGCATCGTCCCGATGGTCCCCGAGGGCCTGGTGCTGCTCACCTCCGTCGCCTTCGCGATCGGGGTGATCCGGCTCGGCCGCCAGCAGTGCCTGGTGCAGGAACTCCCCGCGATCGAGGGCCTGGCCCGCGTCGACACGGTCTGCCTCGACAAGACGGGCACGCTCACGGAGGGCGGCATGGACGTCCACGAGCTGCGGCTGCTCGGCGACGGTGACAGTCCAGGCGACGAGGCGTACGTACGCAAAGTGCTCGGCGCGCTCGGCGAGTCCGATCCGCGGCCCAACGCCTCCCTCCAGGCGATCATCGACGCCTACCCGGACAGCGAGGACTGGCGCTGCACCGAGGCCCTGCCGTTTTCCTCCGCGCGCAAGTACAGCGGCGCCGCGTTCAGCGAGGGCAACGGGACGGGCAGCGCGTGGCTGCTCGGGGCGCCCGACGTGCTGCTGCCCGCGGACGACCCCGCGCTCGCGGCGACCGAGGAGCTCAACCTGCGCGGGCTTCGGGTGCTGCTGCTCGCCCGCGCACCCGAGGGCCTCGAAGGCGCGGGCGTCGTGGAGAGCGCCGAACCGACCGCCCTCGTCGTCCTCGAACAACGCCTGCGCCCCGACGCCGGGGACACCCTCCACTACTTCGCCGAGCAGGACGTACGGACCAAGGTCATCTCCGGTGACAACGCGGTGTCGGTGGGGGCCGTCGCCGCGAAGCTGGGCCTCGAAGGGCAGACCGTCGACGCCCGGGAGCTGCCCAAGGACCCGGAGGAGCTGGCCGACGCGCTCGACGACGGCACGGTGTTCGGGCGGGTGACGCCGCAGCAGAAGCGCGACATGGTCGGCGCGCTCCAGGCGCACGGGCACACGGTCGCGATGACCGGCGACGGCGTCAACGACGTCCTCGCGCTGAAGGACGCCGACATCGGCGTATCGATGGGCTCGGGCTCCGAGGCCACGCGGGCCGTCGCGCAGATCGTCCTGTTGAACAACTCCTTCGCGACGCTGCCCTCAGTGGTCGCGGAGGGCCGCCGGGTCATCGGCAACATCACGCGCGTGGCCACCCTCTTCCTCGTGAAGACGGTCTACTCGGTGATCCTCGCGCTGCTCGTGGTCTGCTTCCAGGTGGAATACCCCTTCCTGCCACGGCACTTGACGCTCCTCTCCACCCTGACGATCGGCGTCCCGGCGTTCTTCCTCGCCCTCGCGCCCAACAAGGAGCGGGCCCGGCCCAACTTCGTACGGAGGGTGATGCGGTACGCGATTCCCGGCGGGGGTGTCGCCGGGATCGCCACGTTCGTGATGTACCTGGTCGCGCGGCACTATTACGCGGGGTCGGGGGCGCTGGCAGCGGAGACCAGTTCGGCGACGCTGACGCTCTTCCTGATCTCGATGTGGGTGCTTGCGATCATCGCCCGGCCGTACACGTGGTGGCGGGTGGGGCTTGTCGCGGCGATGGGGTTCGGTTTCCTGCTGGTTCTTGTGGTGCCGTGGTTGCAGGACTTCTTCGCGTTGCGGTTGGTGGGGTCTGTGATGCCGTGGACTGCCGTCGGGGTGGCGGTCGTTGCGGCGGGGGTGTTGGAGTTCTTGTGGCGGTGGGTCGGGCGCAGGTTTCCGGCGTGAGTGTGTTACGGCCTCGGGGCTCCGCCCCGGACCCCGCGCCTCAATCGCCGGCGGGGCTTGATTTTGCCCACCCGCCGCTGGGGCTTGGTTTTCCACGCCCCAGCGGGGGTTGGGGTTCTCAAGCCCGGCGGGAGTTGGGGTCTCAAGCCCGGCGGGGGGTGGGGTTCTCAAGCCCGGCGGGAGTTGGGGTCTCAAGCCCGGCGGGGGGTGGGGTTCTCAAGCCCGGCGGGAGTTGGGGTTCTCAAGCCCGGCGGGGGTTGGGTTTTAAGGCCCGGCGGGGGTCGGGTTCTTAAGCCCCTGCGGCGATTGAGCAGCGGGGTCCGGGGCGGAGCCCCGGGACCGCAACGCCGGTGCCGGGGACTAGTCGAACCACCTGTCCCGCGCGAGCTCACCCGTGCGGGACGGGTCCTCCAGGAGGGCCGCCACCTCGAACCGGCGGGGCCACTGGCCGGACGCCCACGCGAGGCCCGCCGCGACACCCTCCAACGTCGCCGCGTGCACGACCCCGTCGGCGCTGCGGCACCAGTCCACCTCGACGTCGGAGACGTACAGCTCCTCATGCTCGACGTACGAGGCCGGGGTCGCGGCCCCGAGGAGGACGCGCACGGAATCGGGCACGTCGTGGACGTCGCCGCCCTCCACCGACCCGACGCCCAGGACCTCGCTCAGGCGCCGCACCTGGAACAGCTCGGCGAGGTGCGCGGCCTTCGACGGAGTGACCGGGAGGAGCGCGCGGCCCTCGGTGAGCGGGATCAGGTCGGGCGCGTCCGCGACGAACGCGGCACTGGCGTCGACGACCACGACCTCCCCGTCCCGGACGGCACGCAGCTCCTCGGGCAGGGTGACCTGCTCGGGGTCGAGGTCGGCCAACCTGCCGTAGAGGGCGTGGAGTTGAGCGGCGTCGACCGGACGGTCGGGGTCGGCGAGCCGGTCGAGGAGTTCGGCGGCGCCGCCGGGCTCGTCGAGCAGGGCTGCGACCGAGGTGCGCACGCCGAGGGCGCGCAGCACCTGTTCGTCGTCGAAACCGGCGGCGTCGGCGGGCTCGTACAGGCCGACGAGCAGCGGATCCCCGCCCTCGGCGCGCAGACCGGCCGGGCGGCGGCCGTCGAGGACCGGGCTGCCGCGCAGCCACCAGGCCGTGTACGGGCGGACGAGCTCGTGCGTGCCGTCGGGCAGCAGCACCCGGACCGGCTGGGTGAGGGCGTCCCGCAGCGGCGGCTGCGCGAGCAGGGCCAGCGCCTGAGGCCAGCGCTCCTCGTCGACCAGGTCCAGGTCCCGTACGGCGATCAGTTCGGTGGCGACCGGCGGGACGGGGGTGTCGGGCAGCCCGTCGAGGGCGTCCTCGCACCACACGTCGACGGCGTCGAGCAGCCCCGCGTCGTCCGGCTCGGGGAAGTCGCCCTCGCGCGGGTCGAGTTCGTCGGGGTCGAGGACGACGTCGGTGGCGCGGACGAGCGCGAAGGTCGCGAGGACGCCGCACGCGGCGAGCGGCTCCCGCCCCCAGCGTTCGGACAGTTCGCCGTCCACGTAAGGGAGTTCGTCCGCACGGAGCACGGACGCGATCGGGCTGCCGGGAAGCAACAGCTCGGCGGCCGGGGCGAGTTCGCCCTCGTCGTCGGGAAGGGCGAGGGCGCCGAGCCACGGTTCGTCGCCGACGTCCAGGTGCGCGTCGCGTACGAGGGTGAGGACGACGTCGGCCAACTCCTCGGCGTCCAGCGTGGTTTCGTCGTCCCAGGCGGACGCCTCGTCGTCGAGGGACGCGGCGACCGCGGCGCGCACCTGTGGGGTCCGCAGGACGGCCCGCGGGGTGGCGGGCAGGGCGCCCAGCTTCTCCAGCAACGGATGGGCGGCGTCGGCGTGCGCGACCTTCAGGCCGAGCCGGGCGAGCGCCTCGCCGGGGATCGTGGAGGCCTCGGCGGTCGGGAGCAGCACCTGGCGCGGGCCGATGACGGTGCGGCCGCCCGCGAGCGGCACGGGCAGCCCGCTGAGCCGGTCCGGATCGACGCCGGCCAGCGACTCGTACAGCCGCCGCCACCAGCCGGGCTCCTTCTCGAGACCGGCGAGCCGGTCGACGGCCTCGGTCAGCGGCACCCGGGCGACGCCGAGCGTCCGCAGCTCCACGCGGCGCTCAAGTCCTGCGGGCAGCAGGCTCGGCAGCACGTCGGCGAGGACCCGCACGGTGTCGGCGCCCGCGCCCTCGACGACCTCGGCGTCGCGCGGCTTCAGCGAGATCGGCCGGTCGTCGTCCTCGTCGCCCGGCTCGATCGCCGGGGGCAGGAACGCGGTGCGCGGCAGCCGCTCCAGGACGGCGGCGCGCAGGGCCCCGTCCAGCTCGCTCCTGCCGAGCGGTCCCGGCACGAGGTCGAGGATGCCGGGGCCCACGGGGCGCCATCCGGCGAGCAGTTCGGTGTACGCGTCGGCCGCGCGCTCGGTGAGGAAGTCGGTGAGCGGGCCCGGGGCGACGTGCCGCCGCGCCGTGTCCAGCGGGTACGTGGCGATGAGCAGGGCCGGGACGCCGAGCGGCTCGTCGCTGGGGGTGGGCGCGTACAGCACGGGTTCGCTGCGCGGCCTCTGCGGCGCGCCGTCCGCGTCGACCGGGACGGCCCAGGTCACGGCCCAGTTCGGCCGCAGCCGCTCCTCTACGGGCCGGTCGGCGAGGAGGGGGGCGTCGAGGGTGCCGGTGCGGGTGAGGATGCGGTAGCGCGTGGCGGGGGCCGTCGCATCGGCGCGCGGTGCCGGGGGCCGCCTTGCCCACCCTGCCTTCCCCAAGCTCTCCGACAAGCTCCGAGCAGGGGAGACCCCATTGGGCAGCAGATTGTCCAAGGCGGGGTCGGCACTCTCTTGCCCGTGCGGCGGGTGGGCATTTTCAAGCCCCTGCGGCGATTGAGCAGCGGGGTCCGGGTCGGAGCCCCGAGGCGTCAACCCCGTGTCGGCGATCACGACGTAGGGCGCCTCATCCGTGCGACGCAGAGTCCTCGTACCCGCATCCGTCGAGATCACGACCTCCGCCAACCCCGGCAGGGCAAGCAGAAGCGTGTCGTCCACCCCGTCCAACAACCGCGCGGCCAACGCCTCCGCCGCGGCATCCCGCAACGGAAGGATGACCACCGTGTCGTACGGCTCCGGGGCGGAGCCCTCCGCCGCGAACGGCAGCCTCAGCAGCGGCACATGACCGTCCCGGCGGCGCAGCTCGTCGCCGAGGTCCGGGCTGCGCAGCGCCGTGTCCGACGCGGCGAGCCGCGCGTCCGTCAGGGACCAGCGCACACCCCCGCTCCGGCCCACCACCGCGGGCTCGTCGGAGACGGCGAGCACGGCCGCGAAGCCGACGCCGAACCGGCCCACCGCGCCGCTCGTGTCCTCGCGCTTCGCGGAGGCGCGGAGCGTGGACAGCGACTCGACGCCCGCCGCGTCCAGCGGGGCGCCGGTGTTGGCGGCGGCGAGCACGCCGTCCTTCAGGGTGAGGGCGAGGCGGCCCTCGACGCCGGCCCGGGCAGCGGCGTCCGCGGCGTTCTGGGCGAGTTCTACGACGAGGCGGTCGCGGTAGCCGCCGAGTGCGAGGTCCTCCTCGGCGTTGGCGTCCTCCCGGAAGCGGGCGGCGCTGCCGGCCCAGGCGCCGAGGACGGCGTGGCGCAGCCGCGCGGTGCCGAACGGGTCGACGCCCTCCGGGGCGGGTCTGCTGACGCTCACGGGTGACTCCTCTGGGGCGGGTGGGCGTGATCGGCCGAACCGTATCGCGCAGGGTTCCCCGTCCTGCCGCGAGCATGCGGCGGCACCGGCGTTGCGCCCCGGGGCTCCGCCCCGGACCCCGCGCCTCAATCGCCGGCGGGGCTTGATTTGCCCACCCGCCGCAGGGCCTACGAGTGACCCAGGTCCTCGTCGCCATCGCCGGAGGCCACCGCTCCGACCGAACCCGCGTCCGCGTCCGGGCGCAGGGCCAGGACGTCCACCACCGTCTCGTCGATCACCGGCGGCGCCGGCCGCGGGGCCTTGGGCATGACGGCCGCCTCGGAGTGTCCGCCGCAGCCGTACGACAGGGAGACCACCCGGCCGTCCGCGGGGGCGAACTCGTTGGCGCAGACGCCGAAGGCCTGGCCGAGGGATCCGCCGATGGGGGCGAGGAAGCCGCAGGTGCCGCAGGAGGCGGGGGCCGCCTGTGCCATGGGGGTCTTCGCGCCGAAGGAGTCCTCCCAGCGGTCGGCCGCGACATGCAGCCCGTACCGGGAGAGCACCCGCGCCCGGCGCATGCCGAGCTCCTCGGCGACGGCCGCGATCGAGCCGCGGGACGGCGCGACCGGCAGCGCCGCCACGGGTCCCTCGGTGACCTCGGCGTCCTCCGCCTCGACGAGCTCCGCCATGTCCTCGGACACGGGAGAGTTCGGCGGCGGCACGTCGTCGCCGGTGTAGCCGGGCTCCAGGCGCAGATCGTCGGCCTCGGTCGGCAGCAGATCGCCGGGCCCGAGGTCGCCGGGGCGCAGCCGCTCGCTCCACGGCACCCACTCGGGTGCGAGGAGGGCGTCGGGGCCGGGCAGCAGCACGACCTCGTCGAGCGTGACGTACTTGGCGCGGGAGGCGCGGGCCACGGTGGCGGCCCAGCGCCAACCCCGGTAGCCGAACTCCTTGCACTCGAAGAGGTGCGTGACGACGCGGTCGCCCTCGACCACCGTCTCGACGTGCTCGCCCACCACACCGGGTGCGGCAGCCTCCTCGGCCGCGGCCCGGGCGATGTCCACCGCCTCGGCGCACAGGCGGTCCGGGGTGCGGCTTCGCGTTGTCGCTGCGCTCACAGGTATCGCTTCTCTCCTACGCCGTCTCACGAGTGCGCCGTCCTGTGTGCGGGAGCGCGGACGGAGCGGACCGGAGGGCCGCGTCGACGTCCGCGCCCGAGCGTTCCGGGCGCACCTACGCCATCCATTCTGCGGGATGGCCGAGAGGCGCGCGGCCGAGAACAACCGCCGCGGGCGCGCTACGCACGCTACCTCCTCTGACGCCCTGCGCCCACACCGACGTACGAGCCGCACCTGGCCGGAAAGCCGACCGGCGTGTCCATATCGGCACTAGTTCGCCCGAACAAGGGGCACCATTGCTGCGTGGCTGCCGGTAGGTCGTCGTTCAAGTCGTCGTCGGGTGCGTCGTCGAGCGCGTCGGACGCGCCGAGCCGCCTTCGCAGAATCGGCCGCGCCCTGCACCTGCCTTTCACCGGCACCGCACGCGGCATCCGCAAGGCGACGCACGCGCACGGCGCGGGCGAGTCGGGGCTCGGGAAACTGATCGAGCTGCACGCGCTGAACGGCGCGGGCGACGTCATGATCACGGTCGCCCTGGCCTCTACGGTGTTCTTCTCCGTGCCGACGGACGAGGCGCGCGGCCGGGTCGCCCTGTACCTGGCGATCACCATGGCGCCGTTCACGCTCCTCGCGCCCGTCATCGGGCCGCTGCTCGACCGGGTGCCGCACGGGCGGCGCGCCGCGATGGCCGCGTCGATGCTGGCACGGGCACTGCTCGCCCTCGTACTCGCGGGCGCCGTGGCGGGCGGCGGGCTCCAGCTGTATCCGGCGGCGCTCGGCGTCCTCGTCGCGTCGAAGGCGTACGGGGTGGTGCGCTCGGCGGTCGTGCCGCGGCTGCTACCGCCCCGCTTCTCGCTGGTGAAGGCGAACTCGCGGGTCACGCTCGGCGGGCTCCTCGCCACGGGCGCGGCGGCCCCCGTCGGGGCGGGTCTCCAGGCGATCGGCCCGCGCTGGCCGCTGTACGGGGCCTTCGTGCTGTACGTGTGCGGGATCTTCCTGTCGTACTCGATGCCGCACAAGGTGGACTCGGCGCGGGGCGAGAGCAAGGCGCTGCTCGTGGCGGACAAGGAGCATCTGCACGGGCCGGCCCGGACCAAGGCGCGCAGGCCGGGCCTTCGGACGGTCGGCCCGGCCGTCACCCATGCCCTCGCCGCGAACGCCACGCTGCGCTGTCTGTCCGGGTTCCTGATCTTCTACCTGGCGTTCCTGCTGCGCGAGCATCCGCTGACCGGGCAGAGCGCGGCCGTCTCGCTCGGGCTCGTGGGCGTGTCGGCGGGGGCGGGGAACGCGCTGGGCACGGCGGTCGGGGCGTGGCTGAAGGCGCGGGCCCCCGAGGTCATCATCGTGACGGTGCTCGCGGTGGTGCTCGGGGTGGCCGTCCTGTCCGCCGTCTTCTTCAGCGCGCTCATGACGGCGTGTCTGGGCGCGGTCGCCGGGTTCGCGCAGGCGCTGGCCAAGCTGTCCCTCGACGCGACGATCCAGCGGGACGTCCCGGAGGCGGTGCGCACGTCGGCGTTCGCACGCTCGGAGACCTTGCTGCAGATGGCGTGGGTGGTCGGCGGGGCGATCGGGCTCGCGCTGCCGCTGAACGGGGTGCTCGGTCTGTGTGTCGCGGCCGCCATCGTGGCGGCGGGCTGGCTCTCCACGGTCCGCGGCCTGCTGGCGTCCGCGCGGCACTCGGGGCCGTCCGGCCGGGCACGAGTGGCGTAGGGCGCAAACGCGACACCAGCTCCCCCACTCGGAGCGGGAGCGGCGGGGCCAGATAGCCTTCCGCCATGACCTCCCAGCGTTTCGCCCAGCGCCACCGCCGCGCCGTTGCCGCCGTCGGTGTTGTCGGCGCCGGACTGCTCGTCCTCTCCGCCTGCGACAAGCCGACTCCGCTGGCCACCGTCACGGT
Source organism: Streptomyces sp. NPDC051684 (assembly GCF_044453445.1). NCBI lineage: Bacteria > Bacillati > Actinomycetota > Actinomycetes > Kitasatosporales > Streptomycetaceae > Streptomyces > Streptomyces sp. NPDC051684. The sequence goes on along the minus strand of NZ_JBITCS010000016.1, from coordinate 162,614 downwards.
GGACCGCAACTCGGTGAACTCTGAGGCCAGCTGCTACAACGACGGCGATCCCCTGAAGCCGACCGCTCTCCAGGGCTGCCTGAAGGACAAGGGCGCCAAGTCCATCAAGGTGGACCCGGACGCCACGGTCCGCTTCGGCGTCGACCCGGAGATCGCGGACAAGGGCTGGACGCTCCTGATGAACGGCCAGCCGCTCACGGACGCCAGCAAGAAGACGTACCGCACCGTTCCGGGCAGCGTCTTCTTCAACCAGCAGTACGGCGCCTCCGGTTCCGCGACCACCGTCACGATCCTGTCGGGCGGCAACTCCAAGGCGTACGGCCTGTGGTCGTTCAAGCTCGAGAAGGACAGCTGACGAATACCGCAGCCCCCGCACACGTACTGATCGCCACCGCCGTCCCGGCCGAACGGGACGCGGTGGCGGGCGCGCTGCACGATCACCCCTCGCTCGATGTCGTGGCGGTCGGGGTCGGCCCCGCCGCGGCGGCCGCCGGCACCGCGACCGCGCTCACCAGGGCCGAACTCGCGGGCACCCCGTACACGCTGGTCGTCTCGGCCGGCATCGGCGGCGGCTTCACGGCGGCGCCCGGCGCGGTCCTGATCGCGGACGCGATCACCGTCGCCGACCTGGGCGCCGAGACCGCCGAGGGCTTCGTCCCCGTCACCGAACTCGGCTTCGGCACCGTCACCCACACGCCACCGGAATCCCTCGTGCGGGACCTCGCGTCGGCCGCCGCCGCCACGGTCGGCACCGTGCTCACCGTCTCCACGGTCACCGGCACCGCCGACCGCGCCGCGCTGCTCGCGCAGCGCCACCCGGGCGCCGTGGCCGAGGCGATGGAGGGCTTCGGGGTCGCCGAGGCCGCCGCCGCGCACGGCGTGCCGACGGCCGAGATACGCGCCGTCTCCAACGCCGTCGGCCCCCGCGACCGCGACGCCTGGCGCATCGGTGACGCGCTCGCCGCGCTGGCCTCCGCCTTCGGGAAGACCGCGCCCGTACTGGAGAGTTGGAAGAACACATGACCGACACCGCAGCGGGGGCCGAGACCGCCCGCATCGCCTTCTCGCCCTGCCCGAACGACACGTTCGTCTTCGACGCCTGGGCCCACGGCCGCGTCCCCGGCGCCCCCGCGCTCGACGTGACCTTCGCCGACATCGACATCACCAACGGCGTCGCCGAACGCCGCGAGGACGCGTACGAACTCCTCAAGGTGTCGTACGCGGTCCTGCCGTACGTCCTCGACGACTACGCGCTGCTGCCGTGCGGCGGCGCGCTCGGGCGCGGCTGCGGCCCGCTGGTGCTGACCCGCGAGGCGGGCGTGGACCTGTCCGACAAGCGCGTCGCGGTGCCGAGCGAGACCTCGACCGCGTACCTGCTGTTCCGGCTGTGGGCGGCCGATGTCGTCCCCGGCGGCGGGGTCGGCGAGATCGTCGTCATGCCGTTCCACGAGATCATGCCCGCCGTGCGCGACGGCAAGATCGACGCCGGGCTCGTCATCCACGAGGCCCGCTTCACGTACCAGAACTACGGCCTGCACAAGCTCGCCGACATGGGCGAGCACTGGGAGGCCACGACGGGCCTGCCGATCCCGCTCGGCGCGATCATCGCCCGCCGCGACCTGGGCGCCGAGAAGCTGCGCTCCTACGCGGACGCCGTGCGCACGTCGGTCCGGATGGCCTGGGAGGACCCCGAGGCCAGCCGCCCGTACGTCATGGATCACGCGCAGGAGATGGACCCGGCCGTCGCCGACCAGCACATCGGCCTGTACGTCAACGAGTTCACGGCCGACCTCGGCGAGGACGGCTACGCGGCGATCCGCGGTCTGCTGACACGCGCTGCCGCCGAGGGGCTGGTCCCGGCGCTCGGCCCGGACGCGCTGTCCTTCCCGTAGCGCGTCGGACGTCGCGTCAGACGTCCAGTTGGTCCGCCACCGCCCGGAGCAGGCCGGCGATCTTCTTGCCCGCCGTCTTCTCCGGGTACCGGCCGCGCTCCAGCATCGGCGTGATGTTCTCGAGCAGCGTCGTCAGGTCCTGGACGATCGACGCCAGTTCGTCCGGCTTGCGGCGCTGCGCCGCCGCGATCGAGGGCGTCGGGTCGAGGATGGTGACCGAGAGCGCCTGGTCACCGCGCTGTCCTGCGACCACACCGAACTCGACGCGCTGGCCGGGCTTGAGGGCGTCGACGCCTGCGGGAAGTACGGAGGAATGCACGAAGACGTCACCGCCGTCGTCGCGGGAGAGGAAGCCGAAGCCCTTCTCGCTGTTGAACCACTTGACCTTGCCGGTAGGCACGTGAAGTCCTCGTCCTCGTACTAGAAGAAATCGCTGGATAAAGCGGCTGGATAGCAGGACAGCGGGCCGTGGTCCGACCCGCCGTCACCAAGACTATTGGTCTCGGGCCCGGTGACAAGATGTCGCCCGAGGGTTCGCCCGCCGGTCTCCGCCCGTCCGTCCTAGGCCCGTGTTTGTCTCTCTGCGCTGGGAACTACCCTGGTGGGGTGCGCGACAAAACCCAAGCCAATTCCGCGGTGGCCGAGACCGGTCCCGGCGACGGCCTCGTGAAAGCCGGCGGCATCGTCTTCGTCGTAGGAGCGATCGCCACCCTCGTCACGGTGGCGCCGCTGTTCCTCCACACCGACCCGTTCCCGCCGATCTCCTACGCGGTGTGCATGCTGATGGGCGTCGGGTTCATCGTCGCCGCGGCAGGCGTCCTGCGGGGCATCGCCGCGCAGCGCCGTCAGGCACGCTCCGCCACGTAACCCGCCAGCCAGGCCGGGAACCCGGTCAGGTCGTCGAGCACCACGTCGGCGCCCGCCTCCCGCAGTTCGGCGGCGTCGCACGGTCCCGTCGTCACGCCCACCGACAGCGCCCGCGCGGTGCGCGCGCCACGGACGTCGCCGACATGGTCGCCGACGTAGACGCTCGCACCGTGCTCGAGCAGCGCCCGGCCCTTGCCCTCGGCCCACAGGTCGCCGATGACGGCGTCCGCGTCGATGCCGAGGTGCGCCAGGTGCAGCTTGGCGTTCGGCTCGTACTTCGCGGTGACGACGATCGCCCGGCCGCCCGCCGCGTGCACGGCGGCGATGGTCTCGCGCACACCCGGCATCGGCAGCGTCGGCTCGATGGCGTATGTGGGATACATCTCACGGTAGCGGTCGGCCATGGCCGGGATCCGCTCCGGCGGGCACCAGTACGCCAACTCCTCGGTCAGCGGCGGCCCCAGGCGCGAGACGATCAGATCCGCGTCGATCCGCATCCCCGTCTCCTCGGACAGCGCGACCCAGGTGGCGCGGATGCCGGGCCGGGAGTCGATCAGCGTCATGTCGAGGTCGAAGCCGACGGTCGGGCCGGTGGGGCCGGCGGACGTGGGGTCTGCGTGGGGAGCCATGGGGCCCATTCTGCCTCTCCGGCCCCAGCTCCCCCGAAGCCGATCGTCGACGGGGACGGCTTCCCCACAGGCGATCCCAGGGGCACCATGGGCGCCCATGAACCACACCCGCCCCGCCCTCGGTGCCGCGCTCGCCCTCTCCCTCGCGCTCGCCCTCTCCGCCTGCGGCTCGGACGACGACGACAGCGCCGCCAAACCCGCCGCCAAGGCCTCCGGCAGCCACACGGTCGACACCGCCATGGGCGGCGTCAAGGTCAAGAACGGTCCCGAGCGCGTGGTCGTCCTGAACGCCGCCGGGCTCGACTCGGCGATCACCCTCGGCATACGCCCCGTGGGCGCCACCGGGTCGGGCGCCGAGCAGCCCTTCCTCTCCTACCTGCCCGCGGCGAAGACCAAGGGCATCACCGAGGTCGGCGAGCGGAACAGCCCCGACCTCAAGAAGATCGCCGGGCTGAAGCCCGACCTGATCATCGGCGACAAGGCCCACGACGGCCGGCGCTACAAGCAGCTCACCGCCATCGCGCCCACCGTCCTCACCGGGGCCGCCGACGACGCGTGGAAGCGGAACTTCCGCGTACACGCCGACGCGCTCGGCGAGAAGACGCGGGCGCGGGAGGTCGCGGCCACGTACAAGAAGCACGTCGCCGCCGTCACCAAGGCCGTCGGCGGGGCGGGCGCGGCGGCGCGGACCGAGGTCAACGTCGTCCGGTTCGTCGCGGGCTCCGACATCCGCATCTTCGGCGGGCGGACCCCCGCCGCCACGGTCCTGTCCGACGTGGGCCTCGGCCGCCCCGCGATCACCAGGCAGGCCAGGGGCGGACTCTCGTACGACGTGGGGCCCGAGCGGATCGGGCAGGCGGACGCGGACGCGATCTTCACGTCGACGTACGGGAACGCGGGCCTGGCCAAGGTCGCGGAGGCCACCACGAGCGGGCAGTGGCGCGGCATCAGGGCGGTGCGGGACAGCCGGGTCTACAACGTCAGCGACGAGCTGTGGGCCCAGGGCGTCGGCTACACGGCGGCCGAGCAGATCCTCTCCGAGGTGCGGTCGGATCTGGGGGTTTGAGGGCCGGCTCTAGAGCCTGGGGGAACGTGCCCGCCAGACCAGGTAGAGCGCGGAGGCGAACGCCGCGCACCGCAGCACCCACGGCCATGTCTCGTCGAGCGCGCCGCTGAACCGGCCGTCGGCTATCGGATCGCCCCACCGGCCGTCGCCGCGCCCCCACAACCAGACGATGCCGCCGAGCACGGCGACTGCCGGCAGGCCGAACACCGCCCACTTCTTCTGGCCCAGGGTCAGCTGCCGGGACAGGTAGACGACGGCCCAGCCGATCAACAGCACGAGGACGTTGCCGAGGACGGCGCCGACGACCAGGGCGACGGCGGCGAGCAGCAGGAAGGGCTGGGTGAAGGAGCGGCCGAAGGAGGCGCGGGGGGTGCGGGGGCCGCGGCGGGGCCGGATCAGGCGGCGGGCCCAGGAGGAGCCGGGGGCCGCGCCGTCGTCGACGCCGCCGTCCTCGTCCTCGTCTCCGTCGTCCGCGTCGTCCGCGTACTGCTCCTTGGTCCTGGCCGGTTCGGGGATGGGGCGCTTGCGGAGGTCGGGGCCGCGGTCGGCTCCCGGCGGCTTGAGTATGTCCGGGATCTCGATGCCTCCGACGAATCCCGGTACGTCGTCGACCTCGGCGCCCGGTACGCCGCTGCCTCCGGCGCGCCACCAGTCGGCGGTCTCGATCGTGCCCAGTTCGTCGGTGCCGGCGAGGTGGACGGGGGCGGGGCCGTCGTCGGCGTCCACGGGTGGCTCGTCCGGAACGGCCTTGCGGCGTACGCGGGGTGCACGAGAGGCGCGGGGAGCGCGGGTCTTCGGCACGATCCGGCCGAGGGTTCCCTTGCCCTGGTCGGGCTCGTCGCCGCCCGAGTCGCCGAAGTCATAGGTGCCGTCGCCGTCCTTCGCGCCGGCGACGATCTGGTCCGGGGTCCCGATCCGGCCGATCAACCTCCGTACGGCGGCGGGGCTTTCGGCACCGCCCGCCGCGCGGCGCCGGTCGATCTCGGTGCGGAGGTCCGCGACGAGGCGCATGCGGGCCGACGACGGCAGTTGCCGCGACTGGGCCAGGTCTCCGACCTTGCTCAGGTAGTCGAAGACGATCTGATCACTCTCGATCCCCACGAAGTCCCCTCCGGGGTGGCGCTGTTGACGTTCCGACGGTATCGCGAATGCATTCGGCGGACCGCTTCCCGGTCCCTGGTGGTCGCGGGTGGGGTGGGGGCGGTGGGGCCCGGGTGGTCGCGGGTGGGCCGGGGCGGCGGGTGCGGGGTGGGCCGGGGGCCGCGCCTGCGCCCGTGCCGGGAACCGGGAACCGGGCCAGTTTCCTCGCCCATCTCCCACCCCGGCGACCGCAACACGTCAAACGCGTCCACCCCGGCAAACCGCAACAAAGGGGCACGGCAACCGCACCCGCTACCGTGGGTGGGATGAGCAGCGACGAGCAGACGCCCGCGGCAGCACCCCGCTCCCTCGCGGAAGCGCTCCGCGCGCGCGACGACGGGTCCCTCGCGGCGCTCCTGCGCTCGCGCCCCGATCTGCTCGGCCCCGTGCCGAACGACATGACGCAGCTCGCCACCCGCGCCGGCACCCGCGCCTCGGTGATCCGCGCCCTCGACCGCCTGGACCGGTACACACAACAGGTGGCGCAGGCCCTCGCGGTGGCCCCGGACCCCACGACGTACGACACGCTGGAGACCCTCCTGCCCGGCGAGGACTCCGCCGCCGCGCTGCCCCGCGCCGTCGGCACGCTGCGCGGCCAGGCCCTCGCCTGGGGCGACGGCGACCAGCTGCGCCTCGTCCGCACCGCCCGCGAACTGCTCGCCCCCACCCCCCAGCACCCGTCCCCGACCGGCCTCGGCCCGACCGTCGCCGAGGCCACGTCCGGGATGTCGCCGGGCCGCGTGCAGGACATCGTCGCGGCGGCGGGCCTGCCGTCCACGCACGACCCCGTGTCGGCCATCGCCGCGCTCACCGCCCTGTTCACCGACCCGCCCCGGATGTCGGCGCTGCTCGACGAGGCGCCGGCCGAATCCGTCGACGTACTGAACCGGCTGGTGTGGGGCCCACCGTACGGCCAGGTCACGGCCCAACCGGCGGCGCATCTGCGGTGGTTGCTCGACCGCGGCCTGCTCGTACCGACCACCCCCGGCACCGTGGTGCTGCCCCGCGAGGCGGCCCTGCACCTGCGCGGCGGCCGGGCGCACCGCGAACTCCAGCCGCTCGCACCCCCCGTACGGGAAAAGGCGACGCACCGTCCACAGGTTGTGGACGCCACCGCCGCCGCCGAGGCGTACACGGCGGTGTCGACCGTCGAGGAGCTGCTGAAGGACTGGGACGAGGGGGGACCCGCCGTTCTACGCGCGGGCGGCCTCAGCGTCCGCGACCTCAAGCGCACCGCCGTCGCCCTCGACAGCCCCGAGCCGACCGCCGCCTTCTGGGTCGAACTCGCCTACGCCGCGGGCCTGCTGGCCTCCGACGGCGAGGCCGACGAGCGGTACGCCGCCACACCCGCGTACGACGAGTGGGTGCTGCTGCCGCCCGCCGAGCGCTGGGAGCGGCTGGTCGCGGCCTGGCTCCCGGCGACCCGCACCGCGGGACTCGTCGGCGGCCGCGACGGCAAGGACCGCACGCTGTCCGCCCTCGGCCCGCACCTGGACCGTTCGGCGGCCCCCGAGGTACGCAGCCGGGTCCTCGCCCTGCTGCTCGGTGAACTGCCGGAGGGCGCGTCCCCCGAGCCGGACTCCGTCGTCGAACGCCTCACCTGGGAGCGCCCCTCCCCCGCCACCCTCGACCTGCGCACCCGCCTCGCCCAGTGGACCCTCGCCGAGGCCGAACTCCTCGGCATCACCGGCCGCGGCGCCCTGTCCGCGCACGGCCGGGCGCTGCTCACCCATCAAGCCCCGCCACCTCAAGCCCCTGCGGCGATTGAGCAGCGGGGGCCGGGGCAGAGCCCCGCGACCTCAACCCCGGCCGACCCCACGTCAACGGCGGGCGCACACCACCACCCCCTCACCCCCGCGGAGGCGGCTGTCACCGCCGCCCGCGCCGCGAAGCTGCTCGCGCCGCTGCTCCCCGAACCGCTCGACCACGTCCTCCTCCAGGCCGACCTCACGGCGGTCGCGCCCGGCCCACTGGAGCGCCCGCTCGCGGACGCGCTCTCCGTGCTCGCGGACGTCGAGTCGAAGGGCGGCGCGACGGTCTACCGCTTCACGCCCGGCTCGGTGCGCCGCGCGCTCGACGCCGGCCGCACCGCATCCGACCTCCAGACCTTCCTCACCGAGCACTCCCGTACGCCCGTCCCGCAGCCCCTCGCGTACCTCATCGACGACGTCGCCCGCCGCCACGGCCACCTGCGGATCGGCGCGGCCTCCGCGTACGTGCGCTGCGACGACGACGCCGTGCTCGGCGAGATCCTCGCGGACAAGCGGTCCGCAACCCTGCGCCTGCGCCGCCTCGCGCCGACCGTCCTCGCGGCCCAGGCCGACCCCGGCACGCTCCTCGAAGGCCTGCGCTCCATGGGCTTCGCCCCGGCCGCCGAGACCCCCGAGGGCGACGTCCTGATCGCCCGCGCGCACGCCCACCGCACCCCGGCGCGCACCGCGCCCGACCCGGTCCCGGACGGCCCGCCGCTGCCCGACGACACGCTCATCGACGCGGCGCTGCGGGCGATCCGCGCGGGCGACGCCGCCTCCACCGCGCCGCGCAAGCAGGCCCCCGCCCACCCCGGCAACGGCGAGCTGCCGCGCACCGGCTCCGCCGAGACCCTCGCCACGATGCAGGCCGCGGTCCTCACCGGCGAGGCCCTCTGGATCGGCTACGTCAACGCGGAGGGCGCCGCGAGCCAGCGCGTCATCGCCCCCGTCCGCGTCGAGGGCGGCTTCGTCACGGCGTACGACCACACGGCCGACGAGGTCCGCACGTATCCGCTGCACCGCGTGACGGGGGTGGCGGAGCTCTCCGACCAGTGACGCCACCCGTCTGCCGGGATGCGGCACACTGGAGGTTTGGCCCGTGCGGAAGGAAGTGCGTACGTGAACGGTCCACTCATCGTCCAGAGCGACAAGACCCTGCTCCTCGAGGTCGACCACGAGCAGGCCGACGCCTGCCGCCGGGCCATCGCCTCGTTCGCCGAGCTGGAGCGGGCTCCCGAGCACATCCACACCTACCGGGTGACGCCGCTCGGGCTGTGGAACGCGCGGGCCGCCGGGCACGACGCGGAGCAGGTCGTGGACGCGCTGGTGGAGTTCTCCCGCTACCCCGTGCCGCACGCGCTGCTCGTCGACATCGCCGAGACGATGGACCGCTACGGCCGCCTCACGCTCAGCAAGCACCCGGCGCACGGGCTCGTCCTCACCAGCACCGACCGGCCGGTCCTTGAGGAGATCCTCCGCTCGAAGCGGATCCAGCCGCTGGTCGGCGCCCGGATCGACGCCGACACCGTCGCCGTGCACCCCTCCGAGCGCGGCCAGATCAAGCAGACGCTGCTGAAGCTGGGCTGGCCCGCCGAGGACCTCGCCGGGTACGTGGACGGGGAGGCGCACGAGATCGCGCTCGACGAGAGCGAATGGTCGCTGCGGCCCTACCAGAAGCAGGCCGTCGAGAACTTCTGGCACGGCGGGTCCGGTGTCGTCGTGCTGCCGTGCGGCGCCGGTAAGACGCTGGTCGGCGCCGGGGCCATGGCCGAGGCGAAGGCGACCACGCTGATCCTCGTCACGAACACCGTCTCCGCGCGGCAGTGGAAGCACGAGCTCGTGAAGCGGACCTCGCTCACCGAGGACGAGATCGGTGAGTACAGCGGTACGAAGAAGGAGATCCGGCCGGTCACCATCGCGACGTACCAGGTCCTCACGACGAAGCGGAAGGGTGTGTATCCGCACCTTGAGCTGTTCGACTCCCGTGACTGGGGGCTCGTCGTGTACGACGAGGTGCACCTGCTGCCCGCGCCGGTCTTCAAGTTCACGGCCGACCTTCAGGCGCGGCGGCGGCTGGGTCTTACGGCGACGCTCGTACGTGAGGACGGGCGCGAGTCCGACGTGTTCTCGCTGATCGGGCCGAAGCGGTTCGACGCTCCGTGGAAGGAGATCGAGGCGCAGGGGTACATCGCGCCGGCGGACTGTGTCGAGGTGCGGGTCAATCTGACGGACTCCGAGCGGCTCGCCTACGCGACCGCCGAGGCCGAGGAGAAGTACCGGTTCTGTGCGACGACGGCCACGAAGCAGAAGGTGACGGAGGCGCTGGTCCGCAAGCACGCGGGGGAGCAGACGCTCGTCATCGGGCAGTACATCGACCAGCTCGACGAGCTGGGCGAGCACCTGGACGCGCCGGTGATCAAGGGCGAGACGACGAACGCGGTGCGCGAAAAGCTGTTCGACGCGTTCCGGGAGGGCGAGATCTCGGTGCTGGTCGTCTCCAAGGTGGCCAACTTCTCGATCGACCTGCCGGAGGCGACGGTCGCGATCCAGGTGTCCGGCACGTTCGGCTCGCGGCAGGAGGAGGCGCAGCGGCTCGGGCGGGTGCTGCGGCCGAAGGCGGACGGGCACGAGGCGCGGTTCTACTCCGTCGTAGCCCGGGACACCATCGACCAGGACTTCGCGGCGCATCGGCAGCGGTTCTTGGCGGAGCAGGGGTACGCGTACCGGATCGTCGACGCGGACGACCTCCTCGCGGAGAGCTGACCCGTCGCTCCTGTTGCGGCCGACCGTTCCTACGCCACGGGGCTCCGCCCCGGACCCCGCGCCTCAATCGCCGGCGGGGCTTGATCCGCCCACCGCTTTGAGCGGCAGTGATGAGGGCGCTAGGCCCAGAGCACGGTGCAGGCGACCAGGGTGTACGGGGACGCCAAGGGTTGTTGCCACCACGGGAGGTGGAGGTCCAGGTTGCCCTCGTGGGGCAGGAGCCACATGGCCTACGACACCGGGCCTACGAAACCTGCCCCTTGAACCGGCGGAGCCGCAGGCTGTTGCCGACCACGAACACCGAGGAGAAGGCCATCGCCGCCCCCGCGATCATCGGGTTCAACAGACCCGCCGCGGCGAGCGGCAGCGCCGCCACGTTGTAGGCGAAGGCCCAGAACAGGTTGCTCTTGATGGTGTTCAGCGTCCGCCGCGACAGCCGGATCGCGTCGACCGCCGCCCGCAGGTCACCGCGTACGAGGGTGAGGTCGCCGGCCTCGATCGCCGCGTCCGTCCCCGTGCCCATCGCGAGCCCGAGGTCGGCTTGTGCGAGCGCCGCCGCGTCGTTGACGCCGTCGCCGACCATGGCCACCGAACGCCCCTCGCCCTGAAGGCGCTTGACGACGTCGACCTTGTCCTGCGGGAGCACCTCGGCGATGACGTCCGCCGGGTCCGTGATGCCGACCTCGGCGGCCACGGAGCGGGCCACGGCCTCGTTGTCCCCGGTCAGCAGCACCGGCCGGAGCCCGAGCCCGCGCAGCCGCTCGATCGCCTCGGCGCTGGTCTCCTTGACCGCGTCGGCGACCTCCAGGACCGCGCGCGCCTCACCGTCCCAGGCCACGGCGATCGCCGTCCGCCCGGCCGCCTCGGCCTCGGCCTTCGCCTTGGCGAGCGCCTCGGTGAGGTAAATCTCCCACTGCGTCAGCAGCTGCTCACGGCCGACCAGCACCGCGTGCCCGTCGACGACGCCCTGGACGCCGAGGCCCGCGACGTTCACGAAGTCCTCGGGCGTCGACAGCGTGCCGACCTCCGCGGCCGCGCCCGCCGCCACGGCCTGCGCGATCGGGTGCTCGGAGGCGTGCTCCAGGGCCCCGGCGAGGCGCAGCGCCTCGGCGCGCTCGACGCCCTCGGCGGTGTGCGCGTCGAGCAGGGTCATCCGGCCGGTGGTGACGGTTCCGGTCTTGTCGAGGACGATCGTGTCGACCTGACGGGTGGTCTCCAGGACCTCCGGGCCCTTGATCAGGATGCCGAGCTGGGCGCCGCGGCCCGTGCCGACCATGAGGGCGGTGGGCGTCGCGAGCCCGAGGGCGCAGGGGCAGGCGATGATCAGTACGGCGACGGCGGCGGTGAACGCGGCGGTCAGCCCCGCGCCGTTGCCGAGCCAGAAGCCGAGCGTGGCGACGGCGAGGGCGATGACGACCGGGACGAAGACCGCGGAGATCTTGTCGGCGAGCCGCTGGGCCGCGGCCTTCCCGTTCTGGGCGTCCTCGACCAGCTTGGCCATCCGGGCGAACTGGGTGTCGGCGCCGACGCGGGTGGCCTCGACGACGAGTCGGCCGCCGATGTTCAGGGTGGCTCCGGTGACGGGGCTGCCGGCCGCGACCTCGACCGGCACGGACTCGCCGGTGAGCATGGAGGCGTCGACTGCGGAGGAGCCCTCGACGACGGTGCCGTCCGTGGCGATCTTCTCGCCGGGCCGCACCAGGAAGCGGTCCCCGACCTTCAAGTCACCCACGGGGACGGTCTGTTCGTGGCCGCCTTCGTGGAGAACGGTGACGTCCTTGGCGCCCAGTTCGAGCAGGGACCTGAGCGCGGCGCCCGCCTTGCGCTTGGAGCGCGCCTCGAAGTAGCGGCCCGCGAGGATGAAGGCGGTGACTCCCGCGGCGGCCTCCAGGTAGATGTTCCCGGCGCCGTCGCTGCGCGCGATGGTCAGCTCGAAGGGGTGCGTCATGCCCGGCTCGCCGGCCGTGCCGAAGAACAGCGCCCACAGCGACCACAGGAACGCGGCCGAGGTGCCGACCGAGATCAGCGTGTCCATCGTCGCGGCGCCGTGCCGCGCGTTCGTGAACGCCGCCTTGTGGAAGGGCCAGGCCGCGTACGTGACGACGGGCGCGGCGAGGGTGAGCGACAGCCACTGCCAGTACTGGAACTGCAGGGCCGGGACCATCGCCATCGCGATCACGGGGACCGCGAGCACGACGGCGGTGATCAGGCGCTGGCGCAGCGGCCGCAGCTCGTCGTCCTCGGCGTCCGCGGACTCCCCGTCCTCCTGCGCGGCGGGGGGCGTGGGCTCGTGCGCCGTGTAGCCGGTCGCCTCGACGGTGGCGATGAGGTCCGCGACACCGACGCCGTCGTCGAAGGTGACCTTGGCCTTCTCGGTCGCGTAATTGACGGTCGCCTCGACGCCGTCCATGCGGTTCAGCTTCTTCTCGATGCGGGCGGCGCACGACGCGCAGGTCATGCCGCCGATGGCGAGTTCCACCTGTCCCGGTGGGGCGACGGTCTGCGCCGACATGGTGCCTCCTTGGTGAAAGAGTACCCGGGGCGGGTAACCCGTGACGAGATCCATTTATACCCCTAGGGGGTATCGATTCGCAAGGGCAGAGCCGACTTGACTTGATACCCCCTAGGGGTATCTTCGTGACTACGCCCGCCGGGTCGACCGGCAACCAGCAGCCGAGGAGCCGTCATGCACACCGGACTGAAGATCACCGCCTTCGCCGCCGCCGTCGCCGCCACCTTCGGCACCGCGTACGGGGTGGGCGCCGGGGTCGCCCCCGTCACCGCCGAGGACCGGCCGGCCCCGCGGCACGGCCACGAGGAGGAGCGGAAGGAGGCGACACCGGACGGCGGCCACGGCGAGCACGGCGGGGCGACCGCCCCGGCCTCGGACGTCACGCCCGGCGGGCTCCAGGTCTCCGAGCGCGGCCACACGCTCGACCTGGAGAAGGACCGACTGGCGGGGCGCACGGGCGAGATCCGGTTCACCGTCCGCAAGGACTCCACCGGCAAGCCTCTGACCTCGTACAAGAAGGAGCACGGCAAGGAGCTGCACCTGATCGTCGCTTCCCAGGACCTGACCGCCTACCGCCATCTGCATCCCGTACGGGCCACGGACGGCACCTGGTCCACGCCGGTCTCGCTCCCGAAGGCGGGCGACTACCGGGTCTTCGCGGACTTCACCCCGCGCGGCGAGAAGGAGGGGCTCACCCTCGGCGCGAACCTCGGGGTCGCCGGGGCGTACGCGCCGGCCCCGCTGCCGGAGCACGCGACGACGGCGAAGGTCACCGACGGCTACGAGGTGAAGGTCGACGGGGAGCTGAAGGCCGGCCGCGCGAGCGAGCTGACGCTGAGCGTCGCCAAGGACGGGAAGCCGGTCACCGATCTGGAGCCGTACCTCGGCGCGTACGGGCACCTCGTCGCCCTGCGCTCCGGTGACCTGGCGTATCTTCACGTTCACCCGCACGAAGGCAGGCCCGGCCCCGAGGTCTCCTTCACGGCGACCGCGCCGAGCGCCGGGACCTACCGGCTCTTCCTGGACTTCAAGCACGACGGAGAGGTCAGGACGGCTGCGTTCACTGTGCACGCGGCGTAGTCTGGGGACATTGGACTAGACCTATCTACACCGTGACAGGAGCCCCATGAGCGAGCGTGCACTCCTGGAGGTGATCGCCCTCGACGCCGAGGACGCGGTCGCCGCCCGGGCCGGAGGTGCGGACCGGCTCGAGCTGGTCACGGACATGGCCGCGGACGGGCTCACGCCGTCCGTCGAGACCTTCTCGGCGATCCGCGAGGCCGTGGACATCCGGCTGCGCGTGATGCTGCGGCTCACCGACGGGTTCGCGGCGGGCGACACCGGCGCGCTCGTACGGGCCGCGAAGGCGCTGCGGGCGGCGGGGGCGGACGAGTTCGTGCTCGGGTTCCTCGACGAGCAGGGCGGTCCGAACCTGGCGGCGGTGGAGGCGCTCGTGGCGGAGCTGGACGGCTGCCGCTGGACGTTCCACCGGGCGATCGACCGGGCCGCCGGCCGTGACGCGCTGCGCAAGCAGTTGGCCGATCTGCCGGGGCTCGACACGTACCTCACCGCCGGGTCGGCGGACGGGGTCGATGCGGGGCTCGACGTGCTGCTCGCGGAGGCGGGGCGCGCCGCGGCCGGGGAGCCGGGGTACGAGCAGCAGATCCTGGTGGGCGGGGGACTCCGTCTGGACCATGTGCCGGGGTTGCGGGCGGCGGGGGTGTCGGCGTTCCACATCGGCGGGGCGAGTCGCCCCGCGGGGTGGTCGGCTCCGGTTTCGGCGGATGCGGTGCGGGTGTGGCGGGAGGCGCTGGACGGCTAGGGGCTCCGCCCCGGACCCCGCGCCTCAATCGCCGGCGGGGCTTGATGTGCCGGTGCAGGCCGATGCCGTCTCGCCTTGGGCAATCTGCCGCCTTGGGCGGCAGGGTGGGCAAGGCGGCCCCCGGTGCCGCGCAACAGGGTGGGCGGCACCGGCCACGGTCAGCCCAGTTGCGGCGGCAGCGGAGTCGTGTGGGTTACCAAGAGGCCGGATACCGCGCGCGTGAGCGAGACGTAGAGGCGCCGCAGGCCCGTGCGTTCGTCCGGCTCGCCGTCGACCACGGCCGCCGGTTCGTCCAGGACCACGTAGTCGTACTCCAGGCCCTTGGCCAGCGACGCCGGGACCAGCGTCAGCCGGGCGTCCGCCGTCGTCTCCTCGCCGGGAGCGAGATACCCGAGCCCCGCCTCCGCCAAGGCCAGCGCCAGCGCCCCGCACCGCGCGTCCGCCGCGATCAGCCCGACCGACCCCTCGTTGCGCAGCGCCTCCACGCACGCCGCCACCACGTCCCCGTCCCCGCCCACCGGCCGCACCTCGAAGTCCCCGGGGTTCTCCCGGACCGAGGCCACGGGCGCGAGCCCCGGCGCGATGTCCGGCAGCAGCCGGGACGCGTACGCGATGACGTCCGTCGGCACGCGGAAGCCCGCCGTCAGCTCCTCCACGACCGCGTCCGCCTTCCCGAGGTGGGACAGCGCCTCGTCCCAGCTCCGCGTCGCCCACGGGGTCGTCCCCTGCGCGAGGTCCCCGAGCACCGTCACCGAACCCGTCGTCGCGCGCCGCCCCACCGCCCGGTACTGCATCGGCGACAGGTCCTGCGCCTCATCGAGCACCACGTGCCCCAGCGAGTGCGTCCGCCCGATCAGATCCATCGCCTCGTCGATCAACACCGCGTCGGCGGCAGCCCACTTGGCGCTCTTCACGCTCCGCGCGGGCTTCGCCCACAGCACGGTCTTCTGCTCGTCCTCGTCGAGCAGCCCGGCCGCGTGCTCGGCGAGGAAGTCCGCGTCCGACAGCAGCCGCAGCACCAGCTTCGCCGGATCGACCGCCGGCCACACCTCCTTGACCACGGCCTTCACGGCGGCATTGCGCGCCACCGCGTTCTGCACCCGGTCGTCCGGCGCCTCGCCCGCCCGCTCCATCTGCACGAGCACGGCGTGCGCGATCCGCTGCGGCAGCGCCTCGCGCGCCGCCCCGTACCGCATGTCGCGCGCCATCAACTCCCGTACGATCTCCTCCAGTTCGTAGGAAGCGACGCGCCAGCGGCGTGAACCGCGCACCACCACGAGCCCCTCGCCCGGCAGCGCGATGTGCGAGCGCAGCGACCGCCGCAGCACCTCGGCCATCCGCGCGTCGCCCTTCACGAGCGCGGCGGCGGGATCGTCGACGCCGCGCACCTCCACGTGCGCGACGAGGTCGTCTACCGTCGCCTGTTTGACCTCCAACTCGCCGAGTGCGGGCAGCACTTGCTCGATGTAGTGGAGGAAGGACGCGTTCGGCCCGATCACCAAGGTGCCCGTGCGGGCGAGACGTTCCCGGTGCGCGTAGAGGAGATACGCGACGCGGTGCAGGCCCACCGCCGTCTTTCCGGTGCCCGGACCGCCCTGCACGCACACGGATCCGGCGAGCCCGCTCCTGACGATCTCGTCCTGCTCCGGCTGAATGGTGGCAACGATGTCGCGCATCGGGCCGACACGCGGCCGCTCGATCTCCTGCTGGAGCAGCTTGCTGGTCTGCTCCGCCTCCGTCGGGTCGGTGAGGTGCTCGTCCTCGTACGCGGTGAGGTCGCCGCCCGTGTAACCGAAACGGCGGCGCAGCGCGACGTCCATCGGGTCCTTCTTGGAGGCCCGGTAGAAGGGCTGCGACACGGGCGCGCGCCAGTCGATGACCATCGGGTCGCCCTCGGCGTCGTGCACGTGCCGCCGCCCGATGTAGAACTTCTCGCCCTCCGCGCCCTCGGCGACGTCCGCGCCCGGGGCGTGCAGATAGTCGAGGCGGCCGAAGAACAGCGGGGTGTGGCTGAGGTCGGCGAGGGCCTTGATCCGCTCGTCGATCTGGTGCTGGAGCACCTCGGCGTTCACCCAGTTCGCGGTGACGTCGCGGATGTCGAGCGCCTCCGCGTCCTCGCGCATCGCGCGCAGCGCGGAACGGGACGAGACCAGGTGCGTGCGCTCGCGGTCGAGCGGCGAGGTCGAGGGTGCGGACGACGACGGTGACGTGCTCACGGGGTGCTGCCTCCGGTTCCGGGTACGCGTGTGCGAGGTCCCGGCCGGTTTCCGTCCGGTCGGCGGCGCTCCGGACTGCCGTCCGGGGGACGGACAGGGAGGCGGGCAGACGGGCGAGTGTACGGGACGGCTGCCGCCGGGATCCAACGGTTTTCTTCCGGTCGACCGGAGAGTGGCGGTCGACCGGCCGTCGGCCGCGGGGCTCTGCCCCGGGCCCCGCTGCTCAATCGCCACAGGGGCTTGATTCGGCGGTACTAAGGTCGATCCCATGACGGACGACGACCACACGGCCTTTCCGGAACTGCGTGAGCGCTGGGCCCGTGCCCTGCGGGCCGCGACCGCGGACGCGGAGCTCGACCCGTATCCGTACGCCGACAATCTCCTGGCCCGGTGGTCCGAGCCGCAGCGGAAGTACCACACGGTCGAGCATCTGGCGGCGGTGCTCGACCACATCGACGTGCTGGCGGAGCACGCGGAGCGGCCCGAGCTCGTACGGCTCGCGGCCTGGTTCCACGACGCGGTGTACCGGCCCGACCGCTCGGAGAACGAGGAGCGGTCCGCCGCCCTCGCCGAACGCGCCCTGACGGAGGCCGGGTTGGCGCCCGGGGCCGTCGCCGAGGTGGCCCGTCTCGTCCTGCTCACCGTCACCCACGACCCGGACGAGGACGACACCGACGGCGAGGCGCTGTGCGATGCCGACCTGGCGATCCTGGCCGCGCCCGCCCCCGCGTACGCCGCGTACACCAAGGCCGTCCGCGCGGAGTACGCCTTCGTGCCGGACGAGGCGTTCCGCGAGGGGCGCGCCGGGGTGCTGCGTCAGCTCCTCGGTCTGCCACGGCTGTTCCGCACGCCGCACGGCAGGTCCCACTGGGAGTCCGCCGCCCGCGAGAACCTGACCGCCGAGCTGGAGTTGCTCACTCCCTGAAGCAGTCACTGAAGCAGTCACTGAAGCAGTCACTGAAGCAGTACGTGCCGCGCTGCGTGTGAACGGCGTACGAACGGTTCTCGACGGGCCGCCGGTCCGGGAATGCCACCTGTCACGCCCAGGTTGGCTCCTTACATGTCCCCACAGCCCAGTCCAGACTCCCCCGACTCCCCAGCCCCCCGCTCGAACGCCCGGATGCCGCTGGCCGTCTACATCCTCGGCCTGAGCGTCTTCGCCCTCGGGACCAGCGAGTTCATGCTCTCCGGGATCCTCCCCGCGGTCGCCGACGACATGGACGTCACGATCCCGCAGGCCGGGCTGCTGATCTCGGCCTTCGCGATCGGCATGGTGGTGGGCGCCCCGCTGCTGGCCGTGGCGACGCTGCGGCTGCCCCGCCGGACCACCCTGATCTCGCTCATCACGGTGTTCGGCCTCGGCCAGGTCGCGGGTGCGCTCGCCCCGACCTACGCGGTCCTGTTCGCCTCCCGCGTCGTCTCCGCCCTCGCCTGCGCCGGCTTCTGGGCGGTCGGCGCGGCGGTCGCCATCGCGATGGTGCCGGTGAACCAGCGGGCCCGCGCCATGGCCGTGATGATCGGCGGCCTGTCGATCGCGAACGTGCTCGGCGTCCCCGCGGGCGCGTTCCTCGGCGACGGGCTCGGCTGGCGCGCCGCGTTCTGGGCGGTGGGCGTCGCCTCCGCCATCGCCCTCGTCGGCATCGTGACGCTCGTGCCGAAGATCCCGCTGCCCGCCGAGCGGCCGCGCCTGAAGCGGGAGTTGAGCATCTACGCCGACCGTCAGGTGTGGCTCTCGATCGCTGTCACCGCGCTCGCCGCAGGTGGCGTCTTCTGCGCGTTCAGCTATCTCTCGCCGCTGCTGACCGATGTCGCGGGGCTGGCCGAGAGCTGGGTCCCGGCCGTCCTCGCCCTGTTCGGGCTCGGCGCCCTCGCCGGTACGACGCTGGGCGGGCGGATCGCCGACGCGCACCTCTTCGGGGTGCTGCTGACCGGCATCACCGCCTCGACGGTGTTCCTCGCGGCGCTCGCCGTGCTCGGCCACTTCGCCGTGGCGGCGGTGCTGCTGTCGTTCCTGCTCGGCTTCTCCGCGTTCTACACGGCGCCGGCCCTCAACGCCCGGATGTTCAACGTCGCGGGCGCCGCGCCCACGCTGGCGGGTGCCACCACGACCGCCGCGTTCAACCTGGGCAACACGGGTGGGCCGTGGCTCGGCGGCACGGTCATCGACGCGGGGCTCGGGTATCCGGCCACGGCGTGGGCCGGCGGCGCGATGACGGTCGTGGCGCTCGCGGCGACGGTGGTGTCGTTGCGGCTGCACCGGCGGACGCGGTCGAAGGTCGTGACGGGGTCCGGGGCCGTGGCCGCGGCCGACACCGGGAGCGTGTCCGACGTCGCGGGGCTCCGCGCCTCAAGCGCCGGCGAGGCCTGACATCGCCGACGGGGCCCGAGGTCACCGGCCGACAGCCGGGATCACCCGCGTTTCCGCCTCCGCAGACCCGCCTCCGTGAGTCTGCGGACCAGTTCCTTCGAGCCGATCTCGACCGCCCCCGCGCGCACCGCGTCCGCGTACCGGTGCGACGGGATGTCGTAATGGTCGCGCTCGAAGGCGCGCGGCGGCACCCCCAACCGTTCGGCGAACGCGTGCAGTTCGTCGTAGGAGACATCGCTGACCAGGTGCGACCACATGCGGTCGTGCCCCGGCCAGTTCGGCGGGTCGATGTAGACCGTCACGAGCGCGTCACCCCGTCACCGAGCCGAGGCCGCCGATCGGCGCCACGCTCACGCCCGCCTCCGAGCACACCCAGTGCGGGTCCGCGCCCAGCTCCGGCTCGACGTCCAGCGCGTGCGGGGCCTCCGCGCCCGAGCCGGGGCCGCACACCGGGCACAGCGGCCAGCGGCCGTGCCGCTCCAGGATCCCGTCCTTGACGTCCTGGGCGACGAGACCGGTCACGAACTCCACCCCCTCCGGCCACTGCTCCACCCACCAGCGCCGCGAGACGATCGACTCCTCCACCAGCGAGACGATGTCCGGATCCGCGACGTCGCCCGCCTTCAGATCCGCGAGCACGAGCGCGCGGGCCGCGTGCAGGGCCTGCTCCAAGGGGCTGATGGTGTCCATACAACCAATTGTGTGCCATACGGCACGGCCGAAGGACTCTTGACCCCGGCCCCGCCCGAAAATATCTTTCAATACGTGAGCAATGATGTGAAGGAAAGTTTCGGCGGGGACGCGCCACCGGCACCCGCGGCCCTCGCCGCGAAGGTGCGCACCCTCGCGCCCTCCATGACCCGGTCCATGCAGCGGGTCGCCGAGGCGGTCGCCGGGGACCCGGCCGGTTGCGCCGCCCTGACTGTCACCGGACTCGCCGAGCTCACCGGCACCAGCGAGGCCACGGTGGTGCGCACCGCCCGCATCCTCGGGTACCCCGGCTACCGGGACCTGCGCCTCGCGCTCGCCGGGCTCGCCGCCCAGCAGCAGTCGGGGCGGGCGCCCGCCGTCACCGCGGACATCGCCGTCGACGACCCGCTGACCGACGTCGTCGCCAAGCTCGCCTACGACGAGCAGCAGACCCTCGCCGACACCGCCGCCGGACTCGACACCGCGCAGCTCGGCGCCGCCGTGACCGCCATGGCGGGTGCGGGCCGCGTCGAGATCTACGGCATGGCGGCCTCCGGCCTCGTGGCCCAGGACCTCGCGCAGAAGCTGCTGCGGATCGGCCGGCACGCGTACGCGCACTCCGATCCGCACCTGGCCGTCCACAACGCGGTGACGCTTCGCGCGGGGGACGTGGCGGTGGCGATCACCCACTCCGGCACGACCGGGGACGTGATCGAGCCGCTGCGGGTCGCCTTCGAGCGCGGCGCCACCACGATCGCGATCACCGGGCGTCCGCGCAGCCCGGTCTCGCAGTACGCCGACCACATACTGACGACGTCCATCGCCCGGGAGAGCGAGCTGCGGCCCGCGGCGATGTCCTCGCGGACGAGCCAGCTGCTCGTCGTGGACTGCCTGTTCGTGGGCATCGCCCAGCGCACGTACGAGACGGCGGCGCCGGCGCTCTCCGCGTCGTACGAGGCGCTGGCCCACCGCCATCAGCCCGGTCCGCGGGGTGGGCGCCAGTGATGTCCGCCCGACCGCTCCCCACGCCACGGGGCTCCGCCCCGGACCCCGCGCCTCAATCGCCGGCGGGGCTTGATTCGGCTCGGCTCATCAAGCCCCTGCGGCGATCGAGCAGGCCTTTCAAGCCCCTGCGGCGATTGAGCAGCGGGGTCCGGGGCAGAGCCCCGCGGCCATGACGCCGTCCCAGCGCAACGAGACACCCGCCCACACAGAGAGCCGCCCCTCACGATGACCGCCACCCCCGACGCCACGTACAGCGACCTCCGCGCACAACTGGCCACCCTCACGACGGAGGCCTTCCGGCCGGAACTCGCCGAGATCGACCAGCTCTCCACGCTGGAGATCGCCAAGCTGATGAACGGCGAGGACGCCACCGTCCCCACCGCCGTCGCCGCCCAGCTCCCCCAGATCTCCGCCGCCATCGACGGCATCGCCGACCGCATGGCCCGCGGCGGCCGCCTGATCTACGCGGGCGCCGGCACCGCGGGCCGGATGGGCGTCCTCGACGCCTCCGAGTGCCCGCCCACCTTCAACACCTGGGACGGCCAGGTCGTCGGCCTGATCGCGGGCGGCCCGTCCGCCATGGTCAAGGCCGTCGAGGGCGCCGAGGACTCCAAGGACCTCGCCGCCGCCGACCTGGCCGGCATCGACCTCACCGAGAACGACATCGTCGTCGGCATCTCCGCCTCGGGCCGCACCCCGTACGCGATCGGCGCCGTCGAGCACGCCCGCACCACGTACGGCGCGCTCACCGTCGGCCTGTCCTGCAACGCGGACAGCGCGCTGGCCGCCGCCGCGGACCACGGCATCGAGGTCGTCGTGGGACCCGAGCTGCTCACCGGCTCCACCCGCCTGAAGGCGGGCACGGCCCAGAAGCTCGTCCTCAACATGCTGTCGACGATCTCCATGATCCGGCTCGGCAAGACGTACGGGAACCTCATGGTCGACGTGCGTGCCTCCAACGAGAAGCTGCGGGCCCGCTCCCGCCGCATCGTCTCCCTCGCCACCGGCGCCGACGACGCCGCCATCGAGGCCGCGCTCGCCGCGACCGACGGCGAGGTCAAGAACGCCATCCTCGTCGTCCTCGGCGACGTCGACGGCCCGACCGCCGACCGGCTCCTGACGGAGTCCGACGGCCACCTGCGCGCCGCACTCGCGGCCGCCGCCACCAAGTAGTCCCGAACGAACCACCCGTCCCCGAGCACCACCTGCACAGCAAGGCAAGACGCACCATGGCCGATAACGCCGAGAACAAGAACCGCGCCGTCGCCGCCGCGATCCTCCCGCTCGTCGGCGGCGCAGCGAACGTCACCTCCGTGGTCCACTGCATGACCCGGCTCAGGCTGGGTCTCGCGGACCGTTCGCTCGTCCAGGACGAGGCCCTCAAGGCGCTTCCCGATGTCATGGGCGTCGTCGAGGACGAGACGTACCAGATCGTGCTCGGGCCGGGGAAGGTCGCCCGGGTCACGCCCGAGTTCGAGACCCTCGTGGAAGAGGGGAAGGCAGCGGCCCCCGCCCCGGCGCCCGAGCCCTCCTCCGCGCACTCCGCCGACGGCCTCGCCTCCCAGGGCGCCGCGATCAAGGCGCAGCAGAAGGCAAAGAACGCCACCCCGTTCAAGCTCTTCCTGCGCAAGATCGCCAACATCTTCGTGCCGCTGATCCCGGCCCTGATCGGCTGCGGCATCATCGCCGGGCTCAACGGCCTGATGATCAACCTGGGCTGGCTGCCCGGAGTCACCCCGGCCCTCGGCGCCATCGCCTCCGGCTTCATGGCGCTGATCGCGGTCTTCGTCGGCTACAACACCGCCAAGGAGTTCGGCGGTACGCCGATCATCGGCGGCGCCGTCGCGGCGATCATCGTCTACCCGGGCGTCGCCGACATCTCGGCGTTCGGGCACAAGCTCGCCCCCGGCCAGGGCGGTGTGCTCGGCGCGCTCGGCGCGGCCGTGCTCGCGGTCTACATCGAGAAGTGGTGCCGCAAGTGGGTGCCCGAGTCGCTCGACGTGCTGGTCACGCCCACCCTCACGATCCTCATCTCCGGCCTGGTCACGATCTTCGGCCTGATGTTCGTCGCGGGCGAGGTATCCACCGCCATCGGCACGGGCGCCAACTGGCTCCTGGAGAACACCGGCGTCTTCGCCGGCGCGGTCCTCGGCGGCCTCTTCCTCCCGCTGGTGATGCTCGGCCTGCACCAGGCCCTGATCCCCATCCACACCACGCTCATCGAACAGCAGGGCTACACAGTGCTGCTGCCCATCCTGGCGATGGCGGGCGCTGGCCAGGTCGGCGCGGCGATCGCCGTCTTCAAGAAGCTCAAGCACAACCACTCGATCCGCAAGACCATCAAGTCGGCGCTCCCCGCGGGCTTCCTGGGAGTGGGCGAGCCCCTCATCTACGGTGTCTCGCTCCCGCTCGGCCGCCCCTTCGTCACGGCGTGCATCGGCGGCGCGGCGGGCGGCGCGTTCATCGGCGTCTTCTCGATGCTCGGCTACCAGGTCGGCTCCACCGCGATCGGCCCGTCGGGCTGGGCGCTGTTCCCGCTGCTCGACGGCAACCACGGCCTGGGCGTGACCGCCGCGATCTACCTGGGCGGCCTGCTCGTCGGTTACGCCGTCGGCTTCCTGGCGACGTACTACTTCGGCTTCACGCAGGACATGCTCGTCGAGTTCAACCAGGACGTCGACGCGGGCGAGTCCCCCGAGGCGCGGGCCGAGGAGGGCCCGTCGGCCCCGGTCCTGGATTCGGACCCCGCGCCCAAGGACCCGGAGCCGAAAGAACCGGCAAAGGTCTGACACCGGTCACCACGAAAGGGCGGCACCCCACGGAATGGGGTGCCGCCCTTCTCGTACGTACGAACTAGCGGAGCGGCTCGTAGGAGCCCAGGTAGTACACGCCCGACTCCTGGGGCATCTCCGTCAGACCGCTCGACGCCTGCAAGGCCTCCCACCCCTCGTTCGACATGATCACGGTGCCGGAGTCCGGAACCGGATCATGATCGGCAGCGGATGCCACAGGAGCGCCCACGCCCGCCAAGGCCGCCACCGCCAGAGTCGTCGTCAGTACGCGCACACGCAGGCTGCTCATCATGCCCACCCAACGAGCCGCGTCACCCGCGGGTCACCGCTCCACATGCGCCCCGCCCCGCCCTCCCGCATCCTGGCCCCATGGCTGACAGCACCCTTTCGAAGATCTCCTGGAACGAGTTCCGCCCGGACCGGCGCCGACTGACCGCGGGGGCCGCGCTCACCGGTGTCGGCACGCTCACGGCGATGGCCGGGGTCGGCGTCCTCGTCTACGAGCTGGCCCGCGCGGGCCGCAACTGGACCGGCTCCTGGGAGGTCCCGCCCTCCGAAATGGCCACCCGCGCCTTCCACCAGGCGCAGGCCGCGGCCACCAGCGCCACCCGTGCGGGCCGCGACACCTGGCAGAGCTTCTCCGAGCAGTCCTCGGCCTGACCGGTCGGCCGAAACCCGCGCCCGAGACCCTTCGCCACGGGCGCGGGTTTCGGCTGCCCGGAGGCTCAGCCCCCGCGCCGCCCCTCGTGCAGTACGGCGACGATCCGCATCGCCGTATCGAAGTTCACGCGTCCGAGGTCGACGAGCGGATACCCGGCCTCGCCCGCCGCCGACACCGGGTCCACCCGCAGTGACGGCAGCACGATGCTCAACACTGCGGTCTCCGCCCGTAGTTGCGCGACCACCTCCTCGACCACCCGCAACCGCTCCGCGCTCCGCACCGCCATCACGCACTCCTCCACTCCCGGTTCCACGTTCGCCACACAGAGTGACCGACCCCGCTCTACGCTGGCCAGGGGCAGCGGCCCAACAGACACCGCTGCTGGACCGGGAGTTGATGCACGTGACCGGACCGAAGGACCTCGACCCGTCGTCGCGCCGCGTAATGATCGGCGAGGAACTCCGCCACACCCGCGAAAGAGCGGACCTCACCCAACAGGCCCTGGGTGAGCTGCTGTTCGTCAGTGGCTCGTACGTGGGCCAGATGGAGGCGGGAACGCGGCGCATCCTGCCGGACATGGCGGCCCGCCTCGACGAGGAGCTGGGCACGGGCGGCTTCTTCGTCCGCAACTGCCGCAAGGCGAACCGGTCCCGCTTCCCCGACCACTTCGCGGAGGCGGCGGAGGCGGAGGCCATGGCGACGGCCATCCGTCAGTACGCGGCCCTGCTCATCCCCGGCCTGCTCCAGACACGCTCGTACGCGGCGGCGGTCTTCCACGCGTACCAGCCCACCGCTCCGGACGACCGGGTGGACGGTCCTGGACGAGGCGGCACTGCGCCGCGCGGTCGGCGGACCACAGGTCATGGCGGAGGCCCTGCGTCACGTGGCGGACCTGGCGCGGCGCCACCGCGTACTGGTGCAGGTCCTGCCGTTCGGCGCGGGCGCGCACGCGGCGATGGAGGGCTCAGTCAAGCTGATGGAGTTCGAGGACGCCCCGCCGCTCTCCTTCGTCGAGGCCCCCGACATGGGCAGGCTCACCGACGACCCGGCCACGGTCGCCCGCCACACCTTCATGTTCAACCTCCTCCAGGCGACGGCGCTTTCGCCCGTGGATTCCCTGGCCCTCATCGAGACGGTGGCGCAGGATTACCCCCATGAGGAACTACATCCCTGAGTACGACCGGAACGACGCCGCCGCCTGTAGCTGGCGCAAGTCCAGCTACAGCGGCGGCAGCGGAGGCGACTGCCTCGAAGTCGCCGACGCCCACACCCCGGCGACGGGCATCGTGCCGGTCCGCGACTCCAAGAACCCCGACGGCCCGAAGCTCGTGCTCCGGGCGGAGACCTGGTCCGCGTTCATCGCCGACCTGCGGCGCACCCCGTAACCACCGCCCCGAGGCTCAAGCCCCGCGCCCCGAGCACTGCTTTCATGGATTGGGAGGTGGGTCTCAACCCACCCTCCCACCCTGCGAGTTGAGGAAAGCAGACACTTTTCGTCACCGGCTTGCCACGGAGGGTGACGACGCTCTAACGTGCCCGATAACCGAACGACCCCCGCCGGTGCGCCAACACCTAACGGGGGTCTATCCACCGAGATCTTGCAGAAGGAGATCCCGTGGCTGACGCCCACTTTAGTGCCGCCCCCGCCCCCACGCACGCCGCCTCGGCGGCCCCCGAGCCGCATCCGGCCGCGAATCCGGGCTACGGGAAGCGTTCCGCACCGGACCAACTCCCCCGAACAGGCGAGGACTTCGCACACCTGCCTGTACGGGAGGCGTACATCGCCGGGTACATCGACCGCCTGCCCGACGGCTCGGACATCTCCGTGAAGACGCTCGCCAAACACCTCCCGTACGGCCAGGCGGCACTGCGCACGGCCCTCAACAACCTGCACCGGGCAGGCCACTTGAGGCGAGGCCGGGAACACATCCAGGGCTCGGGAAGCGCCCGCTGGGTCACCCGCAGCTGGTTCTCCCGCACGGCGCGCGGCGACGCGTGGTGGACGGCGTACGTACGAGGCGACGTACCGGAAGAGGCGACCTCACAGGCGCAGGAGGAGGCGCCGGAAGAACCCGAACCGGCCCGGGGCTCCACCCCCACCCGCAGCCGCGCACTTACGCTGCTCGCCGCGCTCGGGCGCACGGCACCGTCGCTGGCCCTGTCGGCGGCGGAGTGCGCGCGGCTCGCACCGGAGGTGGAGGCCTGGTTCGCGCGGGGCGCGACGGAGGCGACGCTGACGCAAGCCCTGACAGCGGGCCTACCCACCCCGGTCCACAGCCCTGCGGCTCTCCTGACCCGCCGCCTGCGCGACAAACTCCCGCCACCACCACCCGAGCCCCGCAGGTCTCTGCGCCTCCTGGAATGCGGAAAGTGCGGCGCTCCCGGCCGCCCCGAGGCCCTGCCGGGCGGCTTCTGCACCCCATGCAGCAGCATCCTCCCCGCCTCCCCGCCCGCGGGCATGCTCACCCCGGAAGCCGTCCGCGCCCGCGCCGCGGAGATCCGAAGAGCGGTGATGGCATACACGCGGGAAGGAACCCGCGTATGACGCACCGGCCCTACCTTGCCGCCCCACACCACCAGACGTACAGTTTTCTGTACGTACGGGATCCCGTACAGGACGGAGGAGCCGCGATGCGCACCATGACCTACACCGAGTCCCGCGCGAAGTACGCGGAAACGCTCAACGCGGTCGTCGACGACCGTGAGGAAGTAATAGTGACTCGCGCGGGCCGGGAGCCGGTCGTCATCGTGGCGCTCGACGAGTACGAGTCGCTGAAGGAGACGGCGTACCTGCTGCGCAGTCCGGAGAACGCGCGGCGCATCCTGGCCGCCATCGACGACCTGGAGAACGGCGGCGGTACGGTCAGGGAGCTGCTCGATTGAAGCTCGTCTGGCAGGAGAAGGCCTGGGCCGACTACGTGCGGTGGCAGGAGCAGGACCGCAAGGTGCTGAAGCGCATCAACGCGCTGCTCCAGGACATCGCCCGCAACGGCTCCGACGAGGGCATCGGCAAGCCTGAGCCTCTGAAGCACGGCTTCCACGGTTACTGGTCCCGCCGCATCACCGACGAACACCGTCTGATCTACAAGGTCGTCGAGGACGAGGTCCGCATCGCGGCCTGCCGCTACCACTACGGACGATGAAACGCCCCGAGGGCGGCACCGTCTCGCGTGGAGACCGTGCCGCCCTCGGGTTACGGACGGGCTGAACCGGAACCGGCTCAGAAGTCCATGTCACCGCCCGGCATGCCGCCACCGGCGGGAGCGGCGCCCGCCTTCTCCGGCTTGTCGGCGATAACGGCCTCGGTCGTGAGGAACAGCGCGGCGATGGACGCGGCGTTCTGCAGGGCAGAGCGCGTGACCTTCGCCGGGTCGATGATGCCCTCGGCGATCATGTCGACGTAGTCACCCGTGGCGGCGTTCAGACCGTGACCGACGGTCAGGTTGCGCACCTTCTCCACGACGACGCCACCCTCGAGACCACCGTTGACGGCGATCTGCTTGAGCGGGGCCTCAAGGGCGAGCTTCACGGCGTTGGCGCCGGTCGCCTCGTCACCCTCGAGCTCCAGCTTCTCGAAGACCGCGGAGGCCTGGAGCAGGGCCACGCCACCACCGGCGACGATGCCCTCCTCGACGGCCGCCTTCGCGTTGCGAACGGCGTCCTCGATGCGGTGCTTGCGCTCCTTGAGCTCGACCTCGGTGGCCGCGCCCGCCTTGATGACGGCCACGCCGCCGGCGAGCTTGGCGAGGCGCTCCTGGAGCTTCTCGCGGTCGTAGTCCGAGTCGCTGTTCTCGATCTCGGCGCGGATCTGGTTGACGCGACCCTGGACCTGGTCGCTCTCACCGGAGCCGTCGACGATCGTCGTCTCGTCCTTGGTGATGACGACCTTGCGGGCGCGGCCGAGCAGGTCGAGACCGGCGTTCTCCAGCTTGAGGCCGACCTCCTCGGAGATGACCGTGCCGCCCGTGAGGATGGCGATGTCACCGAGCATGGCCTTGCGGCGGTCACCGAAACCCGGGGCCTTGACGGCGACGGACTTGAAGGTGCCACGGATCTTGTTGACGACCAGGGTCGACAGGGCCTCGCCCTCGACGTCCTCGGCGATGATCAGCAGCGGCTTGCCGGACTGCATGACCTTCTCGAGCAGCGGAAGGAGGTCCTTCACGTTGCCGATCTTCGAGTTGACGATCAGGATGTACGGGTCCTCGAGCGAGGCCTCCATACGCTCCATGTCGGTGGCGAAGTACGCCGAGATGTAGCCCTTGTCGAAGCGCATGCCCTCGGTGAGCTCGAGCTCCAGACCGAAGGTCTGGGACTCCTCGACCGTGATGACGCCTTCCTTGCCGACCTTGTCCATGGCCTCGGCGATGAGCTCGCCGATCTGGGTGTCGGCGGCCGAGATGGAGGCGGTGGAGGCGATCTGCTCCTTGGTCTCCACCTCCTTGGCCTGCTCGAGGAGGGCGGCGGAGACGGCCTCGGTGGCGCGCTCGATGCCGCGCTTGAGGGCCATCGGGTTGGCGCCGGCGGCTACGTTGCGAAGGCCTTCGCGAACGAGCGCCTGGGCCAGGACGGTCGCGGTCGTCGTGCCGTCACCGGCGACGTCGTCCGTCTTCTTCGCGACCTCCTTGACCAGCTCGGCGCCGATCTTCTCGTACGGGTCCTCGAGCTCGATCTCCTTGGCGATGGACACACCATCGTTGGTGATCGTGGGGGCGCCCCACTTCTTCTCGAGGACGACGTTGCGACCCTTGGGGCCCAGGGTCACCTTGACGGCGTCGGCGAGCTGGTTCATGCCGCGCTCGAGGCCGCGCCGTGCCTCCTCGTCGAACGCGATGATCTTGGCCATGTGAAGTGGTCCTCCCGGACGGGGTGGCTAACGCAAAAGGACCGTGCTGGTGCCCGCGACGGACGGCCTGCGGGCCTTGTGGCTCCTTGCACCACCCGGCCCCCGGACCTCACCGACCCGATCCAAGTTTTGTCACTCTCACTCGGAGAGTGCTAAGCCCAATGATTAGCACTCGACCCCTGCGAGTGCAAGGCCGTACCACAAGAACCGCACGTCGGTGCAGGCAGCACAAAGGGCCCGCCCCCGGCTACCCGGGAGACGAGCCCTCCATGACGTGCGACGTACAAGCTTCCAGTCTGACGCGCGCGTTCAGCCGGCGGCCACGCGGACCATGTCCGCCTGCGGCCCCTTCTGGCCCTGCGAGATCTCGAACTCGACCCGCTGCCCCTCCTCGAGGGTGCGGTAGCCGTCCATCTGAATCGCGCTGTAGTGGACGAAAACATCCGCACCACCGTCGACCGCGATGAAGCCGTACCCCTTCTCCGCGTTGAACCACTTGACGGTGCCCTGAGCCATGCCTAACTCCCCTATTACTGGCCCTTGCGCAGGACCGCACTTCGCGGACCCGGGTCAGACCTCACGCCCCATGGGATATGGGGGTGTGCGCCGGAACGCGTCGACCGCGGCTGAATGTATCTGCCCAACTGCCGTCTGCAACAGGTCAATCGGACGAGAATTCTGGGCACGCCAGATCGGGGAAACCGGGCCAACTCACCGGATCCCCGGGCAACTCGGGCCGCGTAAATGCCGTAAAAGGCCCGAAAGGGCTGGACACTTTGGCTGCTTCTTGTCGGGGTGCGGGCGAGAACTCATATGCGCCCGTCATGCACCGCTCGGGGAAACGCAGCAGCTTCCCCAACTGTACCGCGCTCAACCATGCAGAATTGCCCCCTCCGCTTCTCTCGCGGAGGGGGCAATTCGGGTAACTCTGTGTAGACCTACAAAAGATCAGCCGCCCGCGACGGCGGGAATGATCGAGACGCCGGCGCCGTCCGGCGTGGCCGTCTCCAGACCCTGCTCGAAGCGGACGTCGTCGTCGTTGACGTAGACGTTCACGAAGCGGCGCAGCTTGCCCTGGTCGTCGAGGACGCGGGCGGCGATGCCGGTGTGGTTCTTCTCCAGGTCGGCGATGACGTCGGCGAGGGTGGCCCCCTCGGCGGCGACCTCGGAGGCGCCGCCGGTGTAGGTGCGCAGGATGGTGGGGATACGAACGTTGACGCTCATGGCGGTAACTCCTGTTGCTACAAGTGTCGGTCGGGCTCGGAGTCGGACTCAGAGGTCGGCGGCGAGGCCGGCCTCGCGGAACGCGTCCAGGTTCGGCCGGATGGTGGCGGTGGCCTGAGAGGAGTCGGCGACCGCGTCCAGCGTCTTGAGCCCGTCACCGGTGTTCAGGACGACGGTGGTCAGCGACGGGTCGATCTGGCCCGCCTCGATGAGCTTCTTCGTGACGCCCAGGGTCACACCGCCGGCCGTCTCCGCGAAGATGCCCTCCGTGCGCGCGAGCAGCTTGATCGCGTCGACGACCTGCTCGTCGTTCACGTCCTCCACGGCGCCGCCGGTGCGCCGCGCGATGTCGAGGACGTACGGGCCGTCGGCCGGGTTGCCGATCGCGAGGGACTTGGCGATGGTGGTCGGCTTCTGCGGGCGGACCACGTCGTGGCCGCCCTTGTAGGCGACGGAGACCGGGGAGCAGCCCTCGGCCTGGGCGCCGAAGAGCTTGTAGGGCTTGTCCTCGACGAGGCCGAGCTTGATCAGCTCCTTCAGGCCCTTGTCGATCTTCGTGAACTGCGAGCCGGACGCGATCGGGATGACCAGCTGGTCCGGGAGCTGCCAGCCGAGCTGCTCGCAGATCTCGTACGCGAGCGTCTTGGAGCCCTCGCCGTAGTACGGGCGCAGGTTGACGTTGACGAAGCCCCAGCCCTCGCCCAGCGGGTCGCCGATGAGCTCGGAGCAGAAGCGGTTCACGTCGTCGTAGTTGCCCTCGATGGCGACGAGGTCACCGCCGTAGACACCGGCCATGACGACCTTGCCCTGCTCCAGGTCGTGCGGGATGAACACGCACGAGCGGAAGCCGGCGCGGGCGGCGGCGGCGCCGACGGCGCCGGCCAGGTTGCCGGTGGAGGAGCAGGAGAGGGTGGTGAAGCCGAAGGCGCGGGCGGCCTCGATGGCCTGCGCGACGACGCGGTCCTTGAAGGAGTGCGTCGGGTTGCCGGAGTCGTCCTTGACGAACAACTTGCCCTCGGCGACGCCCAGTTCACGGCCGAGGTTGTCGGCCTTGACGAGCTTGGTCCAGCCCGGGTTCAGGTTCGGCTTCTCGGCGACGTCGGCCGGGACGGGCAGCAGCGGGGCGTAGCGCCAGATGTTGGCGGGTCCCGCCTCGATCTGCTTGCGCAGCGCCTCGGGGTCACCGACGGGCAGGTCGTACGCGACTTCGAGGGGTCCGAAACACTCGGCGCAGGCGAAGACGGGGCCGAGCGGGACGACGGCGCCGCACTCACGGCAGGAGAGGCCGGAGGCCGGTCCCAGGTCGACAGCGTCGACGGCGGGGGCGGAAGCGACGGTTTCGGTTGCGACGGTCTGTGCAGCCATGAGAGGCGAGGCCCTTTCTCCTCATCTTCCTCGCGACGCATCTCGCCACGAGACGGATTTGGCACCTTCACTAGCCGGGAGCCTCGCGGGCGCACTGCGATGTGCGGACGAGACCGGCTGGAGGGTTGCCGGGGCTTCAACGGGCCGTATCCCTCTGCCCCTCTGGATGAGCGGTATTCGATTGTGTGGATTCAGTTGTGTACGACGGGCGACCCCCGACATGCGATGGTCACCGGCGTTGTTCAAGACTGTAACCGAAGGCCCGGACCCTTGAGATAGTCGTCCGAACCGCGAGATGGATCACATGGTGATCCTTAGGGAAGGAACCCAGACCGTGCTGGAAGAGGTCGAGCGCTGGCTGAACAGGCGCTCCTGGTCCGTGGCGGACCATCCGCTGCACCGGTTGATCGCCGCCAAGCACGCGTCGGGACAGACGGTGAGCGTCGTACTGCCCGCGCTGAACGAGGAGGAGACGGTCGGCGAGATCGTCTCCGAGATCCGGCGGACGCTGATGACGGACGCGGTGCCGCTCGTCGACGAGCTCGTCGTGATCGACTCCGGCTCCACCGACCGCACCTCCGAGGTCGCCGCGGCGGCCGGCGCGCGCGTCGAGCACCGGGACACGATCCTGCCGCGGGTGCCGGTCAGGGCCGGCAAGGGCGAGGTGCTGTGGCGCTCCCTGTTCGTCACTTCCGGTGACATCGTGTGCTTCGTCGACGCCGATCTGCAGGAGTTCTCCGCGGACTTCGTCTCGGGAATCGTCGGGCCGCTGCTCACCGAGCCGGGCGTGCAGTTCGTGAAGGCGATGTACGACCGTCCGCTGGCCGGGGCCGCCGGGCAGGGCGGCCGGGTGACCGAGCTGATGGCGCGGCCGATCCTCAATCTGCACTGGCCCCAACTGGCCGGGTTCGTCCAGCCGTTGGGCGGCGAGTACGCGGCGCGGCGCTCGCTGCTCGAACGGCTTCCGTTCCCGGTCGGGTACGGCGTGGAGCTCGGCCTGCTCGTGGACGCGCTGCACACCGTGGGCCTCGACGCGCTCGCCCAGGTCGACGTCGGCGTACGCAAGCACCGGCACCAGGACGGGCAGGCGCTCGGCCGGATGGCGGCGGCGATCTACCGCACGGCCCAGCTGCGCCTCGCGCGCGGGCACCTGGTCAGGCCGGTGCTCACGCAGTTCGAGCGCGGCGACGAGGGCTTCGAGCCGCGCACCCACCCGGTCGACACGGAGGAACGCCCGCCGATGATCGAAATCGGTGAGTACGCGGAGCGTCGCGTGGCATAAGCACGGACAAATCGTATGTTTTGCCTAAATTGCCCTTTATGTTGCTTAAACATCTCCAGGGCAAGGCGGCCTGTGCCGTCACCGCCGCCCTCGCCGCCTGCATGGCGGGACTGGCACCGAGCCCCGCCTCCGCGGATGTGGTCTCCCCCTTCGCCAAGCGCTACGACGAATCGATCTACGGCGACTTCAAGACCATCGGCAACACGGTCATGGGCTGCCCGACGGACGACGCCACCATGGCCGCGCGCTGCGCCGTCGCCGCGAACGGCGAGGGCAAGGACAACAACAACACGTTCAACATGCAGCGGATCAACACCGCAGGGACGACGGACGGCTACGGCTCCAGCACCGGCCGGGTCACCGTCCCGCCCGGCGCCGAGGTCGCCTACGCCCGCCTCTTCTACGGCGGCAACGACGGCACGTACAAGGGGCCGAGCGGGGCCCAGATGAAGCGCTGCGACATCTCCGGCGCCGATGTGGACCCCTCGCCCGGCGACCCGCTGGACGCGGCCCCCGCGGTCGGCGTGAACGGCGCGGCCCCGACCAAGGTCTCCCCCGAGAACCTGGTCAAGGACCCCGCCTCCACCAGAGGCCCGCACTACTACACGGGCGAGGCCGACGTGACGAGCCTCTTCAGCGGGGTCACCGGCACGGGCACCCCGGTCCCGGTCTCGGTCGGCGACATCTGGGCGCCCACCGGCAAGGGCTGTGTGGCGGGCTGGTCGATGACCGTGGTCTACAAGTACGACTCCCCGAACGAGACCTACGCCCCGGACCGCCGCAACGTCTACATCTACGGCGGCCACGTCCTGCAGCGCTCCACCTCCCCGGCCACCCGGGTCACCGTGGACGGCTTCTACCGGACCTCGGGCACCCCGCACGCGAGCGTCACCGCGTACGAGGGCGACTGGAACACCCCGGGCGACAAGTTCGCCGTCGGCGGCCAGAACATCCCCGAGGCGCACACCGGCAACACCAACAACTTCTTCATCTCCGAGGACGACGGCGCCCTCGACCCGAAGATGGTCAACAACCTGAGCATCGACGCGAAGGAGTTCGACGTCACGGGCAGCCGCTCCACGCGGGCCGCCGGGGCCGAGCCGATCCCGGTCGGCTCGACCTCCACCACGCTCGACTTCTCCACCAAGGGCGACACGTACGTCCCCTCGGCGCTCGCCCTGTCCGTACCGGTGCCCGACCTGGAGATCTCCAAGACGGCGAGCCCGGCGAAGGTGGAGCCCGGCGACACGGTCACGTACACGGTGAAGGCGAAGAACGTCAGCCGGCTGCCGTACCCCAACGCCAAGTTCACCGACGACCTCACCGAGAACCTCGACGACGCGACGTACAACGGCGACGCGAAGGCAAGCATCGGCGACGTCGACTACACGAGGCCGAAGATCAACTTCACCGGTGACATCCCGGCCGGACAGACCGCTACCGTCACGTACTCGGTGAAGGTCAACGACCCGGTGAGCGGCGACGGCAAGCTCACGAACAGCGTCACCGCCGACACCCCGCGCACCAACTGCGAGGAGGGCTCCACCGACGAGCGCTGCGGCATCGCGCCCGTTATCGAGCGGGAGGCACCGGCGCCCTCGCCGACCAGCCCCGAGCCGACGCCGACCCCGACGAAGCAGCCGGGTGAGCAGACGACCGAGCCGACACCGGCCCCGTCGGCGAGCAGCCACAGCCCGCAGGCACGGCCCACTCCGCCGAACCCGCCGAGCTCCGGCGAGATGGCCGAGACCGGCACCGACTCGAACCTGCCGCTGTACGGCGGGCTCGCCGTCGCGCTGTGCGGGCTCGGCGCGCTGATCCTCGCCGCGGTCCGCGGCCGCAAGGACTGACCCGAGCGCGACCTTCGTATACGGCCGGGCCCCCGACGGGGCCCGGCCTTACGTTTGAACGTTTCCGGGCCGGGCTAGCGTGCCCGTATGAGTTCCACGACGCATGGTGCTGCTGAGGTTCTCGTCGCGTCCAACCGCGGCCCGGTCTCCTACGTCGTCGACGACGCGGGAGAGATCGGGGCGAAGCGCGGCGGGGGCGGTCTGGTGTCGGCGCTGAGCGTCGTCGAGGACAAGCTGTGGGTGTGCTCGGCGCTGAGCGAGGGCGACCGGGAGGCGGTGCGCCGCGGCGTCACCGAACCCGGGGTGCGGATGCTGGACATCGACGCCGAGGTCCACACGGACGCGTACAACGGGATCGCGAACTCGGTGCTGTGGTTCGTGCACCACATGCTGTACCAGACACCTCTGGAGCCGTCGTTCGGCCCGGAGTTCCGCCGCCAGTGGGCGTCCTACGAGGCGTACAACCGGGCCTTCGCCGAGGCGCTCGCCGAGGAGGCGGCGCCGGGCGCGACGGTCGTCGTGCAGGACTACCACCTGACGCTGGTGCCGGGAATGCTCCGCGAGCTCCGCGACGACCTGCGGATCGGGCACTTCTCGCACACGCCGTGGGCGCCCGTCGACTACTTCCGGATGCTGCCCGACGACATCGCCGAGCAGGTCCTCAGGGGCATGCTCGGGGCCGACCGCTGTGCGTTCCTGACCCGGCGCTGGGCGGACGCCTTCACCGACTGCTGTACGCATCTCGTCGGCGGCACGT
The DNA here is from genome assembly GCF_044453445.1 of Streptomyces sp. NPDC051684. Classification (NCBI taxonomy): domain Bacteria; kingdom Bacillati; phylum Actinomycetota; class Actinomycetes; order Kitasatosporales; family Streptomycetaceae; genus Streptomyces; species Streptomyces sp. NPDC051684. The sequence continues at coordinate 127,116 of NZ_JBITCS010000016.1, read as the reverse complement.
CCGGCACCCGGATCGGGGTGCACGGGCTCGGCGCGGACGCGGACTTCCTGCGCGAGCGGGCGCACCGGGACGACGTGGAGGAGCGGCTGGCGGCGCTGCGGGCGCAGATCGGCGGGGACGGTTCACGGAAGGTGATCGTCCGAGTCGACCGCACCGAGCTGTCGAAGAACATCGTGCGGGGGCTCCACGCCTACGAGCTGCTCCTGGAGGAGCGGCCCGAGTGGCGCGAGCGGGTGGTGCACGTCGCGTTCGCCTACCCCTCGCGCCAGGACCTGGCCGTGTACCGCGACTACACGGACGAGGTGGCACGGGTCGCGGAGGCCATCAACTCCCGCTTCGGTACGGAGGGTTGGACACCGGTCGTGCTCCACGTGAAGGACGACTTCGCGCGCTCGCTTGCCGCCTACCGGCTCGCCGACGTCGCGCTGGTGAACCCGATCCGGGACGGCATGAACCTGGTCGCCAAGGAGGTGCCGGTGGTCTCCGACGACGGGTGCGTACTGGTGCTCTCGCGGGAGGCGGGGGCGTACGAGGAGTTGGCCGAGGACGCGCTGACGGTCAACCCCTACGACGTGAACGGGACGGCGCGGGCGCTCGCGGAGGGACTCGCCATGCCGGTCGACGAGCGGGCGGAGCGCACGAAGCGGCTCGCCGCGGCGGCGACGGCGCTGCCGCCGGGGCCGTGGTTCCTGGACCAGCTAGAGGCGCTGCGCCAGGGCTGACAGGAACGCGGCCAACTCCGCGGGGCCCGCCACCAACAGGTCCGCCCTGTCGGCGAGTTCGGGCACGACCGTGTCCGCCGCCACCAGGAGGCCCGGCACCCCGTCGGAGCGGAGCTTCTCCACCGCCGCGAAGGCCGGGAGGTCGCCGAGGTCGTCGCCCGCGTAGAGGACGGACCGGGCGCCCACCTCCCGTACGTACTCGGCGAGCGCGACGCCCTTGTCGACGCCGGGCGGGCGCAGCTCCAGGACGAGGCGGCCCGGTTCCACGATCAGGCCGTGCCGGGCGGCGAGTTCCGACAGGGGGTCGCGGAGGGCGTCGAAGGCGGCCTGCGGGTCGCGGGCGCGGCGCGTGTGGACCGCGACGGCACGCCCCTTCTCCTCGACATACGTGTCGTGCCACAGGCCCAACTCGCCGAGTACGCCCGGGAGTTCGGCCCGGACGGTAGCCACGCCCGGGTGCGGGGCGGGGGCGGTGACCGTGCCGGTGACGGCGTCCCAGCGTTCGGCGCCGTAGTGCCCGAGGACGACGAGGTGCTCCAGGCCCGGGACGCCGGCGAAGCCGCCGTGGCGGACCGCGGTGCCGGCCGGGCGGCCCGTGACCACCGCGACCGCGGCGACCTTCGGGGCGAGGGCGGCGAGGGCGGGGACCACGGTGGGGTGGGCGCGGGCCTGGTCGGGGTCGGGGACGATGGGGGCGAGGGTGCCGTCGAAGTCCAGCCCGACGATGCCCTGCCGGGGGTGGGCCAGGAGGGCGTCCAGGCCCTCGCGTCCGGCGGTCGTCCGTGGGGCGTGCTCATGGCTGACCATGCCGTTGACGATAGCCGGGGTTGACGTCTCGGGGCTCCGCCCCGGTGGGGCTAGCGCTCGCGGCGCCGCGCGTCCCGGACCCGTCTCAAGCGATTGACGGTCACCGGGGCGAACTCCAGGGCGCGGGGGTCGTCCAGGAGGGCGTTCAGGAGTTGGTAGTAGCGGACCGGTGCCAGGTCCAGGTCCTCGCGGATCGCCCGCTCCTTGGCCCCCGGCGAGGCCCAGCCCCGGCCCTCGAACACGAGAACCGCGCGCTCACGGGCGCCGAGAGGATCCATGCCCGCCACGCTACTCCGCGGATTCCGCGGCCGCCGCGTCGTTCTGGATCGAGCCGAGCGTGCCCGCCGCGCTGCCCTGCGGCGTGACGGTGGAGCCGATCTGCTTCTTGATCTCGGCGCTGACCTCGGGCCAGGACGTCTTGTTGGCCGGGTAGTACGTGGCGCCCGCGAGCTCGTCGATGAACGGCCGCAGGGACTTGTCCTTGGCCGATGACGTCATCGCGTCCGACGCGGAGACCGTGACCGGCGCGACGGTGTACTTGCGGGAGAAGTCGAGGACGTTCTTCTTGTTGTAGGCGTAGTCGAGGAACTCCCCGGACTCCTTGGGGTGGCCGCCCTGCTTGAACGCCATCATCCAGTCGGTGACGCCCATCGTGGACTTGGGCGTGCCGTCGGGCCCGGGGATCGCCACGTCGCCGTAGTCGACGCCCTTCGCCTTCGCCATGTTCATCAGCGTGGGGTGGCCGGACAACATGCCGACCTGGCCCTTGGCGAAGGCCTGGAAGGCGGGCGTGCGGTTGAGCTCGCCGGGGGCGGTCGGGCCGGTGAGGCCCTTGCCGACCAGGTTGTTCTTGAGCCAGGTCAGGGCCTCGACGTTCTTCTTGTCGTCGAGGGCGTAGGAGCCGACGTTGTCGGTGTAGCCGCCGCCGTTGCTGAGCATCCAGATCAGCGTCTCGGCCTGCGCCTCCTCGGTGCCGAGCGGCAGCGCGAAGGGGTAGCGCACGCCCTGCGCCTTGAGCGCCTTGGCGTCGGAGACGAGGTCGGCCCAGGTCTTGGGCGGCGTGATGCCGGCCTGCGTGAAGAGCTTCTTGTTGTAGAAGAGGCGGCGCGTGGAGGCGGCGAACGGCATGCCGTACTGCGCGCCCTTGATCTCGCCCGCCTGGCTCATCTGGCCGACGAAGTCGGCCTGCACCGGCACGGAGAGCAGCTTGTCGACGGAGTACAGCTTGCCCGCGGCGGCGTAGTCGGCGTACGCGCCGATCTGCGCCATGTCGGGCGCGTGGCCCGCGGCGACCATGTCCTTGACCTTCTCGTCGACGACGTCCCAGGTGTAGACGTCGACGTCGACCTTGATGTTCGGGTGGTCCTTCTCGAACCCGGCGACGACGTCGTCCCAGTACTCCTGGGAGCCGTTGGCCTTGGAGTCGCCGTAGTCGGCCGCGACCAGCTTCAGCGTGACGGCGTCGTCGGAGTCGCTCCCACAGGCGGTGAGCAGCGACGACGCGGCCACCACCCCGAGCGCGGCCGCCACGGTCAGAGTCGTCCTCCCCTTGCGCACTGCCGCACTCCACCCTTGTCCTTCACGCCACAGGCCTGTCCCATGGTCACCTGGAAGGTCTACACCACATGGGCGCCGGAGCGGAAACGAGGGGGCGACTGGACTAGACCTCTCACGGGTGGACGCGCGAGACTGTCCCCCGTGAAACATGTCATCGCCCTGGACGTGGGCGGCACCGGTATGAAGGCCGCCCTGGTCGGGGCCGACGGCAATCTGCTGCACCAGGCGCGCCGTGCCACCCAGCGCGAACGCGGCGCCGACGCGGTCGTGGAGTCGATCCTCGACTTCGCCGCCGAACTGCGCGCGTACGGCGAGCGGCACCTCGGCGAGCCCGCCCGCGCCGCCGGCGTCGCGGTGCCCGGCGTCGTCGACGAGAAGGGCGGCATGGCCCTCTTCGCCGCCAACCTCGGCTGGCGCGACGTCCCCATGCGGTCCCTGCTCAGCGAGCGGCTCGGCGGCATCCCCGTGGCGCTCGGCCACGACGTGCGCACCGGCGGGCTCGGCGAGGGGCGGCTCGGCGCTGGCAAGGACGCCGACCGGTTCCTGTTCATGCCGCTCGGCACCGGGATCGCGGGCGCCATCGGCATCGACGGGCGCATCGAGCCCGGCGCGCACGGCTCCGCGGGCGAGATCGGCCACGTCGTCGTGCGCCCCGGCGGCGTCTCCTGCGGCTGCGGCCAGCGCGGCTGCCTGGAGCGGTACGCCTCCGCCTCCGCGGTCACCCTGGCCTGGCAGGAGGCGAGCGGCGAGGAGAAGGCGACCGCGGCGGACTGCGCGAAGGCCGTCGACGCGGGCGACCCGAAGGCGGCCCGGGTCTGGCAGGACGCAGTGGACGCGCTCGCCGACGGGCTCGTGCTCGCGCTCACTCTGCTGGACCCCCGCACGCTCATCATCGGTGGCGGCCTCGCCGAGGCCGGGGAAACCTTGTTCACACCCCTGCGCGCGGCCGTCGCGGAGCGCGTCACCTTCCAGGCGCTCCCCACGATCGTCCCGGCCGTCCTCGGGGACAGCGCCGGATGCCTGGGCGCGGGACTGCTCGCCTGGGACCTGCTCGCCGACGACAACACGGAGGTAACCGCCTGATGGCCACAGCAAAGGTGCTCACCGGCGCCAAGGTGGTGCTCCCCACCGGGACCGTCACCGACGGACGCGTCATCGTCGACGGCACGAGGATCGCCGGGGCCGCCCCCGACGACGCCGAGACCGTCGACCTGACCGGCCACTGGGTGGTCCCCGGCTTCGTCGACATGCACAACCACGGCGGCGGCGGCGCGTCCTTCACCTCCGGCACGCTCGAGGAGATCCTCACGGGCGTGCGCACGCACCAGCAGCACGGCACGACCACCGTCGTCGCGTCCTTCGTCACCGGCAGCATGGACTTCCTCGTGCAGCGCGCCGGGCTGCTCTCCGAGCTGGCCGAGCACGGCGAGATCGCGGGCATCCACTTCGAGGGCCCGTTCATCTCCCCGTGCCGCAAGGGCGCCCACGACGAGACGCTGCTGCGCGACCCCGACCCGGCCGAGGTCCGCAAGCTGATCGACGCCGCCCGCGGCCAGGCCAGGATGGTCACCCTCGCCACCGAACGGCCCGGCGGCATCGACTCCGTGCGTCTGCTCGCCGAGCACGGCGTGCTCGCCGCGATCGGCCACACCGACGCCACGTACGAGCAGACGGTGGAGGCCATCGACGCGGGCGCCACGGTCGCCACCCACCTGTTCAACGCGATGCCGCAGCTCGGCCACCGCGACCCGGGGCCGATCGCGGCGCTCCTGGAGGACGACCGGATCACCGTCGAGCTGATCAACGACGGCACTCATCTGCACCCGGCCGCCCTCGAACTCGCCTTCCACCACAAGGGCGCGGAGAAGGTCGCGTTCATCACCGACGCGATGGACGCGGCCGGATTCGGCGACGGCCGCTACATGCTCGGCCCGCTGGAGGTCGAGGTGAAGGACAGCGTGGCGCGGCTCGTCGAGGGCGGCTCCATCGCCGGTTCGACGCTGACCCTGGACCGGGCGTTCAAGCGGGCCGTGACCGTCGACAAGCTGCCCGTCGAGGACGTCGTCCGGGCCATCTCGGCCAATCCGGCCCAACTCCTCGGCCTCTACGACAAGGTGGGCTCGCTGGAGCCCGGCAAGGACGCCGACCTCGTGGTCCTGGACGCCCAGTTCGAGGTCAAGGGCGTACTGCGCAAGGGCGAGTGGCTGCTCCACCCGTAACTCCCGGCCGGTACAAGGCGGTTGGTCCGTGGCCTGGGCCAACCGCCTTGACTTTGGCATGATCAGGCCCCGTTACTGGAAGTACGTAAGGGGGGTGGGGGCCTGTGATCCTCACGGTCACGCTGAACACCGCACTCGACATCACGTACCGGGTGCGCTCCCTGCACCCGCACGCGACGCACCGCGTCACCGAGGTCACCGAGCGGCCCGGCGGCAAGGGGCTCAACGTGGCGCGGGTGCTGGCCGCTCTCGGTCACGAGGTGACCGTGACGGGATTCGCGGGCGGCGCGACGGGCCGCACGGTTCAGGAGCAGCTGCTCGGCACCCCGGGCGTCGCGGACGCCCTGGTGCCCGTGTCCGGCGCGACCCGGCGCACGATCGCCGTCGTCGACGCGTCCACCGGCGACACGACACAGCTCAACGAGCCGGGCCCGACCATCACGCCCGCCGAGTGGACGGCCTTCCAGGAGGCGTACGCGGATCTGCTGCGCTCCGCCTCCGCGGTGGCGCTGTGCGGCAGCCTGCCGCCGGGTGTCCCGGTCGGCGCCTACGCGACCCTTGTACGGGCCGCGCGGGCCGCCTCGGTGCCCGTCCTCCTCGACACCAGCGGCGAACCGCTGCGCCGCGGCGTCGCGGCGCGGCCCGATCTGGTGAAGCCGAACGCGGACGAACTGGCCGAACTCACCGGGCAGCACGAGCCGTTGCAGGCCATGAAGGACACGCGGCGGCGCGGCGCGCACGCGGTCGTGGCCTCGCTCGGGGCGGAGGGGCTGTGCGCCCTGACGGCAGACGGTGAGTGGCGGGCGCCTGCGCCGGGGCGGCTCAGCGGGAACCCGACGGGGGCGGGGGACTCCGCCGTGGCCGGGCTGCTCTCCGGCCACGTGGACCACTTGCCGTGGCCCCAGCGGCTCGCCCGGGCGGTGGCGCTGTCCGCGGCGACGGTGGTCTCCCCCGTCGCCGGCGAGTTCGACCCGGCGACCTACGAGGACCTGGTGGGCCGCGTCACAGTCGCTGCGGCATGAGCCGTCCAAGCCTTTGCTTTTCAAGCCCCTGCGGCGATTGAGCAGCGGGGTCCGGGGCAGAGCCCCGGGGCGCACGCCGAGTGGCCGTGGCCGGGCCGACTGGCGAAGCCGTCAGCCCTGGGTGAGCCACATGCGGTCGAAGTTGGCGTCGCACTTGTTGCCCTGCTCACAGGAGACCGTGATCGCGTTGGTCCCCTTGGTGAGCTGCACGATGGCCCACGTGTTCGTCCAGCCCTTCTCCCAGTCGCCCTCCTTGGCGCCGGCGAAGTTAGTCATGTTCAGCGGGCGGGACTGCTTCTTGCCGTTCACGTCGATCGTGGCGTCGGAGTCCTTGCCGGGCACCCCGTAGTCCACGTGCAGCTTGTACGCGCCGTCCTTCGGGATGTCGTTGACGGTCCAGGTCAGGCTCGCGCCCACCTTGTTGAACCCGGCGACGTACACCCCGCCGTCGGCCTTCGCGCCCTGCACGTCGGAGGCGGTGGACGTGCCGCCCGCCAGCTTCAGGGTCTTCGCGTCGGTCTTGGGCAGGTCGACCGGCTTCGCGGACGCCGACTTCGAGGGCTTGTCGCTCGGCTGCACCGACTGCGAACCGCCGGACGGCTTGCCGCCGGCCTCGCCCTTGTCGTCACCCGAGTCGTTGCTCAGCATGGCGACGCCGATGCCGATGACGACGGCCGCGACCACGGCGACCGCGCCGATGAGCAGCGCCTTCGTGTTCGGACCACGCCCGCGGCCGCCACCGCGCATCGGCGCCGTCGGCGGACCCGGCTGCGAGGGGACCCCGCCGCCGGGCATCGTCTCGGGAGCCTGATAGTGCGCGTTCGGCTGCTGGTACGCCTGGGTCGGCTGGGTCTGCCCGTACTGCTGCTGCCCGTACTGGCGCTCACCGACCGTACGGATCTGATTGGCCCGGTAGGAGGACCGCGGGTTCGGGTAGCCGTACCCGCCGCCCGCGCCCTCGGGCGGGGTCGCCCCGGCCGCCTGCCCGTCGGCGTACAGATAGCCGAACGGATCGTCGTCCTCGGGCGTGGTGCTCCCGCTGTTGTTGCCGGGCGCCATCCCAGATCACTCCCTACACGTTGCTTACCTCGGCGAGGGTACCCGCTGCGAGTGACCCCACGGCGTGGCCTTGACCTCACCAGGAGCGCGGAACCGCGCCCAATGTAGGGGCTATCCGGCCCGCCTGTGCTGCTTACTGCGGGATCTTTTCTCTACGTACATCCGCTGGTCAGCGGATTGCAGCACTTCCTCCGCCGTCATGCCGCAGTGGGCCCAGCCGATGCCGAAACTGGCCCCTACCCGGACCGCCCTGCCATCCACTCGAATCGGCGGAATGATGGCGTTCCGCAACCTGACGGCGAGGTCCTGCGCGTCCTCGCGGCCGAGCCCGTCGGCGAGCACCACGAACTCGTCACCGCCGAGCCGGGCGACCGTGTCCCCGTCCCGTACGACGCTGGTCAGGCGGCGGGCGACCTCGATGAGGACGGCGTCGCCCGCGTTGTGCCCGAACCTGTCGTTGATCGACTTGAAGCCGTCGAGGTCGCAGAAGAGGACGGCGAGGCCCTTCGTGCCGTTGTCGGCGCCGGAGGCCTCGTCGGGCTCGGGCGCGGCGACGTGCACATGGTGGTCGAAGCCGTCGAACCCCTCGTAGAGGTTCGACTCGTGCGGGACGGGGGCGCCGAAGTCGAAGCCGATCCCGGCCATGTCATCGCCCGCGGCGGCGCCCCGGTGGTCGCCGTAGGCCGCGTCGAGGGAGTCGATGGCGCTCGGGCCCGGCTCCTGGGGGCGGCGGCACAGGCGGGCGGACAGCCGGGCGCGCAGCTCCGCCGAGTTCGGCAGGCCGGTGAGCGAGTCGTGCGAGGCCCGGTGGGCGAGGTGCAGCTCGCGGCGCTTGCGCTCCTCGATGTCCTCGACGTGGGTGAGCAGGAAGCGCGGCCCGTCGGCGGCGTCGGCGACCACCGAGTTGCGCAGGGACACCCAGACGTACGTGCCGTCGCGGCGGGCGAGACGCAGCTCGGCGCGGCCGCCCTCGGCGGAGGTGCGCAGCAGGGTGCCGATGTCCTCGGGGTGCACGAGGTCGGAGAACGAGTAGCGGCGCATCGCGGAGGCGGGACGGCCGAGGAGGCGGCACAGTGCGTCGTTGGTGCGCAGGATCCGGCCGTGCTGGTCGCCGCCCATCTCGGCGATGGCCATCCCGGAGGGCGCGTACTCGAAGGCCTGCCGGAAGCTTTCCTCGCTGGCGCGCAGCGCCTGCTGCTCGCGTTCCAGGCGGACCAGGGCGCGCTGCATGTTGGACCGGAGCCGGGCGTTGCTGATCGCGATGGCGGCCTGGAAGGCGTACATCTGCAGGGCCTCACGGCCCCAGGCGCCGGGGATGCGGCCGTTGCGCGGGCGGTCGACGGAGATCACGCCGAGCAGTTCGCCGCCGGAGGTCCCCGTCGCGTACATGGGGGCGAAGAGGCGGTCGGCGGGGTGCCACTCGTCCTCGAAGCGGGGCGGCGGGCCTGCGGTGAACCACTGCGGCACGTCGTCCTCGTCGAGCACCCAGCCCTCGGTGTGCGGTATGAAACGCAGCTCGCCCCACTGCTTGCCCATGGCGAGGCGGCGGTCCCACGCGTCGCGGGAGCCCACGCGCCCGGTGATCAGGGCCTCGGCCGCGGAATTGCCCGCGAAGGCGGCGACCACCAGATCACCGTCGGGACGTACGAGGTTCACGCACGCCAGCTCGTAGCCGAGCCCGCTCACGACGCCGTCCGCCACGGTCTGCAGAGTGTCGGCCAGACTGCGGGCGGTGTTCATGTCCGCCATCACCTGGTGCAGCTGACGCAGGGTCGCAAGACGGACGTACGGCTCCGACTCGGTCTCCATGCTCAGTTCTCCCCGAGACCTCGACAGCACTCCAGAATTCGGATCGGTTCGCTTCGCACGTGCAGCAGCACGTTCATCAGCAGTGTCGACGCCACTGAATCACAGCGAGCTGTGCACCCGGTACACAGGGTCAACAAATTTTGGCTCCTGTGAGTCAAGTCACAGCAGGAGATGAAGGATTGGGTCGCATTACCGGGTGGGTTCTGTGCGTTTCCTGAACACGAACCGCGCCCATGGTCCTAGGACCGGCCTCGGCCATCGGCCCGATGCGGGGCGCGTGGGGCCGAAGCTAGCGTTAAAGGCGTGTTGAAGACGTCCACCGCCACTTCGGTCCCCTCCCCCACGGCCCCCACGGTCCCCTCCGGGCATGCTGAGGGGGTGAGCAACGACGAGTTCCGTGCCGCCCTGTCCCGCCTGGCCGCGGGCGTCGTCCTGGTGACCTCGCACGAGCCGCAGCTCGACCCCGACGGGCCGGCCGGCGAGGACGCGGGGATGACGGCGACGGCCTTCATGTCCGTCTCCCTCGACCCGCCACTGGTGATGGTGTCGCTGCGCAACAGCTCCCGCATGGACGACCTCCTCGACGACCAGCCGCTGTGGGCGGTCTCGGTCCTCTCGGAGTCCCAGAGCCACATCGCGGGCCGCTTCGCCATGAAGGGGCGCCTCAGCGACCGGCTCCTGTTCCAGGACATCCCGTACGTACGCGGGGAGCACACGGGGGCGCCGCTGGTGGGCGGGGCGCTGGCGACGTTGGAGTGCCGGACGGAGAACACGGTGGTGGCGGGCGACCACACGCTCGTCATCGGCCGGGTGCTGTCGGCCTCCCTCCCGAGCGAGGAGGGCGGCCCCCTCCTCTACTTCCGCGGCAAGTACCGCAACTTGGGGTAGACCTTGAGCCCCGGTTCGGCCAATCAAGCCCCTGCGGCGATTGAGCAGCGGGGTCTGGGGCAGCACCCCAGGACCGCAACGCCGGCGCCGCTGCCGACGCCACGGGGCTCTGCCCCGGACCCCGCGCCTCAATCGCCGGCGGGGCTTGTTTGTCCAGACCCTGGCTTGATTGTCCGGACCCTGCCTGGGTCACCCGGACCCAGGCTCAAGGGCGATCACCAATCCCGGCCGGAGCGCCCCCGCTTTGTTTCGGAGCGGGCCTTCTTCGCCCGGAGGCGGCGTTCGTTGACGCCGCGCGACACACGGGTGGGCCGCCGCGGCTTCGGCGGCGGCGCCGTCGCCTGCGCCAACAGCGCCGCGAGGCGCACCGCCGCCGTCTCCCGGTTGCGCCACTGCGACCGATGCTCCGAGGCCCGTACGGAGATCACGCCGCCCACCAGGCGGGACGCGAGCCGCTCCAGGGCCCGCTCCTTCCACACCGGCGGCAGCGATTCCGTCGCCGCGAGGTCGAAGCGCACCTCCGCCGCAGAGTCGGACGTATTCACGTGCTGACCGCCCGGCCCGGACGACCGCGAGAAACGCCAAAGGAGCTCGGCCTCCGGAAGGACGACCGAACCGCGGATGGGATAGGGACCGGACATGCGTCCATGGTCGCGCGTTCGTACGGCCCGCGTCACCCTTATTTCCGGGCCCCGCGGGCCTCCGGTGGCGTCCGGGTAAAGAAAGTAAAGAGACCTGGAACCTTCCCCACCCCTCACGGCGTTCCTACGGGTACGAGTAGCTTCGGCTGCACACGTACAACCGAGTACGTCCGTATTTAACGAGGGAAGGACTCCCGAACCATGGCAGTAAGCCTGTCCAAGGGTGGCAACGTCTCGCTCACCAAGGAGGCTCCGGGCCTGACCGCTGTCACCGTGGGCCTCGGCTGGGACGTCCGCACCACCACCGGCACCGACTTCGACCTCGACGCGTCGGCCATCGCGGTCAACCCCGAGGGCAAGGTCTACTCGGACGGCCACTTCGTCTTCTTCAACAACAAGCAGACGCCGGACCAGTCGATCGTGCACACCGGCGACAACCGCTCCGGCGAGGGCGCGGGCGACGACGAGGCGATCAACGTGAACCTCGCGGCCCTGCCGGCCGACGTCGACAAGGTCGTCTTCCCGGTCTCGATCTACGACGCCGAGACCCGCACGCAGAACTTCGGCCAGGTGCGCAACGCGTACATCCGGATCGTGAACCAGGCGGGCGGCACCGAGATCGCCCGCTACGACCTCTCCGAGGACGCCGCGACCGAGACGGCGATGGTCTTCGGCGAGCTGTACCGCAACGGCGCGGAGTGGAAGTTCCGCGCCGTGGGCCAGGGCTACGCCTCGGGCCTGGTCGGCATCGCGCAGGACTTCGGCGTGAACGTCTGACGTTCGCCCAGGAGTTGGGGCCGGGCCCCGGCGCGCCGCGCACAGCGGCGGGCCGGGGCCCGTTTCTTTCGGCCACACCCATCGATTAACGGACAATCACCGGTGCTATTCGGACACGAACCGGCAAAGTTTTGACAGGTCTCTGTCACCGGACTGATCGCGGATGCCACTCTCCCTCCGAACCCCCCACGCACCCATCCCCACACGGGTACCTAAGGAGTCCGAGTGAGAATCCGCTCTACCGCTCCCCGCCTCGCCGCCCTCGCCGCGTCCGCCGCCATGGTGGTCGTCGGTGTCACGGCCGGCACCTCGGCCACCGCCGCCACGGATCGTGCGGCAGGCGCCACGGCGTCCCCCCTCAGCGCCTCCCAGCGGGCCACCGCCCTCAAGGACGCGCAGGCCGAATCCGCCACGACCGCGCAGAAGTTGAAGCTCGCCGACGGCGAGAAGCTGGTCGCCCGCGACGTCGTCAAGGACGCCGACGGCACCACGCACACCCGCTACGAGCGCACCTTCGACGGGCTGCCCGTCCTCGGCGGCGACCTCGTCGTGCACACCGCCAAGGGCGGCGACCTCAAGGGCACCACCAAGGCGCGCAAGAGCTCCATAACCGTGGCGTCCACGGACGCCGCCACCAGCGCCGCCGCCGCCAAGAAGTCCGCCAAGTCCGCCGCGGGCGACTCGGTGAAGGGTGCCGCCGCCGGCTCCGCGCACAAGGTCGTCTGGGCCGCCGACGCGAGCAAGGCGCCCACCCTGGCGTACGAGACCGTCGTCAAGGGCACCCAACGCGACGGCACGCCCAGCGAGTTGCACGTGATCACCGACGCCGACAGCGGCAAGGTGCTCTACCAGTACCAGGCCATCGAGAACGGCACCGGTACCAGCATGTACAGCGGCTCCGTCAGCGTCGGCTCCACCGCCGCGTCCGGCGGCTACGACCTGGTCGACGGCGCCCGCGGCGGCCACAAGACGTACGACCTCAAGGGCGGTACGTCCGGCACCGGCACCCTCTTCCACGACGCCGACGACAAGTGGGGCGACGGCACCGCGGCCGACCGGCAGACCGCCGCCGTCGACGCCGCCTACGGGGCCTCCGCGACCTGGGACTTCTACAAGGAGTCCCTGAACCGCAGCGGCATCGCCGGGGACGGCAAGGCCGCGTACTCCCGCGTCCACTACGGCAGCGCCTACGTCAACGCGTTCTGGGACGACAGCTGCTTCTGCATGACGTACGGCGACGGCATCGGGAACACCCACCCGCTGACCTCGCTCGACGTCGCCGGTCACGAGATGAGCCACGGACTGACCTCCGCCACGGCGAACCTCAACTACAGCAAGGAGTCCGGCGGCCTCAACGAGGCGACGTCCGACATCCTCGGCACCGCGGTCGAGTTCCACGCGAACAACTCCGCGGACGTCGGCGACTACCTCATCGGCGAGAAGATCGACATCAACGGCGACGGCAGCCCGCTGCGCTACATGGACAAGCCGAGCAAGGACGGCAAGTCCGCCGACGCCTGGTCGCGCACCACCGGCAACCTCGACGTGCACTACTCGTCCGGCGTCGCCAACCACTTCTTCTACCTGCTCAGCGAGGGCAGCGGACAGAAGACGGTCAACGGCGTGAACTACGACTCGCCGACCTCCGACGGCTCCACGGTCACCGGCATCGGCCGGGACAAGGCCGTGCAGATCTGGTACAAGGCGCTCTCGACGTACATGACGTCCACGACCGACTACGCGGCCGCGCGCACGGCCACGATCAAGGCGGCCGGTGACCTGTACGGCGCGAGCAGCACGGAGGCGACCACCGTCGCCGCCGCCTGGAAGGCCGTGAACGTCAACTAGCCGGATCCGGCCTGCCGTTCCCGTACAGCCAGTTCTCCCAGACCCCGGCAAGGGCCTCGCCCTTGCCGGGGTTCTTCCGCTCCACGTACGCGGTGAAGTCGTCCGTGCCGGCGTTCTTGTACTTGTACTCCCTCGCCCAACTCTTCAGCAGGGCGAAGAAGTCGGCGTCGCCGATCGTCCTGCGGATCTCGTGCAGCACCATCGCGCCGCGGTCGTAGACCGGGTCGTCGGAGAGGTGCGCGGCGTTCGGCGGCTTCGCGGGCGGGAAGGCCCAGACGCCGTCGCTCGCGGGCCGCTTCATGATCGCGTCGAAGGTCTCCTGCGCCGTGTCGCCGCCGTGGTCCTCGTCCCACAGCCACTCCGCGTACGTCGCGAAGCCCTCGTTCAGCCACATGTCGCGCCAGGACTTCGGGGTGACCGAGTCGCCGTACCACTGGTGCGCCGTCTCGTGGACGAGCAGGCCGAGGTCGGGGGCGCCGGGGTAGACGGGCCGGTTCTGGGTCTCCAGGGCGTAGCCGACGTCGCCGGCCCGGTCGACGATCGCGCCCGTGGACGAGAACGGGTACGCGCCGAACCGCTTCGCCTCCCAGTCGACGACCTCCGGCAGCCGGTCGAGCACCTTCGCGCTCGCCTTCGCCTCGGCCGGGTCGACGGCGGAGTACACGGGAATCCCGCCGGGCGTGCGCCCCTTCTCGGTCTGGAACTCGCCGACGGCCACGGTCGCCAGATAGCTCGCCATCGGCTGCCGCACCCGCCAGTCGTACGCGGTGCGCCGCCCGTCGGACGAGCCCTTCGCGCTTCTCAACTCCCCGTTGGACACCGCCTGTACGCCGTCGGGGACCGTGACCCGGATGTCGTACGTCGCCTTGTCCGACGGGTGGTGGTTGCCGGGGAACCAGACCATGGAGCCGGTCGGTTCGCCGAGGGCGAGCGCGCCGTCGGCGGTGCGCAGCCAGCCCTCGCCCGTGCCGTCCGGGTCGGTGATCGTGACGGGTTCGCCGTCGTAGCGGACGGTGACGCGGAAGGTGTGCCCCTGGGGCAGCTCCTCGTGCGGCCGCACGGTCACCTCGTGTCCGGCGCGGCTGGCGACGGCCTGCTCGCCGTCGACGGTGACCTTCCGGACCGTGAGGCCCTTCAGGTCCAGGTTGAACGCGCTGAGCGCCTGGTCGGCGGTCGCGGTGATCTCGGCGGTGCCGGAGAGGTGGTGCGCGTCCGGGTCGTAGGAGAGGTCGAGGGCGTAGTGCCCGACGTCGTAACCGCCGTTGCCGAGCTTGGGGAAGTACGGGTCGCGCAGGCCGGAGGCGCCGGGGGTGCCGTGGACGCCGCCGTCGCACGCGGCGACGGCGGCGAGGACGCTGAGGAGGACGGCGGGGAGGCGGAGTCGGCGGCGCACGCCGAGATCTTATGGCCCGCTTGCCCCGGTACGGGTGTCCTGCTGTCCGCCGGTCGAGGCGCCCGGTCGGGGCGGCTACAGGACGGCGATCCCCAACGGCCGTTCCCCCGCCGCCAGTCGGCGGGTGTCGCCGCTGTCGATGTCGACGACGGTGATGCCGTTCCAGTAGCCGTCGCGGGTGAAGCCGCCGGTGACGTACGCGGTCCTGCCGTCCTCGGAGACGGCGACGTCCTCGTGCGGACCGTCGAGCGGGATCACCTTCTCCTTGCCGCCGGGCGACCGGACGGTGAGCGAGGGGCCCTCGTCCTCGGACGGATCGATGGGGCCCGTGCCGACGGCGAGGAGCGTCCCCTCGGGGGTGATCGTGACGCCGTGCTGATGCGTGTTGGCGGTCATCCGCTGGATGCTGGAGCGCCCGGTGTCCGGGTCGACCACGACGAGCCGTTCGCCCTCGAAGGGGAAGAGCAGCTTGCCGTCGGAGGGCCGCACGGCGGCGTAGTGCGGCTTCAGCCACGAGCCGAGGCCGCCCTCGGTGCCGTACGGGGCGACCTCGATGCGGCGGGTGTCGCCGCTGCGGGTGTCGAGGACGGTGACGTCGAAGGAGTCGTGATCGGTGGCGTACACCTGGCGCCCGTCGCGCGACACGTCGACGTCGAAGGGCCGGCGCCCGACGGAGGTGGTGTCGACGACCTTCTCGCTCTTGGTGTCGACGGTCTCCACCGTCCCGTTCCCGTCGGGGACGTTGACGCCCACGTACACGTGGTCGCCGTCGGGCGCGAGGGCGATGCCCATGCCGCCGCCGCGGTACTCGCCGTCGGTGACCGGGCCGAGGCCGTCGGTCTCGTACGGGATCAGCGCCTCGCGCTTCCGGCTGTCCGTGTCGACGACCGCGACGCCCTCCGCGGTGGCGACCCAGGCCCGGCCGTCGTCGCCGACGACGAGCCCGTACGGGGCGTGGCCGACCTTCACGGAGTCGAGGACGCCCTTGCCGGGGGCCGGGTCGACGAAGGAGACCGTGTCGGCGCCGAAGTCGGCGAGGAGGAGGGTGCCGTCGGGGGTTTCTGCGGGTTCGGTGGCCTCGGGGGACTGCCGCTGCGTCGGCGAACTCGCCTTACGGGGAGGGGTGTTGGCTTCGTCCTGCTTCGCGGCGCACCCGGTGGCGAGGACCGCGACGGCGATCGCCGCGAGGGCCGCGCGCCTCACCGTACGGCCCGCAACAGGCCGGCGATCTCGGCGAAGCCGCGGCGCTCGGCGTGTTCGAGGGGGGTCGTGCCCTCGCCGTCGGGCAGGTCGGGGCTGGCGCCCGCCGTGATGAGCAGCTCGACGATCTCCTGGTGCGCGCGGCCGCCGTCGCCGAGGATCACGGCCTCCAGCAGGGCGGTCCAGCCGAGCCGGTTGACGTGGTCGACGTCGATGTCGGTCTCGCGCAGGACGGCGCGCACGTAGTCGACGTGGCCGCGTTCGGCGGCCGGGATGACGGAGATGCCGCCGAACCGGTTGGTGACCTTCAGGTCGGGCCGGGCGGGCAGCAGGGCGCGCATCATCTCCACGGAGCCGGTGACACCGGTGGCGAGCCACGCGCTGTCGTCCCGGTCGTCCTGGGCGTTCGGGTCGGCACCGGCCGCGACGAGTGCCTCGGCGGCGGCGACGTGGTCGTTGACGGAGGCCAGCAGGAGCGGTGTACGGCGGTGCGCGTCACGGGCCTCGACGTCGGCGCCCGCCGCGAGCGCGGCCCGGACGGCGTCGGCGTCACCGTGCGCGGCGGCGACGAGGAGCGTTCGGTTGTTCTCGGTGTGCTGCATGGTGCGGCTCCATAGGTCCCCTGCGCGCCGCAGGATCGTGCCGTTCTTCGGTATCAGATGGTCCGCGTACATTCTTCAAGCCTTTGCGGCGATCCAGCACCGGGGTCATTTCAAGCCCCTGCGGCGTTCGAGCGGCGGGGGCCTTTCAAGCCCCTGCGGCGTTCGAGCGGCGGGGTCCGGGGCGGAGCCCCGAGGCCGCAACACCGTTGCCGGTGGAACGCGCCCCGGAGCCGGGACACCGGTTACTTGAGGGTGGCGACGCCCGCCTGGGCGAACTTCTCGTCCAGGTCACCGGAGGGCGCCCCGGCCACACCGATACCCGCGATGGGCGCCTTGTCGGCGGCGACCGGCGCCCCACCCGCGAGGAACAGCGTGCCAGGAATGTCCTTCAGGTTCGGCGCCTGCTCAAGCCGCTTCGTCAGCTCGGACGTCGGCGCGTTCCAGGACACCGCGGTGTACGCCTTCTTCACGGCGGACTCCGGCG
The DNA here is from genome assembly GCF_044453445.1 of Streptomyces sp. NPDC051684. Lineage (NCBI taxonomy): Bacteria > Bacillati > Actinomycetota > Actinomycetes > Kitasatosporales > Streptomycetaceae > Streptomyces > Streptomyces sp. NPDC051684. Next base: position 110,088 of record NZ_JBITCS010000016.1, on the reverse strand, counting down.
ACTGCGGACCCGCACCGTCACCGCGCAGCTCGACGATGGTGTTGCCGTTGCGGTCGACGACGGCGACGGAGACCTTCTGGTTCTCCTTCTTCGCGGCCTTCAGAACGGCCTGCGCGGCGTCGGTGGCGGCGTCCACGGTGAGGTGCTTGGACTCGAAGGTGTTGCCGGCCTTCGCGGCGGCGGGCTTCGCGGCGGCGGCCTGCGCGGCCGGCTCCGAGTCAGCGGCGCTCGCCGAGTACGCGCCGAACCCGCCGACGGCGATCGCGGCGGCCAGCGTGGTGCCGGTGACGATGCGGGAGCGCTTCGAGATCTTCTTGGCGTGCTGCATGGGAACGACTCCTGGGTGAAGGGGAGGAACGCGAGTAGAGGGAGGAGAGGTCGACCGGGAGGCGCTTGCCGTTCCGCCGTCCCGCTCTGCCTTCAATCCTGGGTCCGCAACCGGCCCCCACCCCTCGACGGACCGGCTCTTCGCGGCGCGCCGGGCGGTCGACGGCGGGGTCATCCGATCGGTTGACCCCAGGGGCGTACAACCCGGTGACAATGGGATTGTTTGCCCAGGTCGACGCCGTGAGGAGGTGCGGGCACCGTGACCCGGAACCGACCGGAGCACGCCGACAACGGCGTCCACCACAGCGACGGCTACGACACCGACATCCGCCGCCTCACCGCGGTCATGCACGCCTCGTTCTTCCTGCTCCTGGCCGTGGCCCTGGCGCGCTTCCTGCTCCGCCACTCGCACGACGGGCGCACCCCGTGGATCGTCGCGCTCTCGGCGGTCCTGGCGCTCGTGTACGGGGCCGGGCTGGCGCGGGGCGTCGCGGAGCGGGCCACGGGCGGGCAGCGGGCGTGGCTGACGCTGGTGGTCGCGGTGTGGGTGGTGCTCGTGGTGCTCGCGCCGAGCTTCGCGTGGTGCGCGGTGCCGCTCTTCTACACGGGCCTGCGTACGCTGCCGACCCGTGCCGCGCTCGTCCTGGTGGGGCTCCTGACGGTGCTCGTCATCCTCGCCCAGCTGCGGCTCGCCGGGCGCCTCGACCCGGACCTGCTGCTCGGGCCGCCGGCCGTCGTGGTGATCGCCACCGCCGTGTTCCTGCAGATGAAGCGGCAGGCCGCCCGGCAGCGCAGGCTCATCGACGACCTGATACGCACCCGCCGCGAACTGGCCGCGTCCGAACGCCGCGAGGGCACGCTCGCCGAGCGGCAGCGGCTCTCCATGGAGATCCACGACACCCTGGCGCAGGGCCTGTCCAGCCAGCAGATGCTGTTGCAGGCGGCGCAGCGGGTGTGGGAGGCCGACCCCGGCAAGGCCCGCGCGCACGTGGGCACGGCCGCGTCGATCGCCGAGCACAACCTCACCGAGGCGCGCCGCTTCGTGCACGATCTGGCCCCCGCCGATCTGGCCCACGGCCTGACGGAGGCGCTGCGGGCGGTGGCCGGGCGGGAGTCCGGCGACCGGCTCACCGTCCAGGTCCGCGTCGACGACGACGGCCGCGCGGCCCGGCTGCCCGACCGGGTGCAGTCGGCGCTGCTGCGGATCGCGCAGGGGGCGCTGGCGAATGTGCGGGAGCACTCGGGGGCAGGCGGCGCGGTGATCACGCTGACGTTGCTCGACGACCAGGTCGTGCTGGACGTCGCCGACGACGGGCGGGGGTTCGATCCGGCCGCCCTGCCCGCCGGGGGTGCCGGGGTTCGGGGGCACGGGATTCCGGCGATCCGGGCGCGGGTGCGGCAGTTGGGGGGCCGATTGTCGCTCGAGTCGGCGCCGGGCGAGGGGGCGGTTGTCTCCGCCTCGATCCCGCTGTCACCTGCGACGGGGTCGCGCTCGCGGGGCTCCGCCCCGGACCCCGCTGGCTCTCGTCCGACGGCGGGGCTTGATTTCACCGACCCGAACCGGAGTACACCGTCATGACCCAGCCCATCCGCATCCTCCTCTGCGACGACCACGTCGTCGTTCGTGCCGGGTTGCTGGCGCTGCTCGACAGTGCCGCCGACATCGAGGTCGTCGGGGAGGCCGGGACCGGGGAGGAGGCACTGGCGCTCGTCGCGAAGCTCCGGCCCGACGTCGTCCTCATGGACCTCCAGCTCGGCGAGGGCATGGACGGCGTGGAGACCACCCGCCGCCTCACCGCGACCCCGGAAACCGGGCGGAGCCCCCACGTGCTGGTCCTGACCACGTACGACACCGACGCCGACATCACCCGCGCCATCGAGGCGGGCGCGACGGGCTATCTGCTCAAGGCCGAGCGGCCCGAGGAGCTGTTCGCCGCGATCCACGCCGCAGCGGAGGGCCGCACCGCGCTGTCCGCCCCGGTGGCGAGCCGCGTCATGGCCAATATGCGCAAGCCGCGGCCCACGCTCACCGACCGCGAGCGCGACATCCTCGCCCAGCTCGCGCACGGCCTCGGCAACCGGGAGATCGCCAAGGCCCTGTTCATCAGCGAGGCCACGGTCAAGACCCACCTGGGCCGGATCTACGACAAGCTCGGCGTGGACACCCGGGCGGGCGCCGTCTCGGTGGCGAAGGAGCAGCGGCTGCTCCCGTGAGGACCGGGGCCCGCGCCCGTGCGGACCGAGGTCCCGCCCGTGACACCATCTCTACGTGCTCGACATCGGTTACGCCCTCTCCCGCCGCTTCCCGGACCCGCCGCAGACGGACTACCGGCGCGCGGACGTCCACGCGCTGCGCCACGACCTGTTCTGCGGTGATGTGTACCTGGCCGACACCAAGGCCGACCAGGAAGTGTCCACAGCCTGGGGATGGGTGCCGGTGCTCGACTTCGCGTGGGCGCTGTGCGACATCGTTGAGCAGCTGGACAGGGACCCGCGCGGCAGCCGCTCCGCCACGCCCCAGCTGGCGGAGCTGGACTTCACGGAGTCGAGCGACCGGATGCTCTTCGAGCGCCGCTTCGGCTGGGTGGACATCGAGGCCGACTGGATGCCGGCCGAGGAGCCCGCGCTGACCTTCTCCCACTCGGCGCTGCGCCGCGAGGCCCGCGACTTCCTGCACGACCTGCTCGCCGATCTCACGGACATGCACGAGGACCTCGCCGACAACCCGGCCGTGTGGGACCTCCAGGCCCGGTTCCCCCGCGTCCCGTAACCGACCGACGCGACCGGCCCGGGCGACCCACGGCGCCTACTCCACCCGCACCCCCAGCTCCGCCGCGAACAGCCCGGCCAGGTCCATGAGTTGGGCCGGTGAGATCACCGCGCCGCCGAGTCTGTCCACGCCCCGCGCGATGCCCAGCTCCGCCGCGTCCCGCAGGTCGACGTCCGCCAGGGTCGCCGCCGAGAAGTCGGCGCCCTTCAGCACGCAGCCCGCGAACTCCACCCGCTCCAGGCGCGCGCCCCCGAAGTCCGGCTCCACCAGCACGCAACCCTCGAACACGACGTCCTTGAGGCGCGCCTTCCGCAGGTTCAGGTAGTCGATCTTCCCGCCCCTGATCACCACCCGCTCCAGGGCCGCCCCGTGCAGCTGCACCCCGCCGAGCCGGGCGTCGACCACCTCCACGTCCCGCAGCGTCGCCTCCGCCAGGTTCGTCCCCACGCCCCGTACGTCGGTGAGCGCGGAGTCGATGAATCTGGCCCGCGCGAGGCCCGCCTCGTCGAGCGCGCACGCCGCCAGCGCGCAGTCCATGAACCGCGCGCCGATCCCCTCCTGCCCCGAGAGGTCGACGTCCCGGAACTCCACCCCGTCGTAGTCCCCGTCGGGTTCGAGCCCCCGCCCCTCCCACGGCACCAACGGAGGCAGCCGTACCTGGGGCCGCCGCGCCTTCTTCACCTTCGCCGGAGACCGGCCCGTACCGCCACGCCTGTCGCTCATGGCCCCATGCTGCACGCCGCCACTGACAATCCCCGCCCGACCCCAAGTGACCTGCGCAAACGGCGCGATGTCACATCCGCGCCCGACCCGGACGTCGTATCCGTGAAGGCCGTCCGCACGCCCCGATCACGTACTCAGGAGCACCCATGCGTCACCCCACCCCCGCCCTCACCGTCATCGGCGGAGGGTTCGCCGGGCTGACCGCCGCGATCACCGCGGCGGAGGCGGGCGCGCGCGTCACCCTGCACGAATCGCACCACACGCTCGGTGGCCGGGCCCGCACCGCCGAGGGCCCCCACCTCACCCACGAGGGCCCGCACGCCCTCTACAACGGCGGCCCGCACTGGACCTGGCTGCGACAGCGCGAACTGCTCGGACCGCTCGCCCCGATCCCGCCGCTCGAAGGCGCCCGGCTGCGCTTCCACCGCGACGGCGCGCTGCGCCGCACCCCGCCCGCGGGGCTCCTGCGCCTCCTGCGCCACAAGCCCGAAAGCGCGCCCGTGGACGAGGACTTCACCACCTGGGCCACCCGTCTGGCCGGTCCCGACGCGGCCCGCGCCGCCGCCCACTACACGGCCGTCGCCCTGTTCCACCACGACCCCGGATCGCTCTCGGCCCGCTTCGTCCAGGAGCGCCTGCGCCGCACCGCCAAGGTGCCGCCCGAGGCGCGGTACCCGGTCGGCGGCTGGTCCACGGTCGTCGACCGGATGGCGTCGCGCGCGTGGAACCTCGGCGTGCGCATGGAGACCCTGAGCCGGATCGACACCCTGCCCACCGGCACCCCGGTCGTCGTCGCGACCTCGCTCGACGCGGCCCGCAGGCTCCTCAAGGACCCCTCCCTGACCTGGGACAGTGGCCGTACGACGCTGATCGACCTGGCCGTGCGCACCCGGCGCGGCGACGCCTTCGCGGTGTCGGGCCTCGACTTCCCGGCCTGGATCGAACGGTTCACCGCGCAGGACAGGTCCCTCGCCCCGCACGGCGAGAGCCTGGTCCAGGGCCAGGTCCCGATCGCGCCCGACGAGTCCAGGGCGGACGGTGCGGCGCGCGCCGACGGACTGCTCGACCTCGCGTTCCCCGGCTGGCGCGAGCGCACGACCTGGCGGCGCGACGCCGTCGCCCAGGGGCGCACAGGGGCCCTCGACCGCCCCGGCACGACCTGGCGGGACCGCCCCTCGATCGACCGCGGCGAGGGCGTCTATCTGGCGGGCGACATGGTGGCGGCGCCCGGCGTGCTCAGCGAGGTCTCCTTCACCAGCGCCATCGAGGCGACGACGCTGGCGCTGCGGCGGCCCGCCCGCACCCGCGGCCTTGACCTCAACCGAGCTTGAGGTCGAAGACTGGCGCAGGTCACCGAAACCCGCCCGCCAGGGATCGCACCCCGCCCACCTGGAGCTGTCATGCACGCCATCCGCCTGCACGCCTTCGGCCCCGCGGAGAACCTCACGTACGAGAAGACCGAGGACCCCGAACCGGGCCCCGGGCAGGTGCGGATCGCGGTCGCGGCCGCGGGCGTGCACCTGCTGGACACCGCGATCCGCTCCGGCGTCCAGGGCCCGCTGCCCGCCCTCCCCGAACTGCCCACGATCCCCGGCCGCGAGGTCGCCGGCACCGTCGAGTCCCTCGGCCCGGACACCGCCCCCGGCTGGCTCGGCAAGCACGTCGTCGCCCACCTCGGCATGGTCCCCGGCGGCTACGCCGAGCTCGCCGTCACGGACGCGGACCGGCTCCACGAGATCCCGGCGGGCCTGGACCCGGCGGGCGCCGTCGCCATGATCGGCACGGGCCGCACGGCGCTCGGCATCCTGAACTTCACCACCGTCACCCCCGACACGGTCGCGCTCGTCCCGGCCGCGGCGGGCGGCATCGGCACGCTCCTCGTGCAGTACGTGAAGCACGCGGGCGGCACCGTGATCGCCCTGGCGGGCGGCCCGGCGAAGACAGCGGCCGCCCTGGCGAACGGCGCCGACCTCGCCCTCGACTACGACGACCCCGACTGGCCCGCCGCGGCGCGCGCGTTCCTCGGGGACCGGGACGCCACCGTCCTGTTCGACGGGGTCGGCGGCCCGACGACCGAGCCCGCCCTCGACCTCCTCGGCCCCGGCGGGCACCACCTGATCTTCGGCTGGTCCGCCCAGGGCATCGCCGCCGACGAGGGCCCGCACCTCCTCGACGAGGCCGAACTCGCCCGCCGCGGCCTCACCCAGGAGCAGGTCCTCGGCCCGGCGATGATGCGCAAAGCCGGCGGCACCAACCCGATACGCACCCTCGAACTCGCCGCCCTCGACCACGCCTCCCGCGGCATCCTCACCCCCGCCGTCCACCCCTTCCCCCTCACCGAGGCATCCACCGCCCACCACGCCCTGGAGACCCGCGCCACAACGGGCAAGGTCATCCTGCTCCCAAGCTGAGCCACTCAAGCCCCGCCGACGATCGAGCCTTTCAAGCCCCGCCGGCGATTGAGGCGCGGGGCCCGGGGCAGCGCCCCGAGGCGTCAACGCCGCCTCAGCGCAACCTTTTCTCGAACCAATGGTGCGCGTACGGCTCGTCGTTGAACGCCGCAACCTCCTCGAACCCATACGCCCGGTACAGCCCAACCGCCTCGGGCAGCGCCTTATTGGTATCGAGCCGAAGAAGCTCCGCACCGTGCCGAGCAGCCCGCCCCTCCAGCTCCGCCAGGAAACGACGCGCGAGCCCAAGCCCCCTGACCCGCGGCGCCACCCACATCCGCTTCACCTCGGCCGCCCCGCCCGCCGGAAGCTTGAGCCCGGCACACCCGACCGGCTCCCCGTGCAGCCTCGCCACGACGAACTGACCACGCGGCGGCCGGAGTTCACCGGCATCGGGCAGCAGGCTCCGCGCCGGATCGAAGCCCGTGTCGAACCGTTCCTGGAGCTCGGCGAAGTAGCCACGCAGGCACAGCTCGGCATCGGGATGGTCCGGGGCGACGTCGTCCAGCGTGACCGTGCCCGCCGTGAGCAGCCGGTCCACCTCGGCCATGGCGGCAACCAGGCGACCGCGCTGCGCCGTGCTCAGCGGGGCCAGCAGCGAGCCCGCCGCCTCGTCGCTGCGCCGGTCGAGCAGGTCCCACTCGGCGCGTCCGCGCTCCGTGAGCCGCGCGGTGCGCACCCGGCGGTCGCTCTCCAGCGGTTCCACCACCACGAGGCCGTCCGCCTCCAGGGCGCGCAGCAGCCGGCTGACGTACCCGGAGTCGAGCCCGAGCCGCTCCCGCAGCTTGCGCACGTCAAGGGGCGCCCCGACCTCACCGATCTCCCACAGCAGCCGGGCCTGCCCGTAGGGCCGCTCCGTGCCGTGGAACCGCTCCTGGAGCACGCCGACGCGCTCAGTGACCACACGGTTGAACCGCCGTACCCGCGCGACGTCGCCGACGCCGCCGTCCTCACCCTCACTCATCCTCTGACTCTAGTCAGAGAATGAGTGGGCACGCCACCCTAGGCCGCGCCCACCGACTTCAGCGCCTCGTCCGTCAGCCGGTACACCGTCCACTCGTCCTGCGGCCGCGCGCCCATCGCCTCGTAGAACGCGATGGACGGGGCGTTCCAGTTCAGCACCGACCACTCCAGGCGCTCGTAGCCGCGCTCCACGCAGACCCGCGCCAGCTCCGTGAGCAGCGCCTTGCCATGGCCGCCGCCGCGCGCCGAGGGACGCACGTACAGGTCCTCCAGGTAGATGCCGTGCACGCCGCGCCACGTCGAAAAGTTCAGGAACCACAGCGCGAAACCGACCGGCTCGCCGGTCTCCGCGTCCTCGGCGATGTGCGCGTACGCCGCCGGGCGCTCGCCGAAGAGCGCCTCGCGCAGCTGCTCCTCGCTCGCCCGCGCCTCGTGCAGCGCCTTCTCGTAGTCGGCGAGCTCGCGGACCATGGTGTGGATGACGGGGACGTCGGCAGGGGTGGCGGTTCGAATCATGGCGGCAGACTAATCGGCGCCACCGACATCCGGCCGCCGGGGACTGACCGGTGAGACGGCGCTACTGAGCGGCGCGCCCCCGCAGCCGCCGCGCGATCTCCAGGTCCACCGCGCCGAGCTCCCGCCCGTCCTCGATGTCCCACAGCGCGTTCTGCAGCACCCGGCCCAGCGTCCACGCCCGCGCCCGCTCCCGGTCGAGACCGAGGACCCCGCTCATCGCGTCGAACCGCCACTCCGCCTCGTCCGGTTCGAACCGGTTGTTCAGCGCGGGCCACAGGTCGAAGCCGGGATCCCCGGCCAGCGGCTTCGGGTCGATCGCGAGCCACGGTTCACGCCCAGCGGCCAGCACGTTGTCGAAGTGCAGGTCCCAGTGCAGCAGCCGGTCCCCGACCTCGTCCGCGACCTCCCGCACCGCGGCCGTGCAGTCGGCGAGCAGCGCGCGCGCCGCCGGATCGGCCACCCGGCCGAGCGCCTCCGGGGCGTCCGCGAGCATCCGCGCGGCGATGTCGGAGAGCCGCCGCATGCCTTCGGGGGCGGGCCCGGCCGTGAGCCGCGCGAGCAGCTCGGCGATGACCAGGACGGCCTTGCGGGAGTCCTCGACGCTGCTCAACATCCGGTCGGAGTCGAGCCGTTCGAGCAGCATCGTGCCCGTCCCGCCGTCGTGCGCGAGGAGCCGCACGGAGCCGTCGCCGTCCCACGCCCGCAGCGCGACCGGCTCACCCTCGGTCTCCTCGTCGAGCACCTGGAACTTGAGGGCCGCGGGACCCCCGCCGCCCACCACGGGCACGACGAGCGCGGCCATCCCGTGCATCAGCGGCCCGTCGACCGTCAGATCCCAGCGCTCCAGGAACTCCTCCACGCGCGCGGGCAGCGCCGCGACGAACGCGCGGCCCGCCTCCCCCGCGTACTCGTACTGCGACTCAACAAGGCCCACCGGTACGTCGATCACGCCCGCAACCCTAGGGCTTGTCGTTTGGATCAGGCCGGATCAGGGAGCGGGGCCTGGTGCGTGCGATCGCAAGGCGGAGGAGGGAGGCGACGCGGAGCGTCGTCGACCGACGACAACGCCGCGAGCGTGCGTGCCAGGCCCCGCGAGCCCGGCCTGATCCAAACGACAAGCCCTAAGTCCTGCCCCGCCCCCGGGGCCCGTCAATTTCCGGGGACACCCGCGTCCTCCAGCACCCTCCCGAACGCGTCCTCGTCGTACATCGCCTTCTCGGGGGTGACCTTCTCGCCGTCCACGTAGACCGTCGGCGTGCCCTCGACGCCATCGGCGCGGAACTTCTTCATCGCCGCGTCCACGAACTTCTGGTACTTCATGTCCTTCACCGCGCCGTCGAACGTGCCGGAGCGCAGCCCGTCGACCGTACCGGCGATCTTCAGCAGGAAGTCGTCCGTGTACGCGTCCGTGGTCTCGTCGGCGGGCTGGTTGGCGAAGACGGCGGAGTGGTAGACGGGGAACCTCCCCGCCGTCACCGAGGCGCGCAGCGCGTTCGCGGCCTTCACCGAGCCGTGCCCGTTGAGGTTCTCGTCGAGGAACGAGGCGATGACGTACTCGACCTTCACGTCGCCGTCCTTCACCGGCCCCGTCAGCGCCCGGGCGCCGCCCTGCTCGAACTTCTTGCAGTAGGGGCAGCGCGGGTCCTCGTACACCTTGACCGTGTGCCGGGCCTCCGCGTCGCCCACGACGATCACGTCGTCGCCCGCCACGCGCGCGTGGAGCTCCGCCAGCTCGTCGGCGTCCTCGGCCGGCTTCACGGAGGGGGTCGCCTTCGCGGAGGCCGGGGCCGAGGTCTCGCCAGCGTCACCACCGCCTTCATCGCCGCAGGCCGTGGCCGCCGCCCCGAGCAGCACGACCGCCACCGCGGCGGCCCGCAGCCGACCCGAACCCCTGGCTCCTGCGCTCACGATCCGACTCCCGCTCGCCCCGCGCTCATCCCGTGACCACCTCACAGGCGACATATGCCACGAAACCATCACCTCCCCCCTCCCGCATTCCGTCGCCGCCCAGTAACGTCCCGCGCCATGAGCAACGGCATCAGCGGCCCCGGTGGCCCCCGCGACACCACCGGCACGATCAACGGCGGCATATCGTTCTGGTACGCGGACGACGGCATCCCGCTCACCCGCGACCCCCTGCCCGGCGACGCGAACGCCGACGTCGTCATCGTCGGCGGCGGCTACACGGGCCTGTGGACGGCGTACTACCTGAAGAAGGCCGCCCCGTTCCTGCGCATCACGGTCCTTGAACAGAAGTTCTGCGGCTACGGAGCCTCCGGCCGCAACGGCGGCTGGCTCTACAACGGCATCGCGGGCCGCGACCGCTACGCCAAACTCCACGGCCACGACGCGGCCGTCCGCCTCCAGCAGGCCATGAACGAGACGGTGTCCGAGGTCATCGACGTCGCCCGCGCCGAATCGATCGACGCGGACATCCACCACGGCGGCGTACTCGAAGTCGCGTACACCCCGGCCCAGTTGGCCCGCCTGAAGTCCTTCCACGAAACAGAACTCACCTACGGTGAGAAGGACCGCACACTGCACGGCGCCCGCGAGACCGCCGACCGCATCCGCGTCGCCGGCGCCGTCGGCTCCACCTGGACCCCGCACGGCGCCCGCCTGCACCCGGTGAAACTCCTCAAGGGCCTGGCGGCGGCGGTGGAGGCCCTGGGCGTGACGATCCACGAGTCGACGCCCGTCACGGAGATCAAGCCCAAGCACGCGATCACCCCGTACGGGACCGTCCGCGCCCCGTACATCCTGCGCTGCACGGAGGGCTTCACCGCCTCCCTCAAGGGCCAGCGCCGCACCTGGCTCCCGATGAACTCCTCGATGATCGCGACGGAACCGCTGTCGGCGGCCCAATGGGAGTCGATCGGCTGGGAGGGCCGCGAAACCCTCGGCGACATGGCCCACGCCTACATGTACGCCCAGCGCACGGCGGACGACCGCATCGCCCTCGGCGGCCGCGGCGTCCCCTACCGCTACGCCTCCCGCACGGACAACGACGGCCGCACCCAGCCCAAGACCATCGACGCCCTCTACGAGATCCTGACCCGCTTCTTCCCCCAGCTCACCGGCATCGGCATCGACCACGCCTGGTCCGGCGTCCTCGGCGTCCCCCGCGACTGGTGCGCCACCGTCACCCTGGACCGCTCGACGGGCCTCGGCTGGGCGGGCGGCTACGTCGGCTCGGGCGTGGCCACGACCAACCTGGCCGCCCGCACCCTGCGCGACCTCGTCCAGCAGGACTCCGGCCAGTCGGGCTCCACGGACCTCACCACGCTCCCCTGGGCCAACCACAAGGTCCGCAAGTGGGAACCGGAACCCCTGCGCTGGCTGGGCGTCCACGGCATGTACGCCACGTACTACGCGGCGGACCGCCGCGAACTGACCACCCACTCGTCCGACTCGTCACGCCTCGCGCGATGGGCGGACAAGGTCGCGGGCCGCTAGCTCCTAGGGCCTGTCGTTTGGATCAGGCCCTAGCCCCGCGTGCACTTCGGATACTTGGCTCCCTCGGCGCACTGGTTGTAGTCGCCGAGGCTGACGTCGACCTCTTCCTGGTCTCCGCCCTTGGCGCGGACCTGCAGCTCGTACTCGGTGTGACAGCTGCGGGTCCGCTTCGAGCCCTTCTTCTTCGTCTTGCACTCGCGGTCCGTGTTCTTGCTGACGACGGTGCCGCTGACACTCTTCGACGAACTGCTGCACCCGGCCAACGGCACGGCGAGCACGGAAACGGTGACAAGAGCGGCCAGAACGCGCTTCATGCGGTGATCTCCCCCGAGCGGACGCCACGGATAAAAAAACCCAGGCTCACTGCACGTGACCTGGGCTTTTCCGGAGCCCCCTGTCGGATTCGAACCGACGACCTACGCATTACAAGTGCGTTGCTCTGGCCATCTGAGCTAAGGAGGCAGCCCGAGCAGTGTAACCAACGTCAGCCGCGCGTCCCTCGAAAATTTCCTCGAAGGTCGCGTGGTCCGGGGTACTGACAAACCCACTGCCCGCCGCTTAAAGTCCGAGCAGTTCACTCGCGTGGACTACACCAGTGCTTCACCGTCGTGGCGCAAGCCGCGCCCCGACGGCCACCACCTTTACTCGGATCGTCCGGCACGTTCCTGCCGGTGAAGGGGGCTTCACAGCCATGGCTTCTGTCACGTTCGACAAGGCGACCCGTGTCTATCCCGGGTCCACCAAGCCCGCGGTCGACGGCCTGGACATCGAGATCGAGGACGGCGAGTTCCTCGTCCTCGTCGGCCCGTCCGGCTGCGGAAAGTCGACCTCCCTGCGGATGCTCGCGGGTCTCGAGGACGTCAACGGCGGTGCGATCCGCATCGGCGAGCGCGACGTCACGCACCTGCCTCCGAAGGACCGGGACATCGCCATGGTGTTCCAGAACTACGCGCTGTACCCGCACATGTCCGTCGCCGACAACATGGGCTTCGCGCTCAAGATCGCCGGCGTGAACAAGGCGGAGATCCGGACGAAGGTCGAAGAGGCCGCGAAGATCCTCGACCTCACCGAGTACCTGGACCGCAAGCCGAAGGCCCTCTCCGGTGGTCAGCGCCAGCGTGTGGCGATGGGCCGCGCGATCGTGCGTGAGCCGCAGGTGTTCCTCATGGACGAGCCGCTGTCGAACCTCGACGCCAAGCTCCGTGTGTCCACGCGTACGCAGATCGCGTCGCTCCAGCGCCGCCTCGGCATCACCACCGTCTACGTCACCCACGACCAGGTCGAGGCCATGACGATGGGCGACCGTGTGGCGGTGCTCAAGGACGGTCTGCTCCAGCAGGTCGACACCCCGCGCAACATGTACGACCGCCCGGCCAACCTCTTCGTCGCCGGCTTCATCGGCTCCCCGGCCATGAACCTGGTCGAGGTCCCGATCACCGACGGCGGCGTGAAGTTCGGCAACTCCGTCGTCCCGGTCAACCGCGACGCGCTGAAGGCCGCCTCCGACAAGGGCGACACCACGGTCACCGTGGGCGTCCGCCCGGAACACTTCGACATCGTCGAGACGAACGGCGACGCCGCGAAGTCCCTCGCCAAGGACGTCTCCGACGCCCCGGCCGGCCTCGCGGTCTCCGTGAACGTGGTCGAGGAGCTCGGCGCCGACGGCTACGTCTACGGCGCCGCCGAGGTCGGTGGCGAGCACAAGGACCTGGTCGTCCGCGTGAACGGCCGCCAGGTGCCGGAGAAGGGCGCCCAGCTGCACGTCGTGCCGCGCGCCGGTGAGACCCACGTGTTCTCGACCTCCACGGGCGAGCGCCTCTCCGACTGACGGCCTGCCGACCGACGGCCCGCCTGACGGCCCGGGGTTCGCGCAACCAACCGCGAGGGCCCCGCACTTCGGTGCGGGGCCCTCGCGCGTTCGCTCGCCATTGTCGACAAATACCCTGGCAACTCGGGCATTTGGCCCTGCTTCGTCAACGCGTATGCAACAAAACCTCTTTGCTCGTCCCTCATCAGAGTGACCAAATGTCGCCAAATCATCACCGAGCGCTACGCTCACTCGCGTGACGCACTCTGCCAACTACACCCAGAAGTCGCGCCGAGCCCGGGGCCGGGGCCCCGCCCGCCGCGCCGCCCGTACGCTCGCCTTCGTCCTGCCGGTGATGCTGGTGCTCTCCGGGACGCTCGCGGTCACCCGAGTCAACTGGTCGGGGAGTTCCTCGGAATCGGTTCTCACGGCCTCCTCACAGGACGTCTCCAAGCGTGCGAAGTCGCGCGCCCCCCAGGACGTGCTGCGCGACCGCCTTCTCCTCGAACTCCAGGAGGACAACCCCGGCGTTGCACTCACGCATCTCCAGCAGGAGATCGACCGCCGCCCCTCGCTCGCCCGGCACTGCATGGCGATCGCCAAGGCGCTCGGCCGGGCCGCCGTGGAGACGTACGGACCCGCACGCGCGCAGTCGTTCGCCCGTCCCGTCTGTGACACCTCGTTCGCCTCGGGTGTGGCCGGCTTCCGGGCCTGAGCACCGGACCGGCCCCGAGGCCGCGAACCGGTCCCGAGCCGCGCTCGACCGCCGAGCCGCTGGCGTTCCCGCGGGCCGTGCGCACGTACAGTTCCGGTCATGACGACCGCTGAACCGTCCGCGCACGGCCCGCTTCCGTATCCCCACCGCCCCACCCAGGCCGTGGTCCTGGCCGGCGGTCAGGGCTCACGGCTGCGTCCGTACACCGACGACCGGCCCAAGCCGATGGTGGAGATCCCCGGCACGGGCACGCCGATCATCGGCCATCAGCTGACCTGGCTCGCCGAGGAGGGCGTCACCGACGCGGTCGTCTCCTGCGGGCATCTCGCCGAGGTGCTCCAGGAGTGGCTCGACGGGGCGGAGTTGCCGCTGCGGGTCACCACGGTCGTCGAGAAGGAGCCGCTGGGCCGCGGCGGCGGTCTGAAGTACGCCGCCGCGCACCTGCCGCACCAGGAACAGCCCTGGTACGCCACGAACGGCGACATCTGGACGCGGTTCTCGTTGCGCGAGATGGCCGACTTCCACCATGAGCGGGAGGCGACCGCGACCCTCGCGCTGGCCCGCCCGCGGATCCCGTGGGGCGCCGTGGAGACGGACGCGTTCGGCCACATCACCGACTTCATCGAGGCGCCGCCGTCGCCGTATCTGATCAACGCGGGCGTGTACGTCTTCGCTGCCGAGTTCGCCTCGCTGCTGCCGGACCTCGGGGACCACGAGCGCACCACGTTCCCGCGGCTGGCCCGCGCCAAGCGGCTGGCCGGCTTCCAGCTCCCGCAGGGCGCGTACTGGCGGGCGATCGACACGGCGAAGGACCTCACGGAGGCCGCGAAGGAGCTTTCCGCACAGGGCCGTTGAGGGCCTTTCCGGCACGCCGATGGGCCCCGCACGTGATGCGTGCGGGGCCCCATCGGCGTAAGGGGAGGAGGCGCGCGTTACTCGCCCAGCAGGCCGCCCACCAGGCCCGGCTTCTGGCTGTCCTGGCCGCCGGACGACGTGCCGCCCGAGCTCGGGGAGCCGCCGGAGCTCGACGGCGGCTGCTGCTGCGGCGCCGACTGCTGGGGCGGGGCCTGGCCCGCGGTGGTGCCCTGGGTCGGCGTCGTCGTGGTGCCGCTGGTGCCGCTCGTGGCGCTCGCGCCCGCGGTCGCCCCGGCGGAGCTGGGAGAGCCGGACGGGCTCGCCGTGGCGCCCTGCGACGGCGCGCCGGAGGACGAGGCCGACGGGCTCCGGGTGTGCTGGCGCTGCGGGGAGCTGCTGCCGGGCTCCGAGGGGAGCGGGGAGCCGGGCACCTCGTTGCGGGGCGCGTCGCCGGGGCCCGGGGCGGTGACCCGGTCGGCGTCGCGGACGGCGCCGCCGAGGACGGAGCCGATGAGCAGCGTGCCGCCGATGACCAGGGTCGCGACGACGGTGCCCCGGCGCAGTACGTAATTGCGCAGGTCCCACAGTGCGGCGCGCGGTCCGAGCCGCCGCCAGGCGCCGCCCGCGAGTTTTCCGTCGATGGAGTAGACGGGGGCGCCCGCGATGATCAGCGGGGACCAGGCGGCGAGGTAGATGATGTCGGGCGCGTCGTAGGCGGGGACGGTCTTCCAGCTGACGGTGACGAGCAGCGCCGCGGAGAGCAGCGCGCCGACGCTCGCGGCGAGCCGCTGCCACAGTCCGAGGACCGTGAGGACGCCGACGATGACCTGGAGGAAGGCGATCACGAGGCCGGCGCCGACGGGGTGCTGGAGCGCCCAGTCGCGGAGCGGTTCGGCGAGGGCCCAGGGGTGCAGCGAGTGCAGCCACTTGACCATCGAGCCGCGCTCTCCGCCGTCGAAGTAGACGGGGTCGCAGAGCTTGCCCATGCCGGCGTAGATGGAGATGAAGCCGAGGAAGACGCGCAGCGGGAGCAGCACGACGCCGAGGTTCATCCGGCGGCCGGGATAGTAGGCGTGCCGGACGGGGCCGTAGCGGCGGGCGGCGGTACTCTCGCCGTCTGCGCCGCCGTCCCTGCCGCCGTCCGGCGAGCCGATCCGCACGTCGAACTCGTCGTCCCCGTACGGGACTTGCTCGAGCTCGCCGGTTTCCTCGAAGGCGCTGCCGGACTGGCGCATGCGCGGCAGGATCCGCGTGGGCGTGTCCGCCCCGCCCTGCCAGGGGCCGACGGTGGGCGTCTCCTGGGTGGACCCGTCCGTGGGCGAGTCGCGGTAGAGGCCGAGGTCGTCGGCGAAGTCGCGCTCGTCCACGCGCGGGATGACCTGGGTGGCGCCGCCGTCGTCCGGTTCTCCGGAGCGGCGCGCGCCCTGCAGGAGCCCGCTGGTGTCGAGGCCTCCGCCGGCTCTGACGACGGGGCGGCGCCGCCTGGCGCCGGGCGTCCCTGCGGCGGTGATGACGGGAATGCGGGTGGTCGCCGCGTCGGCTCCGGCCACGCCCGTGGCGCTCAAGTGCCGTGAGATGCGCGGGAGTTGCGACTGCTGCGCCGTGGGGAGCTGCACGCGGAAACTCGCGTGGTTGACGATGACCTGCGCCGGATCGCACGGAACCTTCACCATGCTCAGCGCGGGACCGTCGTCGAATCCCGACGTGCGGTCACCCGAGGGTGTGCGGGGCGTTCTGGTGTCCACACTCATCTAACCGAGTGATGTGTGTTTAGGACACTGCCTCGGCCCCACCGAAATGTCCGGGCCCCGTCAAGGTCGCGGGCCTGTCGAACGACAGGCCCGCGGGCCCGGACGGCGGGGCGCGGATCAGGCGCGGCGGCGGGCCGCCTCGTAGAGCACGACGCCCGCGGCGACACCGGCGTTCAGCGACTCGGCGCCGCCCGGCATCGGGATGCGGACGCGGTAGTCGCAGGTCTCGCCGACCAGGCGGGACAGGCCCTTGCCCTCGCTGCCGACGACGATGACGACGGGACCGCCGAGGGCCTCCAGGTCGCCCACGGTGTGCTCACCGTCGGCGGCGAGGCCGACCACCGCGATGCCCGCCTTCTTGTACTGCTCCAGGGCGCGGGTCAGGTTCGTGGCGCGGGCGACCGGCGTGCGCGCCGCGGTACCGGCCGACGTCTTCCACGCGCCGGCCGTCATCCCGGCCGCGCGCCGCTCGGGCACGACGACGCCGTGGCCGCCGAAGGCGGAGACGGAACGGACGACGGCGCCGAGGTTGCGCGGGTCGGTGACCCCGTCGAGCGCGACGATCAGCGGGTCCTCGCCCTCGTCGTACGCGGCGGCGGCGAGGTCCTCGGGGAACGCGTACTCGTACGGCGGGACCTGGAGGACGAGGCCCTGGTGGTTGAGGCCGTTGGTCATGCGGTCCAGCTCGGGGCGCGGAGCCTCCATGAGGTGGATCCCGCCGCGCTCACCGGCGACCTGGAGGGCCTCGCGGACCCGCTCGTCGTTGTCGATGAACTGCTGCACGTACAGGGTCGTGGCGGGCACGCCGCCGCGCAGCGCCTCGACGACCGGGTTGCGGCCGACGACCATCTCGGCGGTGGACTTGCCGCGCGGGCCGCCGGTGCGGCTCGTCGGGCGGCTCTGGGCGCGCTTGGCCTTGGCGTTGGCGGCACGCTGCTTGGCGTGGCCCTTGCGCATCTCGGCGGGCGGCGTGGGGCCCTTGCCCTCGAGGCCGCGGCGCCGGTTGCCACCGCTGCCCACCTGCGCGCCCTTCTTGCCGGACATGCGGCGGTTGCTGTTGGCGGCCATGACCTACCTGTCTCTTACGACTGCGTCTACGGATGTGTGCGTACGTCTATGAAGTGTGCCGCCCGGAGCGCCGGGCGGCACATTCGGCTGCTCAGCGGTCCTCAGCCGAGCGTCCAGCGCGGCCCCGAGGGGCTGTCCTCGATGCTCAGACCGGACTGCTTGAGCCGGTCGCGGATGGCGTCGGCGGTGGCCCAGTCCTTGCGGGCGCGGGCCGCCTCGCGCTGCTCCAGGAGGAGCTTCACGAGGTGGTCGACGACACCGTGCAGGTCCTCGCCGCTGTTGTCGGACGCTCCCGCCCACTGCTCGTCGAGCGGGTCGAGGCCCAGGACGCCGAGCATGGCGCGCACCTCGGCGAGGCGGGCGACGGCGGCTTCCTTGTCGTCGGCGGCGAGGGCGGAGTTCCCCTGCCGTACGGCGGTGTGCACGATGGCGAGCGCCTGCGGGACGCCGAGGTCGTCGTCCATGGCGTCGGCGAACGCCGGGGGGACCTCGGCGGCGGGCGCGACGGTGCCGCCCGCAAGTTCGGTCACCCGCTGCACGAAGCCCTCGATCCGGCCGAACGCCGACTCGGCCTCGCGCAGCGCGTCCTCGCTGTACTCGATGGTGGAGCGGTAGTGCGGGGTGCCCAGGTAGTAGCGGAGGACGATGGGCCGCCAGTGCTTGACCATCTCGGAGACGAGGACCGAGTTCCCGAGGGACTTCGACATCTTCTCGCCGGACATCGTGACCCACGAGTTGTGCACCCAGTAGGTCGCGAAGTCGTCGCCGAAGGCCTTGGCCTGCGCGATCTCGTTCTCGTGGTGCGGGAAGATCAGGTCGATGCCGCCGCCGTGCACGTCGAAGGCGGTGCCCAGGTACTTGTGGGCCATGGCCGAGCACTCCAGGTGCCAGCCGGGGCGGCCCCGGCCCCACGGCGTCTCCCAGCTGGGCTCGCCGGGCTTGACGGCCTTCCACATGGCGAAGTCGCGCGGGTCCCGCTTGCCGGTCTCGCCCTCGCCGGAGGGCTGCAGCAGGTTGTCGAGCTCCTGGTTGGACAGCTCCAGGTAGCCGGGGAAGGACCTGACGTCGAAGTAGACGTTCCCGTCGGCCTCGTACGCGTGGCCGCGCTCGATGAGGCCGCGCATCATCTCGACCATCTCGGTGACGTGGCCGGTGGCCCGCGGCTCGTAGGTCGGGGGGAGGCAGCCGAGCGCGGTGTACGCGTCGTTGAACGCGCGCTCGTTCTCGTACCCGATCGACCACCAGGGCCGGTTCTGCTCCTCGGCCTTCTTGATGATCTTGTCGTCGATGTCCGTCACATTGCGCACGAACGTGACGTCGTAGCCGCGGTACGCGAACCAGCGGCGCATGATGTCGAAATTGAGCCCCGACCGGATGTGGCCGATGTGCGGGGCCGCCTGGACGGTGGCGCCACACAGGTAGATCGAGACACAGCCCGGTGTGAGGGGCTCGAAGTCACGGATCTGCCGGGCGCTGGTGTCGTACAGGCGAATAGTCACGCCTCCAGGGTAGTAGGCCCGGACCCGTGCCATGGCCTCCGGCCGGTACCGGGCCATCGCCCGGGCCACCCGCCCCTGCGACCCCTCCCCGGGCCCCGGCCACGGGGCTCCGCCCCGGACCCCGCTGCTCAATCGCCGCAGGGGCTTGATGTGGTCAGACTCGCCCGACGACCTTTCGCGCCCGCACACGGACGACCACCCGTTCGGCGTCCTGGGATGACGTCGGGTTGAAGTCGGCGTACTTCTTGCCCGTGTACTTCAGTGACAGTTCGTCGATGAGGGCCTGACCGCCCTCCGTCGTGATCTCCGCCGTGCCGCGGATCTCGGCGTACGCGTACGGGTTGTCGGCCGGCTGCACCATCACCGTCACCCGCGGGTCCGCCCGCAGGTTCTTCGTCTTGCGGCGGTCCACGGTCGTGGAGAACAGGACGTCGTCACCGTCCCGCTTGGCCCACACCGGGGAGACCTGCGGACTCCCGTCGGGCTGGATGGTGGCGACAGCGATGAAGACCTTGCTGTCGAGCAGTGCCTTGAGCTCGTCGGACAGCTGGGCTGACATGGCCTCACTCCTTCTCGGGGGACGGTTGGCGCGTACCCGATCCTCCGGGAACGCACCCGAGCGGGCCGGTATTTCGTCGCTCTGTTCGCACGGGTGTCACGAAACGGGCGAGCCCCGCCGCCGCCAGCGGCACCACCGCGAGCGCCGACCACAGGACGGGCGCGGGGAGCGTGAGGAGCGCGCCCGTCGCCGCGCTCCCACCCAGCACGGCAAGGCCCGACACGGAGGACAGCGCCCCCGTCGCGAGGCCCAGATGCCGTTCGTCCACCAGATCGGGGACGAGCCCGCGCGCCGCCGGGACGAGCAGCATCTGGCCCAGCGTGAGCAGCACGACCAGCGCGCAGGCGGGCAGCAGCGCGTACGGGGTGCGGTCCGGGAGGTACGGGGACGTGGCCGCGACCGCCGCGAACCCCGCCGCCACCAGCAGCAGGCCCGCGGTCAGCGCGGTCCGCGGCGCGATCCGGGCCGCCGACCAGCGCGTGACGGGCAGCTGGGCGCCGACGACGAGCAGCGAGGACAGCGCGAAGAGCAGGCCCACCGCGTCCTGCGAACCGGTGGCGCGGGTGAGTTCGACGGGCAGCGCCAGGTACAGCTGGTTGTAGGCGATGAGGTAGCCGCTGTACGCGAGGCAGAGCGCGAGGAAGCGGGGGTTCGCGAAGACCGTGCGGGCGCCCCGCATGCGTCGGGTGCGCACCGGCTCGCGGCGCGGCATCAGGCGCGCGTGCCCGGCGAGCACCCCCACGAAGACGACCGCGCCCGCCAGGCACGCCGCCCGGAACCCGGCGTACAGCAGCGCCGTGCCGAGCAACGGCCCGAGGAACGCGCCTGCCTGCCCGGCCGCCGAGAAGACGCCGAGCACCTGGGCGCGCGGCTCACCGGTCGCGTGCTCGTGACGGACGGCCTCCCGGGCGGCCTCCGACTCGACGGCCGGCGAGAACAGCGCGGCGGCGAACCCGACGAGCACGACCGCGGCGACGACGGTGACCGTGCTGCCCGCGAAGGCGAGCCACACGAACCCGGCGATCCGCAGCAGACACCCGGCCAGCACGACGGGGCGCGGCCCGAACCGGTCGGTGAGCGCGCCCCCGACCACGAAGAGCCCCTGCTGGCTGAAGGTCCGCAGCCCGAGCACGAGGCCCACCGCCCAGCCGGCGAGTCCGATGGTGTCGGCGAGGTGGGTGGCGAGGTAGGGCAGTACGGCGTAGAAGCCGATGTTGAAGGCGAGTTGGGTGCCGGCGAGGAGGCGGAGGTATCCCGGCAGTCCCCGCAGCACCGTCGTTGCGCTCCCGGGGGTCCGGGGCGGAGCCCCGTGGCCGGTCACCGTCGCCGCCCGAAGACCCCGGACGACACCAGCACCACGACCGCCCCCACGCCGGCGAGGCCCACCGCAGGCGCGAGGACCGACCACGGCGCCCGCTCCGCGTACGGCAGGTTCTCCATCAGCAACCGCCCCCACTCCGGCGTGGGCGCCTGCGTACCGAGCCCCAGAAAACCCAGGGACGCAAGCGCCAGGGTCGTCGGCGCGAGCCGCAGCAGCGCGTGCCGCCCCACCGTCGGCACGACCGCGCTCAGCACATGGCGCCGCAGCACCTGCCACCGCCCGGCCCCCGAAGCACGCGCGGCGACCACGTACCCGGCCCCCCGCTCCGCCTCCGCGACGGCCGCCGTGTGCGCGGCGAGCGGCGCCCATCCGACCGCCGCGACGGCGACCGCGGCCCCGGCGACCCCCGCCCCGAACAGGCCGGTGACCAGGAGACCCGCCAGGATCGCGGGCATCGCGTTCGCCACCTCCGTGAGCCCGGCCGTCCACCGCATGAGCCCGAGCCCGACGCCCACCACGAAGCACACCGCGCAGACGGCCGCCGCGACGGCGAGCGTGCGCAGCGCCCCGTGTCCGAGCCGGGCGAGGACGTCGCGGCCGAGCGCGTCGGTGCCGAAGGGGTGCGTGCCGGAGGGACCCGCCAGCCTGGCGGCGAGGTCGACCTGGAGCGGGTCGCGGGTCAGCCCCCAGGCGATGACGGCGAGCAGCACGGCAACCAGCGCCCCGGCGGCGTACAGCCGCCCGCGCCCGCCCCCGCGCACCCGCGCGAGCCCCGGCAGCGCGCCCGCTTCGAGCGCGGGACCGAGCAGCCGGCGCCGTACGAGGCCCACGGCCACGGCCGCCACCACGCCCAGCGCGAGCAGCACCAGCAGGCAGCCCTGGAGCAGCGGCAGGTCGAGGTCGAGCGCGGCGGCGACGGCCGTGCCGCCGAGCCCCGGGATCGCGAAGACCGCCTCCACGGCGGCCGCGGCCCCGGTGAGCCCGACCACCGTGAGGCCCGCCTGCGGCAGCACCGCGGGCAGGGCGCGCCGCGCCGCGTGCCGGGCGATGCGCGAGCGCGGCATGCCGTTGGCCCGCGCGGTGCGCACCCACGGTTCGGCGAACGCGGCGGGCAGCGCGTCCTGGGCGAGCCGCCCGAGCACGGCCCCTGCCGGGATGCCGAGGGCGAGCGCGGGCAGCACGGCGGACGCGGGCGAGGCCCAGCCCTGCGCCGGGAACCAGCCGAGGCGCACGGCGAACAGCGTGGCGAGGACGGAGGCGAGCAGGAATTCGGGGAGCGCGGCGAGGATTCCCGCTCCCACCCCGTGCGCGGGTTCGGGCCGCGCGCGCCGGAGCGTCGGCAGGCACAGCGCCACCGCCAGGACGACCGCGACCACCATCGCGTACGCCATGAGGGACACGGACACCCAGAACGCGGAGCCCACGTCGGAGGCGACATCGGCGCCGGTCACCCAGGACGCCCCGAGATCCCCGTGCGCGAGCCCGCGCAGCCACTGGCCGAGGAACGTGAACGGCCCCTGGTCCAGGCCGAGTTGGGCCCGCACCTCGCCGAGCTGCTTCGGCGTCGTGGGCGCGTCCCCGTAGCGCGCGTGCAGCACCGTGAGCGCGGGGTCGGTGCGGGTCAGCCACGGCAGCAGCGCGGTGAGCACAAGGAGCCCGGCGGCGGCGCCCACCCGGCCCACCGTCACGGACAGGCGATTGCCGGCACGGTTCATCAGGCGTGCGTCTCCAGACCGACGAACTGTCGCTCATAGGGGTCGAGGACGACCCCGCGCACCCCGGCCCCGACGCCCTGCAGATGCTGTTCGTGGA
Organism: Streptomyces sp. NPDC051684; assembly: GCF_044453445.1. NCBI lineage: Bacteria > Bacillati > Actinomycetota > Actinomycetes > Kitasatosporales > Streptomycetaceae > Streptomyces > Streptomyces sp. NPDC051684. The sequence goes on along the minus strand of NZ_JBITCS010000016.1, from coordinate 87,496 downwards.
CGATCGGCACGGCCGCGTCGGTGCCGAGGATCGCGGCCTCGGCGCGCAGCATCGCCCGGTGCCGCGCCGCCCCTTCGAGCCCCGCGGCCTCCCGCACGGCGAAGTCGACGCGGCCGTCCCTCAGCTGCGAGATGTTGAAGCTGCCCCCGCTGGTGAAGTCGGAGGCGAAGTACGAGACCGGGTCGCCGGTGTCGAGTGCGGTGGACCGGGACATCAGGAACGCGTCGTACTCCCCGTCGAGCGCGCCCGATTCGAGGCGCGCGTAGTCCTTCACGACGAGCCGCACCGCGAACCCGGCGCCGCGCAGCTGCTGCTGGAGCGCGGCGGCGACCTCGGGCAGCTCGGCGCGGTTGGTGTACGTGGCGAGGGTGAGCGTCTGCCCGTGCGGCTTCGCCGCCTTCGCCCGGCCGGTGACGGGCAGCTGCTTTCCGTCGGCCCAGGCGAAACCGGGGCCGAGCAGGCCCGTGCCCCGCGTGGCGTACCCCTCGTACACGCTGCGGGCGAGCGCGGAGGTGTCGGCGAACTCGCGGACGGCGGCGCGCAGTGCGGGGTCCGCGAGCGGGCCGGTGCGCGTGTTCAGGTACAGGGTCGTGGTGCGGACGGTGGCGACCTTGCGCGCCCGGTCGCCGAGGACGAGCGCCTGCGCGGCGGGCACGAACTCGGCGATCTCGATCTGCCCCGAACGCAGCGCGTTGGCGCGGGCGTTGTTGTCGGCGACGAAGGAGACGTCGAGGCCGCGCGCCGCGGCCTTCCCGCGCCAGTGCCCGTCGAACCGGTCGAGCGTCGCGGACACGGCCCCGTTCACCTCGGTCAGCGCGAACGGGCCGGTGGCGGTCCCGACGGGGTCGACACCGCCGCCCTTCTTGCCGTACGCGGCCGGGGAGAAGACCGCGAGCGACGGGTTGGCGAGCCGCGCGGGCAGCAGCGGGTCGGCGGTGCCGGTGGTGATCCGGACGGTCCGCTCCCCCGTGGCGCGCGCGGTGAGCCGCATGTCGCTGAGCACGCGGGGCTGCGTCTTGGCCTGCCCCGCCCGGGTGAGCGCGTGCTGGACGGCGTCGGCGGTGACCCGTCCGCCGTCCTGGAACCGGGCGTCGCGCAGCGTGAACTCCCAGGTGGTGGCGGACGTCCGGGTCCACTTCTCGGCGAGCGCGGGGTGCACGACGCCGGCGGTGTCCATGCGGGTGAGCCCGTCGACGACGGCGAGCCGGCTGAGCAGCAGGCCGTCGTCGGTGTACGGGGAGAGGCCCTGGGTGGGCGCGAAGGCGAGGTCGACGGCGATCCGGCCGCGGCGCGCGGTCCCGGTGAACGAGCCGCAGGCGGACGTCAGCCCGATCCCGGCCGCCGCCAGCAGAAGGCCGCGGCGCCGCATCAGCCGACGGACGCGGGGACCGGCGCGGGCAGCGGGAGCTCGAAGTGCACGATGCCCTGGCCGCCGTCCGGCAACTCCCGCTCGTCGCACACCTCTTGGGCGATCGAGCGCCAGAAGGGCTCGGCGCCGGGGACGGCGGGGTCGGTGTGCAGATAGAGCGCCTCGTACCCGCCGACCCCGGCCACGAAGCCGGTCAGCTCCCGCACGAGGTCCCGCGCGAGCCCGTTCCTGCGGTGCTCGGGGCGTACGTAGATCCGGCACAGCTGGGCGGTGGAACCGGAGGGGAAGCGGTCGGCGACCCACTGGGGGTTGGGCGGGGCGGCGGGGCCGCGGTCGCGGACGGCGCCGGTGGCGGCGATCTCGCCGCTCTCGCGGTGTTCGGCGACGAGCAGGACGCACCGCTCGGGGCGCAGGTAGTGGGCGACCGGGTCGATGATGTCGGCGTGCCAGCGCGGCACGTACCCGGAGCGCAGGTCGCGGTAGACGGTGTCCAGCATGACGGCACGGGCCTCGTCCACGTCGCCGTCCCCGGCCACGCGGATCACGTATTCACCCATCGCCGCCTCAGCCCGACCGACCTCTCATTGCCCACCCATGCTAACTGCAACCCATACGCAACAAGCCCACGGGCCCCTCCACCCCACCGCCACCACGGCCTCGGGGCTCCGCCCCGACCCCCGCGCCTCAATCGCCGGCGGGGCTCGATACGCCCACACGCCTACCGGACTCGATGCGCCCGTACCCCCGCCCACCCGCCCCCTCCAGGGGCGTAGGCCCCACGGGGTGCCGCACCCCGCGGCCAACAATCTGCCGCCACCACGGCTCCCCACCCGAGACGGCCGACCCCGCCACCACCTTGGGCAATCTGCCGCCGAGGGCGGCAGGGTGGGCAAGGCGGCCCCCGGTGCCGCGCAACAAGCAACGACGGCCCCCGCCACGGGTCAGGTCCCGGCGCGAGCCACCAGCGCCGTGGCCACCGCCATCAGGCCCTCGTCACGGCCCGGGAAGCCGAGGCCGTCCGTCGTCGCGCCCGACACGGACACCGGCGCCCCGGCCGCCTCCGACAACACCTTCTGCGCCTCGTCCCGCCGCTTGCCGATCTTGGGCCGCGGCCCGACGACCTGCACGGCCACGTTCCCGATCACGAACCCCGCATCCCGCACGATCCGCGCCGCCTCGGCCAACAGCACGACCCCACTCGCCCCGGACCACTCCGGCCGCCCCGTACCGAAGTGCTGCCCCAGGTCACCGAGCCCGGCAGCCGAGAACAACGCGTTGCAGGCCGCATGCGCCACCACATCCGCATCGGAGTGCCCGGCGAGCCCCGGACCGGAGTCCTCCCACTTCAGCCCGGCACACCACAGCTCACGCCCGTCCTCGAAGGCATGGATGTCCGTCCCGATGCCGACCTGCGGCAGCACGACACCCGCGATCCCGGACCCCTCAGAAGCCATCGTTCGCCCTCCTCCGGGCCAGAACCGCCTCGGCCAGCACCAGATCGAGCGGCCGCGTCACCTTGAACGCCTCCTCGTGCCCGGGCACGAGGACCACCTGGTGGCCGAGGTGCTCGACCATCCCGGCGTCGTCCGTCACATCCTCGGTCACCGTCTCGTGCGCCCGCACGAGCGTCTCCCGGTCGAACCCCTGCGGCGTCTGCACGGCCCGCAGCTTGGCCCGCGAGGGCGTCGCCACGACGGGCTCGGGCGAACCGTCGGCGGACGGCACGACCTCCTTGACCGTGTCCGCGAGCGGCAGCGCGGGAACAACGGCCGGAGCCCCGTCCCGTACGGCCTCGATGACCGCGTCGACCGTGTCGACCGGCACGAGCGGCCGGGCCGCGTCGTGCACGAGCACGATGTCGATCCCGGCGGGCAGCGCCGCGAGCCCGAGCCGCACCGACTCCTGCCGGCTCTCCCCGCCGGGCACGACGACGAAGTCGGTGCGCTCGGGCAGGGCGTGATCGGCGAGCAAGGACTTCACTTCGGCGGCGCCGTCGGGCGGCGCGACGACCACGACGAGGGAGACGGCGCGGGACGCCGCCATCGCCCGGACCGCATGGATCAGCATCGGAGTACCGCTCAGCGCGCGCAGCGCCTTGGGAGCACCCGGACCGAGGCGCACGCCCCGTCCAGCGGCCGGAATCACGGCCGCGGTGCGTACTGCGCTGCCTACGGGACGCGTTTCGTCAGACATCGGTTCCGTTCAGGTTTGTGCGCTCGGGAGAGGTGGGTATGGCCACAGCATGCCGGGCGCGACGCCTTGACAGGGCCCTTCCGTGACAGTCCTGGTCGAGCCAGATTGCCCGGGCCCGGCACGCCAAGCAGTACGGGTATCGAGCAGTCGAGTACCGGCCCGGGCGTGCGGTGGGGACATGGGTACGAACATGCCGCAGTGCCCGGCGACACCGTGAGGGTCAGCGGGCACTACGGCATTGTTTCCATACGCGGCAGTCGCGCGTATCAGGACGCGAGAACCTCGTCGAGCAGGGCCTCGGCCTTGTCCTCGTTCGTGTTCTCCGCGAGTGCGAGCTCGCTCACCAGGATCTGGCGAGCCTTGGCGAGCATGCGCTTCTCACCTGCGGAGAGTCCGCGCTCACGCTCCCGACGCCACAGGTCACGGACCACTTCCGCGACCTTGATGACATCGCCGGAGGCGAGCTTCTCCAGGTTTGCCTTGTAACGGCGCGACCAGTTCGTGGGCTCCTCGGCGTACGACGCGCGCAGCACCTCGAAGACCCGGTCGAGCCCGTCCTGACCGACCACATCACGCACGCCGACGAACTCCGCATTGTCCGCTGGCACACGTACCGTCAAGTCGCCCTGGGCGACCTTCAGCACCAAGTAGGTCTTGTCCACGCCTTTGATCTGACGAGTTTCGATAGCCTCGATCAGCGCGGCCCCGTGATGGGGATAGACCACGGTGTCGCCAACCTTGAACGTCATGTGACAGGTACCCCTTCCGTGGCTATCCAGTCTAACACGGAAACTGCGGGTTCTGAATGGCGTTTTCGCAGGTCAGGGCATATCTCGGGGCTTGACAACTCCATCGGGAACGTGCTGCGGAGGGGTAGTGGAGGACGGTATTCGCAGGTCGGAGCCGTTCTTCGAGGAAGCCGAAACGAGTACGCTACCGCCGCCGCGACCGGCCCTCCAGGGGCCGAAAGTCCCGGTTTGCCTGCTTCGAAGCGATGAACTTTCGCTACTCCGTTCAGGGCCCCGGAGACACGTTCGAGTCGAATCGGGAATTGATCTTCGCCAATCGGTGTCCGCCGTGATCGTTTTTCCGGACCCCCGCGCATTCCTTACCGGATATCCGCCCCGGCGCCTGGACAGGCCTTATGTGAATGGTGAACAAGAGGCTCGCGTGACCCAATGACAACCCTGGGGAACATGGGGTGAACGGAGCGCGGACGGGGCGGCCGGGGAGGGTGTCACGAGCTGAGGGGCGGGTCGGGTGCGGCGGCGCGGGAACGGCTCGGTAACCTAAGGCCGCTGACAGACCCTTAGGGCGGCTTTACACCCGCCGCCTTGCCCGCCCACGTTCAAGGAGTTGCCGCCGCCGTGAGCAGCAGCCTTCGACGCGGCGCCCTCGCCGCCGCCGCCATCGCGTTCTCGATCGCCTCGCTCGCCGCGTGCGGCGCCGGCAACAACGCGCAGACACTTGAGGTCAAGCCGGACAACGCCGCGACCTCGGTCGGCGACATCAAGATCCAGAACGCCACCGTCATCACCCAGCCGGACCGCGAGTCCAAGGGCCCGGCCGTCGTCACGGGCACGCTCTTCAACAACGGGAGCACCACCCAGACGCTCGACGCGATCACTGTCGACGGCGTCGGCAAGTCCGCCAAGCTGACGGACGCCAAGGGCGCCTCGAAGATCACCGTCCCGGCCGGCGGCTCCGTCGTCCTCGGCGGCAAGGGCAACGCCTCCGCCGAGCTGCCCAACAGCCGCACCGCCGTCCTCGACGGCAACGCGCAGCGGATCACGTTCTCCTTCAGCAAGGCCGGAGACGTGAAGCTGAAGGCGTTCGTGGTGCCGGCCGACAGCTACTTCAAGAAGTGGGGTCCGAGCGAGGTCCCGGCCGCGCCGGGCGGCTCCGCGTCGCCGACGGCCTCCACGTCCACGTCCACGTCCGCGACGCCGGACGACAAGGCCTCGGCCTCGACGGGGGCCTCCACCTCCGCGACGGCCTCGGAGTCGGAGCACGCGGCGGGTCACTGACGCACGCGTACGGCGGAGGGGCGGGACCCGATGGGTTCCGCCCCTCCGCCATTCACGTCACGGGGCTCCGCCCCGGACCCCGCGCCTCAAACGCCGGCGGGGCTTGATCGGCTGTTTACGGCTCGAACTTGTAGCCGAGACCGCGCACCGTGACCAGGTATCTCGGCGCCCCCGGGTCCGGCTCGATCTTGGCGCGCAGGCGCTTCACGTGGACGTCGAGCGTCTTGGTGTCGCCCACGTAGTCCGCGCCCCACACCCGGTCGATCAGCTGCATACGGGTCAGCACACGACCGGCGTTGCGCAGCAGCATCTCCAGGAGGTCGAACTCCTTGAGCGGGAGGTCGACCTTGCCGCCGCCCACCGTCACCACGTGCCGGTCGACGTCCATGCGGACGGGGCCGGCCTCCAGGGCCTGCGGGGCGACCTCCTCGGGCTCGCCGTGGCGGCGCAGGACGGCCCGGATGCGGGCGACCAGCTCACGCGAGGAGAACGGCTTCGTCACGTAGTCGTCGGCTCCTATTTCCAGGCCGACGACCTTGTCGATCTCGCTGTCCTTGGCGGTCACCATGATCACCGGGACGTTGGAGCGGCCGCGCAGCTGGCGGCAGACCTCGGTGCCGGGCAGGCCCGGCAGCATCAGGTCGAGCAGGACGAGGTCGGCACCGTTGCGCTCGAACTCGTCGAGGCCGTCGGGTCCCGTGGCCGCGATGGCGACCTCGAAACCCTCCTTGCGGAGCATGTAGGAAAGGGCGTCGGAGAACGACTCTTCGTCCTCTACGACGAGCACTCGGGTCACGGAAGGACCTCCGGGGCGGCAGGAGTGGCAGGAATGGATTCGTATGCGGTTGTGTCGTCGGGCCCGTGTGCGTCGTCTTCGTCGCGTACGTCTCCGGGGCCACTGGTGCGGGATGTCTTGGTCTGTGTCGAACGTGAGCCGCGGGGCGAGGCCGCCTCGGGCAGCCGCAGCGTGAAGGTGGAGCCCTGTCCCTCGGAGCTCCACACGGTGACTTCCCCGCCGTGCGAGGCCGCTACGTGCTTGACGATGGCGAGGCCGAGGCCCGTGCCGCCGGTGGCCCGGGAGCGGGCCGGGTCGACGCGGTAGAAGCGCTCGAACACGCGCTCCTTGTCCTTCTCCGAGATGCCGATGCCCTGGTCGGTGACGGCTATCTCGATGCGGTCGCCGCCGCCCGCCGAGACGCGGCGGGCGGCTATGCCCACGCGGGTGCGGGCCGGCGAGTAGTTGACGGCGTTCTCGACGAGGTTGCCGAGGGCGGCGGCGAGCTGCCCCCGGTTTCCCCATACGCGCAGGTCGGCGGTGCCTCCGGCGGCCATGGTGATCTGCTTGCTCGCGGCGGGCTGGCGACAGCGGTCGATGGCCTCGGCGACGAGTTCGTCGACGCGCACCGGCTCGGCGTCCTCCAGCGGGTCGTCGTTCTGCACCCGTGAGAGGTCGATGAGCTCCTGTACGAGGCTGGTGAGCCGGGTCGCCTCGTTCTGCATGCGGCCGGCGAACCGCTCGACGGCCTCCGGGTCGTCGGACGCGTCCATGACGGCCTCCGACAGCAGGGAGAGCGCGCCGACCGGCGTCTTCAGCTCGTGGCTCACGTTGGCGACGAAGTCGCGCCGTACGGCCTCGATGCGCCGGGCCTCGGTGAGGTCCTCGACCAGGAGCAGCACCAGGCGGGAGCCGAGCGGGGCGACCCGGGCGGACACGGCGAGCGCGTCGCCGCGCCCCGTGCCGCGCCGCGGCAGGTCCAGCTCGACCTGGCGTATCTCGCCGTCGCGCCGGGTGTCGCGGGCCATCTGCAGCATCGGCTCGACCGCGAGCTTCCCGCCGCGTACGAGACCGAGGGCGTACGCCGCCGAGCTGGCCTTGACCACGCTGTCCGCCTCGTCGAGGACGACGGCGGAGGAGCGGAGCACGGAGAGCACGGTGTCGACGCCGGGCGGCAGGACCGGGTCCGTGTGCAGGGAGGTGCGGGTGGGGCGCTTCTGGTCGCGTTCGCTCCAGCGAAACGCCAGCATGGCGATGACGCCGGTGCACACTCCGGCGATCGCTGCCGCTGCGGCGACCGCCGCGTTCACGTCCATGTCTTCAGGTTATGCGGCATGGACCGCTCCTCCACAGCCATCCGAGTGGCAGCTCGAACACTCGTCGCCCAGAGTTCACCTTGGGTACGGGGTCGATTCACTTGTGGTGCCGGATTCGGACGCGTACAGGACGGAACGTGGGAGCGTGGGGCCAACCGGGTCCCAACGAAGCCAGGTACAGAGAGGGAACGCCGTATGCGTGACGCGTACCACGAGGAACTTGACTCGATCGGCGAGGGTCTGGTCGAGATGGCCCGCCTTGTCGGGTCGGCGATCGGGCGCGCCACCACGGCCATGCTCGACGCCGACCTGAAGCTCGCGGAGACCGTGATCGCATCCGACCAGAAGGTGGACGATCTCCAGCACGAGCTGGAGGCGCGGGCCATAGCCCTGCTGGCCCGCCAGCAGCCGGTGGCGACGGATCTGCGGATCGTCGTGACGTCGCTGCGGATGTCGGCCGACCTGGAGCGCAGCGGTGACCTCGCCCAGCATGTCGCCAAGCTGGCCCGTCTGCGGTTCCCGGAGCGGGCGGTTCCGCACGACCTGCACGCCACCATCCTGGAGATGGGACAGCTGGCCCAGCGCCTGATGGCGAAGGCGGCGGAGGTCATCATCACCAAGGACGTCGATCTGGCGATGCAGCTGGAGCAGGACGACGACGAGATGGACCAGCTGCACCGCACGCTGTTCCAGCACCTGATGGACGAGAAGTGGAAGCACGGCATCGAGACGGCGGTCGACGTGACACTGCTCGGCCGCTACTACGAGCGCTTCGCGGACCACGCGGTGTCGGTGGCGAAGCGGGTCGTCTACCTGGTGACGGGCGAGCACGCGGACGAAGTGCAGGGGCAGCCCCAGCCGCAGCCGGTCGAGGGGGCCTGACCTCTCCGAGTCGTACGGGAAGGGCCCCGCGCAGTGTGTTCGCGCGGGGCCCTTCCGTCGTCGCTTCGTGCGGTCGGCCCGTACGTCGAGCTCGCACGGTCAGCCCGTACGTGGAGCGGGTGCGGTCAGCAGGACCCGCCGCACTGGCACGGCGCGCCCGACTGGCAGCCGCAGCCGCAGCCCGCTCCGCATCCGCAGGCTCCGAGCAGCACCAACTGGGGTACGGGCGGGGTCACTTCTGCCGGCACTTCGGGGGTCCGGTCCGGCTTCGGGGAGTCGGCGGCCATGGTTTTCCCTCCTCGACGGGTCTCCGCGGTGGAGTCCTTCCCCCATTGCATGCCCACCGGGGCGGGCGCATCAACGGCGCACGCGCGCGCGGCAGTTGCCTCGTCGGGGGCGGGCGGGTCAGGGGCGGTCCAGGCCCCAGGTCTGCAGGGCGTACGGGCGGCCCTTCTCCTCGCCCATGACCAGCGGCACGTCGTCGAGCAGCCGGAAGCCCGTCCTGGTGGCCACGGCGACGCTGGCGGAGTTCTCGGCCTCCAGCTCCAGGACCACCCGGCTCGCGCCCAGTTGCTCGAAGGCGTACGCGGCCACCACCCGCACCGCCCGCGCCGCGAGGCCGCGGCCGCGGTGCGCCGGACCGACCGCGTAGCCGATCTCCATGCCCTCGGCGGTGGGCCGCAGCATCACCTCGCCGAGCGGGGCGCCGCCGTCGACGGTGATGGCGAGCAGGATCGACGCGCCCTCGGCCCGCCGCTGCCTGCTCCGGTCCAACTGTGTGCGGGCCGCCGCGGCGTCGAACGGGGAGGCCATCGGCGTCCAGTACGCGACGTCGGGGTGGTCGAAGAGCCCCGGCATCGCGGCGAGGTCCGCCTCGCTCCAGTCACGCAGAACGAGCCCCTCCCCCGACAGCTCCAACCGCTCCGGAAAGGACGTACTGACACTGCTCACGGCGACGGACCTCCCTGGCCTGTTCGGACGCCGCAGCATAACCAGCCATCGCCCCGGCCCACCCCCCAATTTCCGGGCCCCGGCTACCATCCGCCCATGATCGAGGTGCGCGCAATGGCCCTGGAGGACGTGACCGCGGTGGCCGCGTTGCGGGTGAGCGGGTGGCGGGCGGCGTACGCCGGGATCGTTCCGCCCGGCTACCTCGACGCCATGTCCGCCGAGGAGGACGCGGCCCGGCGACGCCGCCGCTTCCGGTCCCCCGCCAACCGGACCGCCAACCTCGTCGCCACGGACACCGGCACCGTCATCGGCTGGGCCGCCGTGGGCCCGCTCCCCGACCCCGCGGCCGGCGAACTCCTCGCCCTCTACGTACTGCCCGAACGCACCGGCTCCGGCGTGGGCCGCCTCCTCCTGAACGCCGTCCGCTCCCACGCCGCCGACCTCGGCTTCCACCGCCTGGACCTCTGGGTCCTGGCAGCCAACACCGAGCCCAACACTTCTACGCCCAGGCCGGCTTCACCCCCGACGGCACGGAACGCATCGAGACGTACGCCGACGTCCCGCTCCGTGACGTGCGGTACACGAGCCCTCTCTCGTAGGCCGGAGCATGCGTGCCCGCCGCGGGCGCCGTCGAACGGCACTGTCGCCCAGCGCCGCGAGGTGGCGGTCGCGTAGCGAGACCCGGGCCGGTGGCGCCGCCGCGGTGGCCAGGGCCAGCTCGGGCAGGCAGCGCTTCAGTCCGGTGAGGCCGGGCTCGTCGAGTGGGACGCGGTACCCCTGGCGCCGGGCGTCGACGTGGGCGTCCCGCTCGCAGACAAGGACGCCGAAGCCTTCTCGGAGGAGCCCATTGGCGAGTGCGAGGCCGCCCAGGCCCGCTCCCACGACGACGATAGGTGCTGACGATGCATCGCCGGAGGTCCCAGACGGGCCCCGGAGCGCGAAAATGCCCCTGCGCCGCGCCGTATGCGCAGCTCAGGGGCATGATCACGAAAGCTACTTCTTCTTGCCCTGGTTCTTGACCGCCTCGATGGCCGCCTTCGCCGCGTCCGGGTCCAGGTACGTGCCGCCCGGGTTGAGCGGCTTGAAGTCGGCGTCGAGCTCGTAGGAGAGCGGGATGCCGGTCGGGATGTTCAGGCCCGCGATGTCGGCGTCGGAGATGCCGTCCAGGTGCTTGACCAGGGCGCGCAGCGAGTTGCCGTGGGCCGCGACCAGGACCGTCCTGCCCGTCAGCAGGTCCGGGACGATGCCGTCGAACCAGTACGGGAGCATGCGGACGACGACGTCCTTGAGGCACTCCGTCTGCGGGCGCAGCTCCGGCGGGAGCGTCGCGTAGCGGGGGTCGGAGAACTGCGAGTACTCCGCCTCGCGGTCCAGCGCCGGCGGCGGGGTGTCGTAGGAGCGGCGCCACAGCATGAACTGCTCCTCGCCGAATTCGGCGAGGGTCTGCGCCTTGTCCTTGCCCTGGAGGGCGCCGTAGTGGCGCTCGTTCAGGCGCCAGCTGCGGTGGACCGGGATCCAGTGGCGGTCCGCGGACTCCAGCGCGAGCTGGGCCGTGCGGATCGCGCGCTTCTGGAGCGACGTGTGGACCACGTCGGGGAGCAGGCCGGCGTCCTTGAGCAGCTCACCGCCGCGGACCGCCTCCTTCTCGCCCTTCTCGTTCAGGTTGACGTCCACCCATCCGGTGAACAGGTTCTTCGCGTTCCACTCGCTCTCGCCGTGACGGAGGAGGATCAGCTTGTACGGTGCGTCGGCCATGGGGCCGAGCCTAATCGACCGCTCCGGCGCCCGCCGATTGACGGTCCCCGTCAATTGAGTGGCCCGCACGATTACCCGGCCCGTAAGTTACGTAAACCTTCCGCACTACTTACACCGGCCCCCGGGGGATGCACCCATGTCAGTCGCCTCGCTCAGACGTGCCGCCAGGGAGTCCGTGGCCGGGCTGCCGCGCGAGTTCTGGTGGCTGTGGACCAGCACCCTCGTCAACCGGCTCGGGAACTTCGTCCTCACGTTCCTCGCGCTGTACCTGACCGCGTCGCGCGGCTTCTCGGCCGCGTACGCCGGTCTCGTCGCCTCGCTCATCGGGCTCGGCGGCGTCATCGCGTCCGTGCTCGGCGGGGTGCTCGCCGACCGGCTCGGGCGGCGGCCCACCCTGCTCGGCGCGCAGCTCGCCACCTCGGCGACGGTCGCCGCGCTCGCCTTCGTGCGCGACCCGGCGTGGATCGCGGTGACCGGCTTCGCCCTCGGTCTCGCCTCGAACGCCTCGCGGCCCGCGATCCAGGCGATGATGGCGGACATCGTGCGTCCCGAGGACCGGGTGCGGGCGTTCTCGCTCAACTACTGGGCGATCAATCTGGGGTTCGCGGTCTCGTCCGTGTACGCCGGATTCCTCGTCGCGCAGAGCTACACCCTGGGCTTTCTCGTCGAGGCGGCGATGACGCTCGCCTGCGCCCTCGTCGTCTTCGTGAAGGTGAAGGAGTCGCGGCCGACGCGGACGGTGGTGCCGGGCGCGCCGTCGAGCCCGGTGGTCACCATGGGGACCGTGCTGCGCGACGGGCGCTTCATGCTGATGGTGGGGCTGTCCTTCCTGGTCGCCGTCGTGTTCACGCAGAGCTCGGTCGGGCTGCCGATCGTCATGGGCGAGAACGGGCTGAGCAGTTCGGACGTCGGGCTCGTCGCCGCCGTCAACGGTGTCGTCATCGTCGCGCTGCAGATTCCGCTGACCCGGTTCATCGAACGGCGTGATCCGGGGCGACTGTTGACCGTTTCGTCGCTGTTGATCGGATACGGCTTCGCGCTCACCGCCCTCGCCGGGTCGATCGCCGCGTACGCGCTCACGGTCGTGGTGTGGACGCTCGGCGAGATGATCAACGCGCCTACGCAGTCGGGGCTCGTGGCCCGCCTCTCCCCCACCGAGGGGCGCGGTCGTTACCAGGGCGTCTACACCATGTCGTGGTCGGCGGCGGCCCTCGTCGCCCCGCTCGCGGGCGGCTGGGTGATCGATTCGGCGGGCGCCGGATGGCTGTGGGCGGGGTGCGCGGTCCTCGGCACGGTGACGGCGATCGGCTACTGGGCGCTGATGCGCGGGCTGCCGGACGCGGAGCCCACGAGGCCCGTCGCGGCGGCGCCCGTGGAGCCGGAGAGCAGCCCTGCCTGACATCCGGAACAGCCCGGCTTGACCGGGCAGTTCGGCGGGTACGTGACCGTACATGGCCGAACCCCCAAGGACCTCCTCCAGAACTGACGAACCGCCCAGAACGCTGGTGGGCGGCGTCGAGGTCGACGTCCCCAACAGCATTCCGGCGATTCGCGCCGCGCTCGACGCGAAGCAGCGCTCCGAGTTCGACAAGGCGATCAACGCGGCGGGGGTCGGCGAGATCCACGCCGTCATGCGGCACTGGATGCTGGAGGCGGTGCCGGACCCGGAGGCCGACGCGATCCTCGCCCGGCTCGCCCGCGACGAGGCGGAGAGGCGGGGCCCGGCGTGAGCCGCAGACGCAGGCGCGCCGCCTGCCGCGTCGCCTACGCACCGCCCGCCGACGACACCCTCGCCAAGATGGCGAACCCCGATGCCTTCCGCGCCGAGATGGCCCGCACGCTGTCCCACGATCCGTACGGCCACGGCTCGACGACGGTGTGCGGCGAACGCGACCGCCGCGAGGCGACGGTCGGCGGCGCGATAGTCCTCTACTACGTCTCCGGGTCGGTGCTGACCGTGACGGTGGTGCGCATGGTGGCGCTCAACTAGCGCGCGACCAGACCTACTTGGCGGGGCGCTGGGTCAGATGCGTGAACGCGTCCAGGTTGCGCGTCGACTCGCCGCGCGCCACCCGCCACTCGTACTCCTTGCGGATCGCGCTCGCGAAGCCTAGTTCGAGGAGGGTGTTGAAGGAGCCGTCCGCCGCCTCCAGGACCGAGCCGAGGAGCCGGTCGATCTCGTCGGGGGTGACGGCCGCGAGCGGCAGTTTGCCGGTGAGATAGATGTCGCCGAGCTGATCGACCGCGTAACTCACTCCGTACAGGCGCAGATTGCGCTCCAGGAGCCAACGGTGCACCCCGGCCTCGTTCTCGTCCGGGTGCCGGATCACGAAGGCGTTGAGCGAGAGACTGTGCCGCCCCACGCGCAGGGACAGCGTCGTCGAGAGCTTGCGGGTCCCGGGCAGCTTCACGACGTACGAGCCGGGCTCCGGGCTCTCCCACTCCAGCTCGGCGTCCTTCAGCGTGGACTCGATGACGTCGTGTGCCTGTCGCTGGTCAGCCATGGTGCGAGGGTACGTGACGACGCCTGGCCTGCATCGCCGCCGTATAGACGTCCGCCGTGGCGGAGGCCGCCGTGTCCCAGCCGAAGGAGAGCGCGTGGCGGGCGGCCGCGTCGCCCATGGTGTTCACCAGGTGGGGGTGGTCGGCGAACTCGCGGAGCACGCGCGCGTAGCGGGCCGGTTCGTGGCCGTCGACCAGGAAGCCGGTCTTTTCGTGGCGCACGGCCACGGGGAGGCCGCCCACGGACGCGGCGATCACCGGCGTACCGGCGGCCTGGGCCTCTATGGCGACGAGCCCGAAGGACTCGTTGTAGGAGGGCATGACCAGGACGGATGCCGCGCGGAACCAGTCCGCGAGCTGCTCCTGGCCGACCGGCGGCTGGAAGCGGACCACGTCGGCGACGCCGAGCTTCGCGGCGAGCTTGTGGAGGGCCGCCGGCTTGGCGAGGCCGCTGCCGCTGGGGCCGCCGACCACCGGGACGACGATCCGGGAGCGCAGCTCCGGGCGCTCGTCGAGGAGGACCGCGACGGCCTTGAGGAGGATGTCGGGGGCCTTCAGGGGCTGGATGCGGCCCGCGAAGAGGGGGACCAGGGCGTCCTGCGGCAGCCCGAGGCGGGCGCGGGCGGCGGCGCGGCCGTCGGCGGGGCGGAAGCGGTCCAGGTTCACGCCGGGGTGCACGACGGCGACGCTGCCGGGGTCCGCCTCGTAGTGGCGGACCAGCTCGTCGGCCTCCTCCGCCGTGTTCGCGATGAGGCGGTCGGCGGCGCGCACGATCTGGGTCTCGCCGATGACGCGGGCGGCCGGCTCGGGGGTGTCGCCCTCGGCGAGCGCCGCGTTCTTGACCTTGGCCATGGTGTGCATCGCGTGCACGAGGGGCGCGCCCCAGCGCTCGGCCGCGAGCCAGCCGACCTGCCCGGACAGCCAGTAGTGCGAGTGGACGAGGTCGTAATAGCCGGGCCGGTGGCCCGCCCACGCCTGCATGACGCCGTGCGTGAAGGCGCACAGCTGGGCGGGCAGGTCCTCCTTGGCGAGGCCCTCGTAGGGGCCCGCGTCCACATGCCGGACGAGGACGCCGGGGGCGAGCTCGACCTCGGGCGGCAGGCCGCCGGATGTGGCGCGGGTGAAGATCTCGACCTCTATGTTGATCGCCGCCAGCCGCTTGGCGAGCTCGACTATGTAGACGTTCATGCCGCCCGCGTCGCCCGTGCCGGGCTGGTGGAGGGGCGAGGTGTGCACGCTGAGCATCGCGATGCGGCGCGGGCGCCGATGCGCACCGGGGAACCGCAGCAGGGCCGGAGCAGCCCCGGAGCGGCGGAACCTGGTCACGTACTGGCTCACGTGGCGGGCCCTCCTTGGTGGGCGTACTGCGGGCACGACGACCGGAGGGCACAGGCCCTCTTCCAAGGGGGGAACGCCGGAGTCGGCTGCTCCATTTCCACTTTGCCGAATCATTACCGTACGGGTCTCAACCAAAGCTCCCCATTGCGCAGCGCATACCCTTTGGGGCATGAGCCCGCGCCCCTCCTCCCGCCCCGTGGGAACCGTGACGCGAGGCACCACCAACCCCAATCGGCTGCGCCGCATGGACCGCTGGATCGCGGCCGTGCACGGTGCCGCGCTGCGCCGCGCCGACGACCCGGTGGCGGTCGACCTCGGCTACGGGGCGGCACCCTGGACCGCGGTGGAGCTGCTGGCCCGGCTGCGCGGGGCGGCGCCGCACGCGCGCGTGGTCGGCATCGAGATCGAGCCGGCGCGGGTCGCCGCGGCGAAGCCGTACGAGCGGGAGGGGCTCGAATTCCGGCACGGCGGCTTCGAGCTGCCCCTGGAGGCGCCGCCGGTCCTGATCCGCGCCGCGAACGTGCTCCGCCAGTACGACGAGGAGCAGGTCGCCGCCGTGTGGGAGCGGCTGTGCGCGCGGCTCGCCCCGGACGGCCTCCTCGTGGAGGGCACCTGCGACGAGATCGGGCGCCGCCACGTGTGGGTGGCGCTCGGCCCGGAAGGCCCGCGGACCGTGACGTTCGCGACCCGGCTCGGCTCCCTGAGGACACCCTCCGACCTGGCCGAAAGGCTCCCCAAGGCGCTCATCCACCGCAATGTCCCCGGCGAGCCGGTGCACGCCTTCCTGCGCGACTTCGACCGGGCGTGGGCGGCGGCCGCGCCCTACGCCTCGTACGGCGCGCGGCAGCGCTGGATCCGGACGGTGCGCGAGCTCTCGGGGGACTGGCCCGTGGTGGACCGGCCGGGGCGCTGGCGGCAGGGTGAAGTGACCGTGGCGTGGGGGGCGTTGGCGCCGCGAGGAAACGGCTGAGACACGCCGGGCCCAAGGGAACGATCTCGGCGTCCCGTTCGTCGGAGCGTTCGGGGAATGTCGTACGGGTCTGTCGCATTCGGGACGCGCGTGGCACCATCCCCCGAACGTGCGCAAGTTACTGACGGTAAATCAGGTTCGTCTCGGCTGTGGGGGCAGGGAGCAGATGAGCAAGCGGAGCACGACGACGAAGGCAGCCCTGGCGCTGGTGTGCGCCGTGACCGTACTGACGCCGACGGGCATGGCGTACGCGGATCCCGCGCCCTCCCCCTCGCCCTCAAGTCCACCGAAATCGGCGGACCTTGAGTCCGTCCGCAAGAAGATCGACAAGCTGTACCACCAGGCCGCGGTCGCCACGGACGAGTACAACGCGGCGGAGGAGAAGGCCGCCGACCAGTCCGACCAGATCGTGAAGCTGGCCCGGAAGATCGCCGCGGGCCAGGCGGAGCTCGACAACCTCGAGGGCCGGGCGGGCGCGGCGGCCCGCGAGCAGTACCGCACGGGCGGGATCTCCCAGGAGGCCCAGTTCATGCTCGCGGGCGACCCGAGCCGCTTCCTCGACAATGCGGGCCGCGCCTACCAGGGACAGCAGGCCACGCGGAACCTGATCTCCCGCCTCGGCAGGACGCAGGACGACCTGGAGAAGTACGCGGACGTCGCCTCCGCCAAATGGAAGGCGCTCGACGAGGGGCGCAAGAAGAAGGCCGCCGCGAAGAAGCGGATCGAAAAGCAGATCAAGGCGGCGCAGAAGATCGAGGACAAGCTCGCCAAGAAGGAGCGCGAGCAGCTGCGGCAGCTGGAGGAGGCGGCCGAGCAGAAGGCGCAGACGGAGTGGCTCTCCTCGGGCGTCCTGAAGGAGATCGACGGCAAGGCGTCGGCGGCCGGCAAGAAGGCCGTGCGCTACGCCTCGGAGCAGCTGGGCAAGCCGTACGTGTGGGGCGCCGAGGGGCCGAAGTCCTTCGACTGCTCGGGCCTGACCTCGCAGGCGTGGGCGTCGGCGAAGCGGCCGATACCGCGCACGTCGCAGGAACAGTGGAAGCAGCTCAAGCACATCGACATCAAGGACATGCGCCCCGGCGACCTGATCATTTACCACGACGACGCCAGCCATGTCGGGATGTACATAGGCAAGGGGGCGATCATCCACGCGCCCCGTCCGGGGCGGAACGTGACGGTCGCGGGCGCGGGTTCGATGGCGATGCTCGGGGTGGTCAGGCCGGACGCCTGAGCCTTCTGGCCCGGCACCTGAGCCTCCACGGACCGGCGCCCGAGACCCGCACCCGGCGGCCCGACGTCCCATGCCGGACATGGCTCCAGATGGGTGACGTGTCCCACGTGACCTACGGCACGCGGCGCCCCGCGGTTCCGGCGCCGCGGCGTGACCTTCGTCATCTTCGAGCCGCCCGACCAGGGACGGAACCCACTCAATTCCGGTGCGGGAGGCGGCATATGACGCGGGCCGGTTGCCGCTCACCATTCCGTTCGGACGTCGGCTAGCGCTAAGGTCCCCGTCGGTGGTGCGAGGACCTTCGTCCCACCGTGCCCTCGGGGGGAGGGAAGGAAACCGAAGCGATGCCCGTACCCGTACCGCGGCAGAGAGCGATCCCGGCCGTGGAAGGTGGTCAGGCTCAGGACGCGCACACCACGACCGACACGCACGACCCGCAGGACGAACGGCCGACCACCGACCGCCCTGCCGCCAACGACATACAGAGCGCCGAGCACGACCTGGAGACCCCGGCCGACGACGCCGCTCACGCGCCGGCACCCGCCGACCGTGACGCCACCGGCCTGACGATCCTCGTCATAGAGGACGACCCGGCGGGCTCCCTCAGCATCCCCGAGGTGCCCGACGCCGCGGGCAAGCCGATCCGCGTGCGCACCGCGCGCAACCTCACCGAGGCCGAGCGGCTGCTCACCGACGACGTCAGCTGCGTCCTGCTGGACCTCGCGCTGCCCGGCACGAAGCCGGACCGGACGGAGCCGGAACACCACGACGAGCTGGGGACGCTGCGGCACCTGCTGCGGCTCGCCCCGCACCGGGCCGTGCTCGCCCTGACCACGTCGGGCGACGCCGAGCGCGGCGCCGAGGCGGTCCGGGTCGGCGCGCAGGATTACCTGTTCCGCGACGAGCTGGACTCCCGGCTGCTCGGCCGGGCCATCCGCTACGCGGTGGAGCGCAAGCGCGCCGACATCGCGCAGCAGGGGCTCACCGAGTCCCGGCTGCGCGCGCAGGAGAACGCCCGTCTGGAGCGCGGTCTGCTGCCGACGCCGCTGCTCGACGGTTCGACGCTGCGCTTCGCCGCCCGCTACCGCCCCGGCCGCTCCCGCGCGCTGCTCGGCGGCGACTTCTACGACACGGTGCGCACGCCCGACGGCACGGTCCACGCGATGATCGGCGACGTCTGCGGGCACGGCCCCGACGAGGCGGCGCTCGGCGTCGAACTGCGCATCGCCTGGCGCGCGTTGACGTTCGCAGGCCTGTGCGGCGACGAGCTCCTGTCCACCCTCCAGCAGGTCCTGGAGCACGAGCGCTCCGACGACGAGATCTTCGCGACGCTGTGCACGGTCGACATCGCGCCGGACGGCCGGCGCGCGGGCCTGTGCCTGGCGGGCCACCCGTCACCGCTGATATCGACCCCCGGGCGCCCCGCGGTGCTGCTCCCGTACGAGAACAACGGCCCGGCCCTCGGGCTGCTGCCGAAGGCCCGGTGGCCGCGCATGCAGGTCGAGTTGGGCCCTTCGTGGAGCCTGATGCTCTACACGGACGGGCTGATCGAGGGCCGGATCGGCGAGGGCAGGAAGCGGCTCGGCCAGGAGGGGATGGTGGAGATGATCCGCCGCCAGCGCGAGCAGGGCCTGTCCGGCGAGGGGCTGCTCGAGGCCGCGATGAACGAGGTGCGCGATCTCAACGGGGGCGATCTGACGGACGACGTGGCGGTACTGCTGCTCGACCGGTGACCGGGTGGGCCGGGGGCCGAGGTCAGGGGCTCAGGGGCTCAGGGGCTCAGGGTCGAACGGGTGCTTCAGCGGCCGCCGTTGTACGGACCGTACGGCCCGTCGCTGCTGGAGCCGCGGCCCTTGCGGCCCCCGCCGCCACCGCTGATCTGCTTGACGGCGGGCCGCACGTCCACCATGTAGACGATGGTCGCGATCAGCCCGATGATCGGCAGGAACGACAGGATCGGGAACAGCAGGTTCACGACGAACGCGATCCCGAGGATGATCAGCCAGAATGGCTTGGTCTTCTTGTCGGCCGCCCGGTAGGCGTCCTCGCGCCGGATGGCGGCATCGACGAGCGCGAAGCCACTGAAGATGATCAGGGCCATGCTCAGCAGCCACATCACATTGGCGAACCCCTGCATCAGCACAACGCCACCACCAGAATCGACGTACGGAACCTTCCGACCAGGCCACGGTACCGGTACAACGGGCCGGACACTTCACAAGTGCCCGGCCCGTCGACGCAGGTCCTACTTGGCGGGCGGCGTGGAGCCGGACGCCGGCTTCTTGGCGGGGGTGGTCGTCTTCTTCGCGGTGGTGGTCTTCTTGGCCGCGGGCTTCTTGGCGGGGCCCTGCTTGGCCTCGGCGGCCGGCGCGTCCTTGGCCTGCACCTCGTCGGCCTGCGCCTTCTCGGCCTCCGGCTCGGCGTCTGGCTCGACGGCCACGGCGAGCTCGGTGATCTCCTCGGCGGCCTCGCCGCGCCACGCCTTCACGGCCTCCTCGCCGTGCTCGGCGACCTTCTCGTACGTCTCGCGCGCCTTGACGGCGGCCTCCGCGGCGTAGCCGACGCCGCGCAGCGCGAACTCCTGGGCGCTCTCGCCGAACTTCTTCAGGTCGGTGTCGAGGCCCGCGACCAGCTCGTTCACCCTCGCCGTGAGGGTGGCCTGGGCCTCCTTGGCGCGGGCGGTCGCCTTGTCCTGCACGTCCTTGGGGTCGGTCCGGCGCACGGACTCGAAGCGGGCGGGCGCCTCGCTCCGCAGCTGCTCGACGATCCCCGGCACCTTCTTGGCCTGCTGGTACGCCAACTCGGCGGTGCCGGCGGCGAAGTAGAGCGGGGTCGGGTCGGTGAGGGTCTTGCGCAGGTCGTCCTTGATGGCCATGGCGTGGTCCTCCCGGATCACATCAACTGCTGCTTGAGGGCTGGGCATCGCCACTGTCGGGATCACGGTCACTGTTGCCGGGCTCGCCGTCGCTGCTGTCGGGCCCGCCGTCACTCTCGCCGGTTCCGTCGCCGTTCTCGTGCCTGAAGGCTTCGTAGATCTGCAACAGCACCTGCTTCTGACGCTCGTTGAGCGAGGGATCGGCGAGGATGACGGCGCGCGTCTCCACCTCGATCCGCTCCCGCTCGGCGTCGAGAATGCCGGCGTGCACGTACAACGTCTCCGCGGAGATCCGCAGCGCCTTGGCGACCTGCTGGAGAACCTCCGCGCTCGGCTTGCGCAGCCCGCGCTCGATCTGACTCAGGTACGGGTTGGACACTCCGGCCGCGTCGGCGAGCTGACGGAGCGACAACTGCGCGTTGCGACGCTGCTCGCGCAGGTATTCGCCGAGACTTCCGACGTTGAGCGATGCCATGTGTCGATGGTGCCGCACCCGCGCTAACTTTTGCAAGCGACTGCTTGCAAAAGTGTCCCGCGCCACGCGCAGACCCGGATCAGGGCGCCGCCACGAGAGTGGCGGACGCCGGACTGCCGGACTGCGCGGCGGGCGCGGCCGGTCGTCGCGGCAGGAGCAGCGCGACCAGGAACGCGGCCCCGATCAGGCCGGCCCCGACGGCGAACGCGAGCCGGTATCCGCCGGTCAGCGCGGCGGCCCGCGAACCTCCGGCCACGAGGAGGGAGTCGGCGCGCGCGGCGGACAGGGTCGACAGGACGGCGACGCCGAGCGCCATGCCGATCTGCTGGGTGGTGTTGAACAGGCCGGAGGCGAGGCCCGCGTCCGCCTCCCCCGCCGCGGACATCCCGAGGCCGGCGAGCGCGGGCAGCACAAGCCCGCCACCGGACACCAGCAGCATCACGGGCAGCAGATCGGCGACGTATTCGCCCCGCACCGGCACCCGGGCGAGATACCCGAGCGCCCCGGCGAGCAGGACGAGCCCCGCGAGCAGCACCCGCCGCTCGCCGAACCGCGCGGCCAGCCGGGCCGAGACGCCCAGCGAGACCGCGCCGATCAGCACGGCGGCGGGCAGCATCGCGAGGCCGGTCTCCAGGGCCCCGTAGCCGAGCACCTGCTGCATGTAGAGCGCGGCGAGCACCTGGAAGGCGAACATCGCGGCGAGGGTGAGGATCTGCGTGACATTGGCACCGACGACGGCGCGTGAGTGCAGGACACGCAGCGGCATGAGCGGCGTACGGGCCCGCGCCTGGCGCACGACGAACGCGGCGACGAGGACGAGCCCCGCCACGACCGCCCCGGTCGCCCGCCACGAGCCCAGCCCGTACGCCTCGATGCTGACGACCCCGTAGATCCCGAGCATCAGCCCCGCCGTGATCAGCAGCGCACCCCACGCGTCGGCGCCGGCGCGCAGCCCGATGCCCCGGTCGCCCGGCAGGGCGATGACCGCGAGGGCGAGGACGGCGG
Source organism: Streptomyces sp. NPDC051684 (assembly GCF_044453445.1). Taxonomy (NCBI): domain Bacteria; kingdom Bacillati; phylum Actinomycetota; class Actinomycetes; order Kitasatosporales; family Streptomycetaceae; genus Streptomyces; species Streptomyces sp. NPDC051684. The sequence continues at coordinate 65,835 of NZ_JBITCS010000016.1, read as the reverse complement.
CGCCGATGGGCAGGTTGATGTAGAAGATCCAGTGCCAGTCGAGGACGTCGGTGAGTACGCCGCCCAGGACCTGCCCGATCGAGGCGCCCGCGGCGCCGGTGAAGCTGAACACCCCGATGGCGCGAGCCCGTTCGCGGGGATCGACGAAGAGCGTGACGAGGATCCCGAGCCCGACGGCGGCGGCCATCGCGCTCCCGACGCCCTGGAGGAAACGCGCCGCGAGCAGTACGGCGGGGGCGGTGGCGAGCCCCGCGAGGAGCGACGCCGCGGTGAACACCCCGGTGCCGACGAGGAACATCCGCTTGCGGCCGAGCAGATCGCCGAGCCGCCCGGCGAGCAGCAGCAGGCCGCCAAAGGCGATGAGGTAGGCGTTCACGACCCAACTCAGGTCGCCGGCCGAGAAGTTGAGGTCGCTCTGGATGGCCGGCATGGCGACGGTGACGATCGACCCGTCGAGAATGATCATGAGCGTGCCGGTGGCGATGACGCCGAGGGCGAGCCAGCGGGAGCGAGTAGCTCCCCCGGCGGGCGGCACGAGTGGAGCGGGCATTGCAGACATGACTGTGCCCTTCGGTCGATCCGCCACCCCTGCCGGGCGGCGCCGATGAAACGACCGTAGCAGATAGTTTTGTTGCAGACGATATTCTTCGGAACGACTTATCGACTACCCTGGGCCCATGACCGCCATGACGCCCGCCCCCACCCGGACCAGGCCCGACCTCTCGTACCTCCTGGACCACACGAGCCATGTGCTGCGCAGCCGGATGGCCGCGGCGCTCGCCGAGATCGGGCTGACGGCGCGGATGCACTGCGTGCTCGTGCACGCGCTGGAGGAGGAGCGCACGCAGAACCAACTCGCGGAGATCGGCGACATGGACAAGACGACGATGGTCGTCACGGTCGACGCCCTGGAGAAGGCGGGGCTCGCGGAGCGGCGGCCGTCCAGCACGGACCGGCGGGCGCGGGTCATCGCCGTCACGGAGGAGGGCGCGCGCACGGCCGCGCGCAGCCAGGAGATCGTGGACCGGGTCCACGAGGAGACCCTCGCGGCGTTCCCTCCGGGCGACCGGGAGACGTTCCTGCGCCTGCTCACGCACCTCGCCGAGGGACACCTGAGCGCTCCCGCTCCGAGCCCGGTGGGGGCGCGGCGGGCGCGGCAACGGGGGTAGCGGGGGCGCTCAGCCGTACCAGCGCCCGACACCCTCCGCCAGCTGCCGGAACCCGTCCTTCGCGGTGCGCACGGCGACCGCCTCCAGCGCGTCGGCGGACTCTCCGGCCACGATCCGCCGCACGTTCTCCTCGGCGAGGATCCGCTGCGTGGCCACGATCTGCCCCGCGGCGATCCGGGCCCGTACCACCGGTCCCCCGAGCGCCTCGGCGAGCGCCCGCTCGGAACGCTCCTGATACCCGTACAACCGGGCGACCAATTGCGGCGTCCCGTACAGCAACCGCTGATACGCGAGCACCGCCGGGTGATCGCACAGCCCGGTCACCGGGTCCCGCCGCCGCAGCCCCTCCAAAAAGTGCCGCCGCAACGCCCCGAGCGGCGACTCCCCGTCCTCCCTGCCCGCCACGACCCGCGCCGCCTCATCCTCGTGATCCGCGAACTGGTGGAGGACGAGGTCCTCCTTCGCGGCGAAGTACCGGAACAGGGTCGGCTTCGACACCTCGGCCGCCGCGGCGACCTCGGCCACGGACACGCTGTCGTACCCCTTCTCCATGAACAGCCGCACAGCGGTCTCGGAGAGCGTCTGCCGGGTGCGCTGCTTCTTGCGTTCACGGAGGCCGGGGGCGCGGTCGGTCATGAGAAGGAGCGTACGTCCCTCGGCTCAGGCCGCCGCCCGCCGACGCCACTCCGGCACCTGGGCCACCAGCGCCCACAGGTCGTCGAAGTGCTTGACCCACATGCCGACGGCGGGCTCGTCCTCGGGACGGCGCTCGGCCGCCAGGACCGTCAGATCGGTGTCGTACCCCTTGGGGTCGTAGTACTGCGTCCGCAACGACATGCGAGAGGACAGGTCGTACAGCCCGTGCAGGACGCGCTTGCGGTTGAAGATGCAGAGCTTGTGCAGCGGCGGGCCCGCGACGACCCGGTACTCGCAGTGCACCTCGACGTGGCCGAGCCGGGTCAGCCCCTCCGCGAGGTGCGAGAGGATCTGGTCGTACTCCTGGCACTTGCGCTCGATCCTGTCGCGGAACTCCGGGGCGTCCTCCGCCGTCCCGTCCGCGCCGACCCGCGACGGCACGAACATGGGCAGGGAGAAGTCCGGCACGATCATGCGCACCGTGACCCGGCGGGTCGGGCCCGGCGCTTCCGCGAGCCGTTCGAGCCGGTGGTACAGCTCGTTGAAAAGGGTCTCCCCCGTGTAGCCGTAGAAGCTGATCTCCACGCGCCGGGACTCGAAGGCGTCGGCCACGAAGTTGCCCAGGTTGCGGGAGCTCGCCTCCACCCGGGCGGGCAGCCGGCTGGCGGCGGTGAGCTCCTTGAGCGCGTCGTACAGGACGAAGGCGACGAGGCTGAGCAGAGCGCCGCCCAAGAACGCCTTGCCTTCCAGTGCGTCCCCGAGCGGGGTGACGAACTGGGCGGTCAGCCCGGTGACGAAGACGACCAGGAGCAGCACGCGTACGGCCGTGGGCTCGACCCGTTGCTGGAACCTCCGCAGCGACCGGGCGATCCCGCCCCTGCCGCCTGCCGCGCCGTCGCCCCCGTCGTCCGACATGCGCAGCCCTCCCCCGGGTGCCGCCTATTTCATGTCATGGTCCGCGTGCGGCAGGGCCAGGGCAAGATACGGGTTGGTCGCACCCGCCGCCCCTGAGGGCATTTTCAGCCAGGCCAGCGCCTTGCGAAGCGTCGTCGTGTACGAGCCGACCGCGCGGCGCACGTTCGGGGCGTCCAGGCCGGAGCCGGTCACCAGGCGGTCAAGGTCGACGTAGGCGGAGCGGACCACTTCGAGGCCCTGGTAGACGGGGATGTCGTCCTGCCAGCCGTCTGTGTACTTGTCCGGCATCCGCTGGGACCAGCGGGCGTACATGCGCTCCCGGACCTCTCGGGTGGTCGGCGTCAGATGGATGTGGCGCACCAGGTCGTAGAGCGGGTCCCCCACCATGGCCATCTCCCAGTCGATGAGGGTGAGGCCTGTTCTGCCCTCGCGTCTGACCAGGTTCCAGGGGTTCAGGTCGCCGTGCAGCAGGCCGTGGGGGCGCGGCTGTACGTCGTGCCGCAGCAGCCGGGCCTCCAGCTCGTCCTCCGCCGGCAGCCCGAGACGGGCGGCGAGGTCCTTCGCCGAAGGCGCCAACCCGCAGACCATCAGGTGCAGTTGGCGACACAGCCACGGGTAGAAGCTCAGCCCGTCCATCTTCTGCGGCTTCACTTTGATCTCGGTCTCGGCGAGTTGGCACAGCTGGTCGACCAGATCGATCACCTCGCCGGGCAGCAGCCCGTGTTCCGGGTGCTGCGGGCCGCCGCGGGCGCGGTGGTGGCCGGCGTACGACTGGATGGTGAACTGGTCCTCCAAGTCGCTCGTCCCCAGGGCGAGCACCCGGGAGATGCTGACCTTGGCGCCCGATTCCTCGATCGCCCGGAGCACCTCGTGCTCGTTGAGGAACCTCGGCTCGATCGGGGTGACGGCGTCCGCCACCTTCCGGCGCACCATGACTCGCCCGAAGCCCCTGACCTCGACGAACGTCCCCAGGTGCGACGTCCCCTTGAAGACGTGCGACGCCGGGGCGACGCCCTCCGCCCACAAGGCTTCCTCGACGTGTTCCGGAGGGAAGTCGTCCAACAGCGGGAGCCGATCGTCCGGCTCCCAGTGGATGGAGGCGGAGAAGACCTTGCCCCGGTGCCGGCCGCCCCTGGCCACCCGCCACCGGTAGAGCAGCGGCTCGATCGCGGAGGGCGTCAGCACGTTGCGCAGCCTCAGCGGGCGTGAGGCCACCTTCAGGGCACGGTGCACCTCGGCGGCCGCCCGCTCCAGGTCGCTCTGGCTGAACCGCTTCTCGAGCGATCCGGCCGCCCTGATCACATCCGGGTACACGGACTGCGCGTGCTCGAAGTCGATGTAGTGCCGCAGGTCGGAGTCGAGCCCTTCGACCGCCTCGGGCCGGACGCTCCACATCGCCTTGTGCCAGTGCTCCACGACCTCGTCGCGCTGCTCACGGGGGTAGTCCATGCGCACCAGATGCACCGCCAGGTCGTGCAGCGGGTCCCCGTACGTCGCCAGCTCCCAGTCCACCCAGAGCAGCAGAGGCTCGCCGTCGTGCGTGACGATCACGTTCCCCCGATGCAGATCGCCGTGGAGGAGGTGGAACGGGCGGGGGGTCATCTTCGGCGCCCAGTGCTGGTAGAGCCGCAGCGCGTTCTCCGGGACGCCGAGCGCCACGAACAGCCCACCGAAATCAAACCAATTGGGCCGCCGGATCTGTTCCTCCGCCTGCGTCAGGAGCATCCTCAGGAATCCCCTGCTGTCCCCGTCCTTCGGCCAGTAGTCGGGGCGGGCCGGGAGGGAGTACTCGGGCACCCGTGCCATGTCCGCGAGCAGCTCGGCGAATGCCTGGATCAGCTGTGGGTCGACCCGGTCACCGTTCCGGCAGATGCTGGAGAGGGGGGTGCCCTCCAGGTAGCTGTGGACCGCGCCGCCCTCGAACCGGTCGAGGCACTGCGGCACCGGCCCCCCGCTGCCCCGTAACGCCTCCAGGACCCCCTGCTCGTCGCGCCATGTCCTGATCACCACCGGGGCCACGCCGGTCCTGCGCTGCCGAACCATCACCTTCGAGCCGAGGGGACGTTCGAGGGCGAGCGCCTCCTCGTCGGTCAGCCGCACCACATGGTTGAGATTGTGGTGACCGCTCGTCCGCTCTCCGCTGTGCTGGGCCCGTTCCACGACACGGCGCCAGACGTCCGCGACTCGCTCACCGGCAACCACATCCGGCATCGGGCCACTCGGGGCGATGACAGCGCCCACACGCCGCTCCTGAATACTCATGCAACGGGCCGTAACAGGGCCACACAGTAGCGCCGATGCGGGCCCCTCACGACCGGAGTGAGCAGAGTGAACGGTCTCGGAGGTGTAAAGGAACACGCAGAGGGGTATGGCGTTCGAACCTCGATCGACTCAGTCCGTCTTTCGGTGCGCCTTCAGCGCGCACTCATCGCGCCAAGTGGTTCCAAACCGAGTTGAACCACGCCTGCCAGCTCCCCAGGAACTCCGACCCCCGCGAATCCGGGTTGTCGTCCCTGACGTAGTGCGTGAGCTTGGCGCCGAGGCCCAGCACGTCCAGCGCCTCGACCGTCACCTCGTCGTCGAGGACGATGGGCCGCTGGATGACCTCGTACGGGCCGTGCAGCGCCTGCGAGCCGTTGACCAGGTACAGCTTCGACGTCGGCGTGAGCATCACCTGCCGGATCTCGATGTCCGCGGACTCCACGAGCCCCTCGGCCTCCAGCTGCCGCAGCTCCGTCTGAAGGGACGTGCTGTGCCGTCGCGTGATCTCCAGCAACCGGTCCTTCAACTCCGCGGTCAGCCGCCCGTCCGGGTCGTCCAGGGCCCGCGGATAGGGCAGGTCGAGCGACTCGTCGGGCAGCAGCATCCGGATGGTGATGCTCTGAGGCCCCACCTCGCCGAGCCTGATCCGCTCGATCTGGCCCTTCACCTGCATGTCGAGCGACTCCGACGTCAGGGTGAACACGTCGAGCAGCACCTCGGGCCCCGCGAACGCCTCGTCGAAGAATCCGCGCAGCGTCACCCGTCCCTCGATCGCCGCCCGTGCGGTGTACGACTGAGCCTCCTGCGCCCGGACGACACGGGTCCCGCTGCCCTGCCTCGACTCGATCCAGCCCTCTGCGCGCAGTTGCTTGAGCGCCCGTTGCACCGTGTCCCGGGAGACGTCGAACTCCTCGGCCAGAGACCGCTGCGCCGGCAGCAGGGAACCCAACGGGAACACGCCGCCGGCCATCTGCGAGCGCAGCTCCGCGACGACACGGAAGACCGCCTTGCCGCCCGTGGCCCCGCTCTGGCTGCTCGTCACAGGGGGAACGTACCTCCGTCAGCCCAACGGCACACCGAAATCAGTCAACTTCCCTACCTATCCGGGGTGCTGATTAACGATCTGTCGGGCCGGGGAAGACCAATCCAAGTCCAGCAGCCCAATTGGACTGTTTGGCCCGACAGTTGAAGGGTGGGGACCCGTGAATCCGATACCGCAGTTGCTGGCGACCGTGCTCGGCTACGGTCTGGAGCTGTTCATCCAGTCCGAGTACGGGGGCCTCGGACTTTTGGCCCTCGCCGCCCTCACCCTGCTCCTGTCGGCCGAGCGGAGGTCGACCGCCTGGGCGCTGACCGGGGCCGCGCTCGTGTTCCTGGCCCTGGCTCAGGCCTGACCGCGCCGCGCCACGTGCTCCCACAACCCGTCGAACATCGCCTGTTCCCCGTCCACGAAGGCCTCCTGGTCCTGGCCGTTGGAGCGTTCGAAGGGGAACATCTCGGTCTCAAAGCCCTGTACGTCCACGAGTTCCACCGTGTCCGCGCCCTCGTAGTCGTCGATCTCCCGCTCGAACCGGTCCGGAACGTAGTGGCCCACCAGCACTTCCTGCCGGTTCAGGAGGTACACCTTCCGGGTCGGCACTCCGGAGACGAAGCGGAACTCGAAGCTCGCGTCGATGCCGTGGTCCCGCAGGCCCTTGAAGGCGTTGTCCAGCACCATGCGCTGCGAGGCCCACTGGACCAGTCCGCGCTGCCTGACCGCCCGGTCGAGCTTCTCGTCGGATCCCCAACCGGCGGCGGGGGCCGGGTAGTCGACCGGACCGCCCGGCCTCGGCACCACCATCCGCACCCGCACCGACTCCGGCCGCAGCACCCCCTCGTACACCTTCCGCAGCGGCTCCCCGAGGGCCGTCACCAGTGTCTCTCCGGTCAGGCTCGCCACGTCGACGTAGACGTGCGGCGCCTCGAACGCCGCCACCAGGCGGGGGCCGAGGATGCTTCTGGCCGTCTGGGCGCCGAGGGACGGCTGCTGCTGAGGGCGCGACACCGTGGGCGGGCTGCCCTTGCCCAGGTTGGTCAGCAGGCCGTCCACGCGCAGGAGTTGGAGTGCGTTGCGGACCGTGCCCCGCTCCACTCCGAATTCCCGGGCGAGCGCGGCCTGCGTCGGGAGGCGCTCGCCGGGCCTGAGGTCCCCGCCGACGATCCGCTTCCGCAGGGTTTCGGCGATGCCTTCGGCGGTGGGTCTGGGGGCGTTGTCCGTATTGACGTTCGCCACGACGATCTCCCCTCGCCCCCCGACCAAGTCCGTACAACTCTACGGCAGTTGGCTGCCAACTCCACCCGATATGCGGGAAGGGATGAAGGAGGGGATGAGGGAATCGCAGGTCAGTCGCGGTCGCGCAGGATGTCGATGATCGGTTCCAGGGTCGCCGTCACCTGCCGCGCCCCCGCCTCCCGCAGGATCCGCTCCTTGCGGGCATGACGCGCGTAGCCCAGGAACGCGACGCCCGCCTCCCGCGCCGCCACCAGGTCCGTCGCCGCGTCGCCGATCATCAGCGTGGTCCCGGGCGCCGCCCCCATCGCCGACATGGCGCGGTTGAGGCAGTACGGGTCCGGTTTGAGGAGGGCGAGGTCCCGGGTGCGGCCGTAGATGTGCGGTTCGAAGCAGCCGGACAGGCCGCGGTTCGCGATGTAGCGGCGGGCCGCCTCGGCCGAGTTGTTGGTGGTGATGGCGAGGCGCGCGCCGACCGCCGTCCAGGTGCGGATCAGCGGGTCCGCGTGCTGCGTGGGCCAGGCCGAGGCGACGGCGCGCAGTTCCTGTTCGGTCAGCCGGCTCTCCATCTCCAGGACCAGATCGCTGTCCGGCCGCGCCCGGCCGAGGCGGCGCAGGGCCGCGTGCGGGTCCACGTCGGCGCGTTCCTCGTCCGTCAGTACGTCGCCGAGGCCCTGCGCGTCCAGCCACTCCACCTGTTGCCGCGCGATCCCCGACGCCGGGCGGCCCGCGAACAGCCGGCAGATCGGCCCGTCGAAGTCGAAGAGCACATGGCGGGCGCCCGCGATCAGCTCGGCGAGGGTGCCCGACTCCCGCACGTCGACGGTTCCCGGCTCGCGCGCGTCGCCCTGTTCGGTCGTTTCCCGGTCTGACTCGGTCTCTTCTGCCACCGGAACAGTCTGCTTCGTCGTCTCTGAAGTCACTAGGAGAGTGTCAGGTCGGAGGTGATGGTTTCCCATAGGGCGTCGAACCACTTCTGCGACTCCTCCACGAAGGTCCGGTCCCGGTGGCCCGCCCGCTCCTCGAAGGAGAAGAGCAGGGCCTGCGTCCCGGTGGCCGAGAACATCTCCAGCTTGGTGTCGTTGTCGATCTCCTCCTCGCGCCGCGTGACCATGTAGTACGACAGGAGCGCCTCGGACTGGTTCAGCAGATAGAGCTTGACCGGCGGGGTGAACGGGAGGGCCCGGAAGGTCACCCGCACGTCGATGTCGTGCGAGGAGCGCAGGGAGCGCAGGTTGTGGCGCAGCACCTGGCCCTGCGCGTTGCGCGTGGCGAGCCAGCGGTTGTGCACCGCGACCGACTCCTCGTGGTCGACGGCGTCGCTGTCGTCCGGGACCGGCACCGGGAAGGCGAGGTCGATGTCGCGGCTGGGCAGCAGGATGCGTACGTCGAGGGACTCGGGGCGGATGCGGCCCTCGTGGATGTGGCGCAGTGGCTCGCCGAGGGCCAGCATCAGGGTCTCCGAGGTCATGCAGACCGCGTCGATCCGCACGTGGGGGGCGTGGAAGGCCTCGACCAGGCGGGGGGCGAGGGCGACCATGGAGGGCTGCGGCTCGTCGCGGGCGGCGGTCCCCGGGGCGATGCGCGGCGGGCTGCCCTTGCTGCGCTTGCTCAGCAGCCCGTCCGTCTCCAGGAGCTGGAGTGCCTGACGGACCGTGCCGCGCTCGACGCCGAACTCGTCGGCGAGCGTGGCCTGCGTGGGCAGTTGGTCGCCCGGCCGCAGCGCGCCCTCCCTGATGCGCTCGCGCAGCCGGTCGGCGATCTCCTGGGCCGTGAGCCTTCTCCTGCCGTTCAGTGTCGCGTCTGCCATGTCCGCCACGCCCTGCTCCCCTGGATCCCTGAGCCCCTGCCAAGCGGCACAACTCGCCTTGATTTGGCGAGAGTTGTCGCCCTCCTGTTTATATACCACGACCAAGTGGGGACAACTCCAGTGCAGTTGGTCGCCAACTTGGACGAAGGTGGCCAATGGTGGCAACGAAGGAGACCAGGTAAGGCCCAGCCCATCAGCGCAGCAACCCCGAAGCAGGAGGAACCACCATGTCCGTACTGAGCCTCCTCGCCGCGGTGGTCGTGATCACCTTCGAGCAGCTCGCGCAGTGGCACTACGGTCCGGCAGGGTTCGCGGGACTGCTGCTGCTCGCCATCGGCACCAAGGCCAGGAACGCCACCTGCTCTTCCATGGGCGGCGTCCTGCTCGCGCTCACGGTGGCCGGGCCCGCGCTGCACTGACCGGGCGCGCGACGCATCGACCGGGCCCGCGACGCATCGACCGGGCACGTCCATCCTTACGAGCTGAGCGTCAGGTCCTGGCTGATCGTGTTCCACAGGCCGTTGAACCACAGGTGGGACTGCTCCACAAACGTCGTGTCCCGCAGTCCCGCCCCCTGCTCGAACGCGAAGAGCATCTGCTGCACGCCCTCGGCGTCGTACACGTCCACCCGCTCGTGGTCGATCTGCTCGCCCCGTCTGGACAGCGTGTAGTACGCGAACAGCGCCTCGTTGCCGTTGAGCAGGTAGAGCTTGACCGGGGGCGTGAACGGCAGCGCGCGGAACTCCACCGTGACGTCCATGCTGTGCGTGCCCCGCAGGGCCAGCAGGTTGTGGCGCAGCACCTGCCCCTGCGCGTTGCGCTGCGCCAGCCAGTCGCGCCGCAGTCGGCCGCCCATCGCCGCCTCCACCCGCGAGGCCTCCGCCGCCCGCGACACGGGCGCGGCGGCCGGCGGTGGCGCGGGCGTGGGAAACGCGAGGTCGATGTCCCGGCTGGGCAGCAGCACCCGTACGCGCACTCTGGCCGGTTTCGTACGGCCCTCGTGGATGAGGCGCAGCGGCTCGCCCATCGCGAGCGTCAGCGAGACCGCCGTCAGGCACAGCGCGTCGATCTCCACGTCGGCCTGCTCGAAGGCCTCCGCGATGCGCGGGGCGAGCGCCACCATGGTCGGCTGCGGCGGCGCCTCGGGGCCGAGCACCGCGGGCCGCGGATGCCGCGCGACGGTGGCCGGGCTGCCCTTCGAGGCGTTCACCAACAGATGCTCGGTCTGCAGAATGCGCAGCGCCTGGCGTACGGCGGAGCGCTCCACACCGAACTCGCCCGCCAACTGTGCCTGTGTAGGCATCCGTTGGCCGGGACTCAGGCGGCCGGACGTGATCCGGTCGCGCAGCGCGTCGGCCACTTCGCGGTACGTGGGTCGTTCCCGCTGTGACCTGGGCCGTCCGTTGACGGCAGCATGCTCCCCACTCACAACCAAACCCTACAACTTCCCGCCATCTTTGGGGAGTTGAGGTGAAGGTGGTTATGAGCCGCCCTTCAACGGAGATAAGTACCTTTGAGTTGGTGACCAACTTCCCGGACATGGTCGGGGGACCTGAAGTTGGTGACCACGAGGACCACTGGTCCTGAAGGAGGTAGGACAATGCCGCTCTTCGCCATCGTCGTCGCCGCACTCGCCATCGGGTTCGAGCAGCTCATCCAGTGGAAGTACGGGCCGATGGGCATCATCGCCTTCATCGTTCTCTCCGTCGGCCTCAAGGCCAAGAACACCGTGATCAGCGGCATCGGGGCCGTCGTCCTCGTCATGCTGCTCGCCCAGAGCGGCTGACCGGGCTCCCTTCCGGAGGGGAGCCGGGAGCCCGGTCGGTCAGTACGCCCGTACGCGCGCGGGGCCGTGGGGTCAGAACACGTCGGGGCACCACGGCCGCCGCGCCGTACGCAGCAGAGCGCCGAACGCGGCGGCGGCGCCCGCCTCGTGCTCCACGAGCCGCCCCAGGGCCGCGAGCCGCGCCGCGGACTCGTCGCCCAGCCACAGCGCCCCCAACTCACGTACGTCGACCGTGAGTTGCGGGGAGGCGGCGCCCGGCGAACACACCGCCCCGCCGGGCGCCGCCGTCAGCGTGAACCGGCCGCCCGCCAGCCCCGCCGGGTCCAGCACCTCGAACGCGAACTCCCCGCTCGTCTCGTACGAGCGCGCCTCCAGAGCCCGTACGACATCCAGGATCCGCACCCACAGGAAGTCGGCCTGCGTCACGATGCGGGCGGCGCGCGGGTCGGGCAGGAGGTGCGGGAGCAGGTCGTCGGGGGCACGAAGGCCGGACCGCACCGTGGTGATCCAGTCCACCGAGCAGACGTACGTCCACAGGGCGCGCTCGGCGGCCGGGGTGACGGCGATCAGCTGGCGCACCTGCGCCGTGTTCTGCGGCTGCTTGGCATCGCCCCAGCGGTCGTCCGCCTGGTACGCGACCAGGCCCTCCACCTCGCCGCGGGCATTGCGGTACACCGCGTGGAACGGCTCCGTCCAGGGGTCCTCCGGGGTCGGCCACAGGCCGGTGTTGTACTGCCACCACAGCTCGTCCCGCGACACCACGCCCGCGACGCGGGTACGCAGCCGCTCGTGCAGCTCCGGGCCGACCTTGCGGATCTCCTCCGGGTCGGCCAGGTCCACGCGGCCGCCGTCCGGGCCCGACCAGCGCGGGTCGAGGCCGGCCCGCGGTACGTCGACCTCCCATACGGCGCCGGTCGCCGCGGGGCCGAAGCCGAACCGGCCGTAGATCGGGTACTCCGCCGCGATCAGGGTCGCCGCGACGTCGCCGCGCTCCTTCGCCTCGGCGAGGTCGGCGGCCATCATGCGGCTGAGCAGCCCGCGGCGGCGGTGGGTGGGGCTGACGGTGACGTTGGTGACCGCGTCCGTGGGGACGGTGGCGCCGCCCGGGACGGTGAGCTCCTGTGCGAAGGAGCGGAATGTGGCGACCTGCCGGGGGCCGGGGGCTCCGGCGGGGGTGAAGGCGGCGCGGGTGCGGGTGAGGTCGAAGTGGGCGCGGCGTTTGGCGACCGTCTGCGGGGAGGCGGTCGGGGGGCGGAGGAAACCGGTGTTGAGGGCGCGGGACCAGTCGGGCAACTCGTCCTCGGTCACGGCCCGTACGTCTATCGCTTCGTGGTCGTCGGGGGTGGCGGCACGGCTACTCATGCGTCCACGCTATGCAGGCCGGGTGACCGTGTCGCCCCAATTCTTCCTACGCCGCGGGGCTCCGCCCCGGACCCCGCGCCTCCATCGCCGGCGAGGCTTGATGGGCTACAGCTCCCCCGCCCCCGACGGCCCCAGCAGGTCCGCCACCTGGGCCTCGCCCGCGCGGTAGCGGCGGGCGATTTCGGCGCTGCAGTCGTCCGCCGTGCCCTGGAGCTGGTGGCGGCGGCGCGAGACCTGCTGCTCGTAGCGGACCAGGCGGCCCATCGCCGTGTGGAGTTCGGCGTCCGTGCGGGCCGCCAGGTCGGAGAGTTCGACCTCGGCGAGCATCTCCTGGGCGAGGCGCCGGGACTCCTCGCTGTGCGGGGTGCCGAGCGTGACGTGCCGGGCGGAGGAGCGCTGCCGGGTCGGCTGGTCCCGCAGGATCTCCGAGAGCCGGTCCACGACCGGCCCCTCGGGGTCCTTCCGCCGGTCCAACTCGGCCCGCAGGATGTCGATCCGGCCCTGGAGCAGGCGTCGTACGTAGCTCAGGTCCGCCTCGTTCTGCTGTGAGTCGCGGCGCAGCGTGCGCAGCTCCGGCAGGCGCAGGACCGACAGATCCTGGGCGGGCACGGCCGGCAGCTCGGGGCTGTCGGTCCGCTGGGCCGGCGGGCGGGTCAGCGGGGCCATCCGTTCCCCGTGCGTCAGCGATACGGGCTGCCCGGGCAGCCCCGTACTCGTTGTGTGGCTCATGGCATGGGTATCCATGGTCTGCTTACCGTCCCCTCGACCGGACCGCGCCGCACGCCACCGACGCACCGCGTGTCAGCATGGTGCCACTCCCAGTGGCCGCTTCGGGCCCGAGTGCCCCAGATCCGCCCCGGATGGGGGGTTGGGGAGCATCCTCAAACCCCTTGTGGGGCAAGAAAATCCGCGCACGGCATGATGAACGTATGCGAGCAGTGGTGCAGAGGGTGGACGGCGCGAGCGTCGTCGTGGACGACGAGACGGTCGGCGAGATCAAGGGCGAGGGCCTGTGCGTCCTCGTCGGGGTCACGCACGAGGACACCGAGGAGAAGGCCGCCCAACTGGCCCGCAAGCTCTGGTCGGTGCGGATGCTGGCCGACGAGAAGTCGTGCAGCGACATCGACGCGCCGCTCCTCGTGATCAGCCAGTTCACCCTCTACGGGGACGCCCGCAAGGGCCGCCGCCCCACCTGGAACGCCGCCGCGCCGGGCCCCGTCGCCGAACCGCTGGTCGACGAGGTCGTGGCGCAGTTGCGGGCGCTGGGCGCGACCGTGGCGACGGGCCGGTTCGGGGCGAAGATGCGGGTGTCCCTGACGAACGACGGCCCGTTCACGGTGCTGCTGGAGATGTAGCCCCGCCCGTACGTACGGAGCGGCTACGGCTCGACGACGACTTCCTGCGCCGCCGCCGTGGCCTCCGCGAGGAGTTCCGCGTCGGCCGGCACGTTCCGCTTGATGACGGCGAGCGCGATCGGGCCGAGCTCGTGGTGGCGCACGGACGTCGTCACGAAGCCGATCTTCCGGCCCTCGGGCCCGTCGGCGGCGAGCCGTACCTCGGCGCCGTGCGGCGGCAGGTGCACCTCGCTGCCGTCCAGGTGCAGGAAGACGAGGCGCCGCGGCGGCTTGCCCAGGTTCTGCACGCGGGCGACGGTCTCCTGCCCCCGGTAGCAGCCCTTCTGCAGATGCACGGCGGTGCCGATCCAGCCCAGCTCGTGCGGGATGGTGCGGTGGTCCGTCTCGAAGCCGAAGCGCGGCCGGTGCTGCTCGACGCGCAGCGCCTCGTAGGCGAGCAGGCCGACCGCCGGACCGTGCGCCTCCACGTACGACTCCAGGTCGGCGCGCGGCAGGAACAGATCGCGGCCGTGCGGCGTCTCGCGGACGGCCACCCCGTCCGGCACCGGCGCGATCGAACCGGCCGGCAGATGCACGACGGCGAACTCGTCCGTCCGGTCGGCGGTCTCGACCCGGTAGAAGAACTTCATCGACTCCAGGTACGCGAGGAGGGCCTCCTGCGTGCCCGGCTCGACGTGCGCCCACGTCGTCGTGCCGTCGTCGACGAGGTACAGGGCGTGCTCGATGTGCCCGTTGGCGGAGAGGATCAGCGCCTCGGTGGCCCGGTCCGGCTCCAGCTGCTCCATGTGCTGGGTGAGCAGCAGGTGCAGCCAGCTCAGCCGGTCGGCACCGGTGACCGTGATCACGCCACGGTGCGAGAGGTCGACGACGCCCGTCCCGTCGGCGAGGGAGCGCTGCTCGCGGAACAGGTCGCCGTAGTGCGCGGCGACGCCTTCGTCCACGCCCTCGCCGGGGACCGCGCCGGGCAGGGTCAGCAGAGGGCTGTTCGTTGAATCTCGCTGCATGGTCACACACACTACGACGAGTGGGCGGACTCGCTTATTCCTGCGTTCGCCCCTTGTCTCCGGCGCAGTTCCCACAGCGTCCGAAGATCGCGAAGTGCTTGAGGTCGGTGTCGAAACCGAACTCCTCGCGCAGCTTGGCGGTGAACTCCGCCGCGACGTCCACATCCGCCTCGATCACGTTCGTACAGTCGCGGCACACCATGTGGATGTGATGGTGCCGGTCGGCGAGGTGGTACGTGGGCGCGCCGTGCCCGAGATGGGCGTGCGAGACGAGCCCGAGCTCCTCCAGGAGCTCAAGGGTCCGGTAGACGGTGGAAATGTTGACCCCCGACGCCGTCTTGCGCACTTCGCACAAGATGTCGTCGGGGGTCGCGTGCTCCAGGGTGTCGACAGCTTCCAGGACAAGCTGGCGCTGCGGCGTCAGCCGGTAGCCGCGCTGCCTCAGATCGCTCTTCCAGTCGGTGCTCACCACACCGACGAGTCTAGAACCACTTCGAGGAAGCGGTTCCGGCCTACTTGAAGAACGCGATGCCGTCGTCCGGCATGTCCGGCAGGTTGCGCGCCATGTCGGCGACCTCCTCCGGGGAGACGACCTTCTTGAGCTGGGCCGACATGTAGGGGCGCAGCGGGACCTCGGGGGTCTGCTTCTCGCCGACCCACATCAGGTCGCTCTTCACGTAGCCGTAGAGGCGCTTGCCGCCGCTGTACGGGCCGGAGGCCGCCGTGCGGGCCACCGCGTCCGTGGCGATGTCGATCTGCGGCTTCTGGTCGGCGAGCTCGCCGTACCAGACCTCGACGACACCGTCGTCGCGGACCATGACGACCTCGACCTTGCGGTCGTCGTCGATCCGCCAGAAGCCGGACTCCGATTCCAGGGGGCGGACCTTCTCGCCCTTCTCGTCGAGCACCCAGGTGTGCGACTGGTACTCGAGGAAGTCCCGGCCGTCGTGGGTGAAGGAGACCTCCTGGCCGAAGTTGCACTTCTCGGAGCCTGGGAAGTCGTGGACGCCCGCGCCCTCCCAGGTGCCCAGCAGAAAGGCAAGGGGGACGAGCTTGGGGTTCAGGTCGGACGGGATCTGGATCATGAGCGGTTCAGACGTCTCTCAGTGGGGGGTCAGCGCTGGCCCTGGTACAGCTTCTTCACGGTCAGACCCGCGAAGGCGACGACGCCGACGCAGACCAGGACGAGAAGGGTGGAGAAGAAGGCCTCAAGCACGGGATTGCTCCTCGGTGAGCGGAACGTATGCGGATAACAGAGCCGGACCCCACTGTAGTCGTCCGGGCACGGGCGCTCTCGGCGAGGTCGGTCACAGCGGGTGTCACCGTGGACGTCAAGGGCGGCGCTTCTTGCCGTCCAGTTCGTCCCACCACTCGTCGGACTTCGGATCGCCGGAGGGGTCGTCCCACCAGCGGTCGTCGGGCCCTCGCCGGTTGGCGACGATGGCGGCCACGGGCGGGATCACCATGGCGACGACGCACATGGCGACGGCGGCCGGCACGGACCAGAGCCGCACGACGCCCCAGGCCAGTACGAACAGGCCGATGCAGACGCCCATCATGGCGAAGTAGACGTGCTTTCGCCGCGCGTACATACCTTCAGCCTAAGCCCGCGGGGACGGCCCGTGCCCGGCCGCGCGCATGCCGAAGGACCGCACCCCCACCAGTGGCGTCCAACCCGGGCGGGATGCGGCCCTTCAGCCGTTGCGTACGACCGCTCAGACGGCGATCGCGACCTCGGCGAGCCCGCCGGTCTGGGCGACGACCGTACGGTCGGCCTGGCCGCCGGGGACCAGGGCGCGCAGCGTCCACGTGCCCTCGGCCGCGTAGAAGCGGAACTGGCCCGTGGCCGAGGTGGGGACCTCGGCGGTGAACTCGCCGGTCGAGTCCAGGAGCCGGACGTAGCCCGTCACCGGCTCGCCGTCGCGGGTCACCTGGCCCTGGATGGTGGTCTCACCGGGCTTGATCGTCGAGGCGTCGGGGCCGCCGGCCTTCGCTCCGCACATGTTGCTCTCCTAGGAAGTGAAAGGTCGCTGGGTTACTTGTTGGCGCCGAGCTCGATCGGCACGCCGACGAGGGAGCCGTACTCGGTCCACGAGCCGTCGTAGTTCTTGACGTTCTCCTGGCCGAGCAGCTCGTGCAGCACGAACCAGGTGAGCGCGGAGCGCTCACCGATGCGGCAGTAGGCGATGGAGTCCTTCGCCAGGTCGACCTGCTCGTCGGCGTAGAGCGCCTTGAGCTCGTCGTCCGACTTGAACGTGCCGTCGTCGTTGGCGTTCTTCGACCACGGGATGTTGCGCGCGGACGGGACGTGGCCCGGACGCTGCGACTGCTCCTGCGGGAGGTGGGCCGGGGCGAGCAGCTTGCCGGAGAACTCGTCGGGCGAGCGCACGTCGACGAGGTTCTGGTTGCCGATCGCGTTCACGACGTCGTCGCGGAAGGCGCGGATCGACGTGTCCTGCGGCTTGGCCTTGTACTGCGTGGCCGGGCGGTTCGGGACCTGCGCGCCGTCGACCAGGTCGCGGGAGTCGAGCTCCCACTTCTTGCGTCCGCCGTCGAGGAGCTTGACGTCCTGGTGGCCGTAGAGCTTGAAGTACCAGTACGCGTAGGAGGCGAACCAGTTGTTGTTGCCGCCGTAGAGGACGACGGTCGTGTCGTTGCCGATGCCCTTCTTCGACAGCAGCTCCTCGAAGCCGGCCTGGTCGATGAAGTCACGGCGGACCGGGTCCTGGAGGTCCTTGGTCCAGTCGATCCGGATCGCGTTCTTGATGTGGTTCTTGTCGTACGCGGACGTGTCCTCGTCGACCTCGACGATCGCCACGTTGTCGTTGTCGAGGTTGGCCTCGACCCAGTCGGCGTCTACCAGGACGTCGCTGCGGCTCATGCTGATTCCTCCGGGGCAGTTGCGGGGGTATGCGAAAGGGGTGTGCGTGGCTGCACGGGGACCCCGAGTCGTAGGCCTCAAGGGGTCCGGAGAAAGCGGGAGTTGATCCGTCCCGCTCAGACGGCGCGACAGAGCATGGCGGCGACGCGGCACAGGTCTACTGCCCGCCGCTTCGTGAGATCCGCCTGTCGCTTCATGCACCCGATCGTAAGGACGGACCGGCGGCCGTGTCACCGACGTGTCGGATCGTGAGACGAGATCGTCCGGAATGTGGGAACGATCGCGCCCCCGGGCGGCACCGGCCCGGCCGCCGCACCGCCGGGCGGCCCTCGGCATCTGCTCTGCGGACGCCGTCGTCTCGCAGTTCGGACCGGCGGTGTCACCGGCCCGTTCCGGACCTACCCGACGAGGTCGAGGTCCGAACCCTTCACCGTGATCTCGATGCCCTGATCGACGGCCTGCACCCGGTCGAGCTTGATGCCCGCCGGAAGGTCGTCGAGCGCCTGCTTGAAGTCGATGACGTCCCGGAGCGGGCCCTCAGCCGGGTTGAGCGCGCCGATGTCCGGGAGGCTGTCGGCGTGCGCGGAGACCTGGCCGCCGCTGACGTCGACGGTGCTGCGCACCGTGGGCCGCACCGTGCCGAGCGGGGTCTTGACCGCGACCGTGACCTTGACCTTGTGGTCGCCGCCGTACGCGAGCCCGTCGATCCACGCGGTGACGCCGGGGGCGACATGGGCCGGGCCCTCCTTCTTCACGGCCTTGAGGAGCTCGGCGTAGTCGATCCGGGCGGTGCCGGTGGCCGAGTCGGCGGTGGCGGAGCTGTAGCTGCTGTCGAACTTCACGCCGTGCATCTCGGCCTTGAGGTCGGCGATGCGGATGGCGGCGCCGTCGCTCTTGCCGCTCTTCGCCTCGAAGTCCTGGATGCCGAGCTCGACGTCGTCCAGGGTGCCGCCCGCGACCTGGGTCAGGAACGGGAAGCCGTTGATCGACACGTCGGGGGTCTGCCCGAGCCCCTCGCTCGTGCGGATCTTGTCGGCGGCCTTGCTCTCGGCGAAGTGGACCGCGACCCGGTCGGCGGCCACGAAGAGGCCACCGACCACGACAACAAATATGAGCAGTATTCGCAGTGCGCGCATGGCGGGGAGGGTACGCGAACGTCGGCAGATCCAGCCCCGCCAAGGGGCCTACCCGAGGGCGCGGCCCAGCAGCCACACCGCCGGAGCCGCCGCGGCCAGCGGAAGCGCCACGCCCGCCGTCATGTGCACGAACCGGGACGGGAAGTCGTACGACGCGACCCGGTGGCCGATGACGGCGCAGGCACCCGCACCGAGCCCGAGGAACGCACCGCCCGACCCCAGGTCGACGACCCCGCCGGCGGCGATCCCCGCACCGGTGGCCGCGAGCAGCGCCACGATCACGGACGCGACCGTCGGCAGCGGCAGCGCACGGGCCAGGACCGCGACCGCCACGGCCACCCCGCCGACCGTCACCGCGTCGGGCTCGGCCGCCAGGTGACCGGCCGCCACGATCGCGAGCGCCGCGGAGGCGACCGTCGCCATCAGGCCGTACATCCGCTCGTCCGGGTCCGCGTGCGAGCGCAGCTGGAGGACGAGGGTGAGCAGCACCCAGAGGCCGAGCGTGCCGAGGATCGCGGCGGGACCGTTGTCGCGGCCCGCCACGAGCAGCGCGATGTCCGCGACGACGCCGCCCATGAAGGCGAGCGCGATGCCCTGGCGGGCGGGCCACATCCCGTTGAGCCGGAACCAGCCGGCGGCCGTGACCGCTTGCAGCAGCACGAGCGGCACGAGCAGGGCGTACGAGCCGATGGCTGCGCCACCCGCGAGCAGCAGAGCAAGCACGGCGGTCAGCACGGCGGGCTGGAACCCCGGCTCGATGATCGGAGACCGCCGCTGGGAACGGGAGGGCATTTCCTGCCCCTGGGGCGCTTGAGCACGGGTGGGCACATCAAGCCCCGCAGTTGGACGAGAGCCAGCGGGGTCCGGGGCGGAGCCCCGAGAGGTCCACCCCTCCGACGCCGAGGGCACATCCTCGTACGACCACTGCTGCGGCGGCACCGGCGGAGCCGACTGCGCGTACGGGTCGTACTGCGCGTCGTGCTGATACGGGTACTGCTGGTTGTTGCTCATCGGGGTGTCATCCTCCTGCGAACGGCGGGAGCACCTCGACCGTGCCGCCCTCGGCAAGCCGTACCGTCTCATGACCGCGGGTCCCGACCGGATCCCCGTCGACCAGGAACGAGGAGCGCTGGAGCACCCGGACGAGATCGCCGGGGTGCCGCGTGCGCACCGCTTCCAGTGCCGCGGCCAGCGTCTCCGCCTCGTACGGCTCCTCCGCGACGCCGGCGGCAGCCTTGGCCGCGGCCCAGAAGCGGATCGTGCCCTGCGCCATTCCCGACTCCTCTCTCGGTCCCGCTGTGTGTGCGGCGTCCTATTGTGCGGCAACCGTCGCCGCGACCCACGCCCCGATCCGTTCGATCAGCTCGTCGCTCGCCGCGTGCTCGGCGTGGCCCATCCCCGGTTCGAGCCACAGCTCCGCGCCGCCGTCGGCCGCCGCCCCGAGCAGCATCCGGGGGTGGTCGACGGGAAAGTACGGGTCGCTGTCGCCGTGCACCACGAGCAGCGGGGTCGGCGCGAGCAGCGGGACCGACTCGACCGGGGAGAGCGGGACCGGGTCCCAGTCGTAGGGGTGGATCCGGGTGCGCAGCCCGAAGCGGCTGACGAGGCGCCCCGCGGGCCGGGTCACCGCCCAGTGCACCCGCCGCATCGGGGCCGTGCCGCGGTAGAACCAGCGGGCGGGAGCGCTCACCGCGACGACCGCGTCAACGCGCGCTTCCGTGCGCCCCCTGTGCAGCGCGGCCTGCCGCAGCACCACCGAGCCGCCCATGGAGAAGCCGACCGTCGCCACGCGCGCGTGGCCGAGCGAGCGCGCCCATTCGACCGCCGCCGCGAGATCGAGCACTTCCTTGTCGCCGACCGTGGACCGCCCGCCGGAGCGCCCGTGCCCGCGGAACGAGAACGTGACCACGGCCGCACGCTGGGCGAACACCGCCGCCGCGCGGCGCACGTGGGGCCGCTCCAGATCGCCGGTGAAGCCGTGCGCGAGAACGATCGCGGGGGTGTCGGGGCCGCCCGGACCGGGCTCGTACTCGGCCTCGATGGCGACTCCGTCGCGTGTCCGGAGCATCACGCGCCGTCTCCGTTCGGTGATCGGCCACACAGAAGATCCACGCTCGTCACCTGCCGGACCCCAACTCATGTGGGCTATTCTGCTGGGAAGAGGACTCGGGCAATGCAGCCCCCGGGTCCTTTTGTGCTTTCTGGGGCGTTGTATACGACGCGCTGGAAATAAGCACAGAACACCAGGTCGGGACCCCCGGGCGCGGGATCCCGGCCACGTACGAAGCAGTGCCGCAAACGTCCTCGCAGGGACCGAGGAGGAACCAGACGTTATGGGCGAGCGAACCGTGCACGAACGTATGACGACCCCCAGGGCAGGTGGGGACCGATGAGCTCTCTGCTGCTCCTCACCAATGCCCTCCAGCCGTCGACGGAGGTGCTTCCCGCTCTCGGCCTGCTCCTGCACAACGTGCGAGTGGCGCCCGCGGAGGGCCCCGCACTCGTCGACACCCCCGGCGCCGATGTCATCCTCATCGACGGCCGCCGCGACCTCCCGCAGGTCCGCAGCCTCTGTCAGCTGCTCCGCTCGACGGGGCCCGGCTGTCCGCTGGTGCTCGTCGTGACCGAGGGCGGCCTCGCCGCCGTCACCGCCGACTGGGGCATCGACGACGTACTCCTCGACACGGCGGGCCCCGCCGAGGTCGAGGCCCGGCTCCGGCTCGCCATGGGCCGGCAGCAGATCGTCACCGACGACTCCCCGATGGAGATCCGCAACGGCGATCTGTCGGTGGACGAGGCGACGTACAGCGCGAAGCTCAAGGGCCGGGTCCTCGACCTGACCTTCAAGGAGTTCGAGCTCCTGAAGTACCTGGCGCAGCACCCCGGCCGCGTGTTCACGCGCGCCCAGCTGCTCCAGGAGGTCTGGGGCTACGACTACTTCGGCGGCACCCGGACCGTGGACGTGCACGTACGGCGTCTGCGCGCCAAGCTCGGGCCCGAGCACGAGTCGCTGATCGGCACCGTGCGCAACGTGGGCTACCGCTTCGTCACCCCGGAGAAGCCGGAGAAGAAGGCGGAGAAGAACGCCGAGGCGCGGGCCGAGAAGCGGGCGGAGCAGGAGGCCGAGCAGCGGGCCGCGGCCGCGAACAAGGCGGATAACGCGGGAAACACGGACAAGCTCCCGTCCGCCGTGGACGGAGTGGGCCGCCCGGCCCCCGTACGCCGGTAGCGGTGCGGCTCACGCCCTGCCCAGAGGGTGGTCCATCCGCGTAGACTCCGCGCGTGGCCAAGGTGACTCGGGACGATGTGGCGCGACTGGCGGGTACTTCGACCGCGGTCGTGTCCTACGTGATCAACAACGGACCCCGGCCGGTCGCCCCGGCCACGCGCGAGCGGGTGCTCGCCGCGATCAAGGAGCTGGGGTACCGGCCCGACCGGGTCGCCCAGGCCATGGCCTCGCGGCGGACCGACCTCATAGGCATGATCGTGCCGGACGCGCGCCAGCCGTTCTTCGCGGAGATGACGCACGCCGTCGAACAGGCGGCGTCCGAGCGCGGGAAAATGGTCCTGGTCGGCAACTCGGACTACGTGCCGGACCGTGAGGTCCACTACGTCCGCGCCTTCCTCGGCATGCGGGTCTCCGGCCTGATCCTCGTCAGCCACGGTTTCAACGACCTCGCGGCGAACGAGATCGAGGCCTGGGACGCCCGCGTCGTCCTGCTGCACGAGCGGCCCGAGGCCATCGACGACGTCGCGGTCGTCACCGACGACGTCGGCGGCGCCCAGCTCGCCACCCGGCACCTCCTGGAGCACGGGCACGAGTACGTCGCCTGCCTCGGCGGCACCGCGGACACTCCGTCCGTCGGCGACCCGGTCTCCGACCACGTCGAGGGCTGGCGCCGCGCCATGAAGGAGGCGGGGCGGTCCATCGACGGCCGGCTCTTCGAGGCCCCGTACAACCGGTACGACGCCTACAAGGTGGCCCTCGGCCTGCTGGCCGGGCCCGACCGGCCGCCCGCGATCTTCTGCTCCACGGACGACCAGGGCATCGGTGTGCTGCGGGCCGCGCGCGAGCTGCGCATCGACGTGCCGGGCGAGCTGGCGGTGGCCGGGTTCGACGACGTGAAGGAGGCGGGGCTCACCGATCCGCCGCTGACCACGGTCGCCTCGGACCGTCCGGCGATGGCGCGGGCCGCCGTGGACCTCGTCCTCGACGACTCGCTGCGGGTGGCCGGTTCGCGGCGCGAGCGGCTGAAGCTGTTCCCCTCGCGGCTGGTGGTCCGGCAGTCCTGCGGCTGCGCGTAACCGCTCCGTCTTTACTTCGGGCAAACAGGGTTCTGCCGGGACTCTCAGGACAGCCTCAGCCTGCTCTCATGTACGCGCCACAAGCTGGTTGCCATGACCGAGACCTACCGCCGAAGCGGCGACGACTCCCAGCCCTATCCTCCGCAGCCCCCGTACCTGCCGGGCGTGGTGCTCTCCGGGACGACGCACGAGCAGACGCACGAACAGTCGCGGCCCGAACAGCCGCGGCCCGAGCAGCCGGGGGCCGAGCACCCGCAGCACGGCGGCCCGAGGAAGAAGCGGCTGCGTGGTCCGGCCGGGCTGATCACGGCGGTGGCGATCGCGGCGGCGGCCGTCGGCGGCGGCACCGCGTACGGCATCCAGGAGCTCACCGGCTCCTCCGCCACGGCCGCGTCCTCCACCAGCACCACGGTGGTGCCCACCAGCAAGAAGGGCACCGTGTCCGGGGTCGCGGAGGCGGTCAGCCCGTCGATAGTCGAGGTCAACGCGGAGCTCGGTTCCGGTTCCTCGACCGGCTCCGGCGTGATCATCACGAGTGACGGCGAGATCGTCACCAACAACCACGTCGTGTCCGGCGCCTCCTCCGTCAAGGTCTCGACGAGCGACGGCAAGACGTACACGGCGGACGTCGTCGGCACCGACGCGAAGAAGGACCTCGCGCTCATCAAGCTGAAGAACGCCTCCGGCCTCAAGGCCGCGACGCTCGGCGACTCCTCCGGGGTCAAGGTCGGCGACGACGTCGTCGCGATCGGCTCCCCCGAGGGCCTGACCGGCACCGTGACCAGCGGCATCGTCTCCGCGCTGCAACGCGACGTCACCGTCTCCACCGACGAGGGCCAGCAGCAACAGCAGGGCGGCGGCAGCGGCGAGTGGCCGTTCGAGTTCGGCGGCCAGGAGTTCAACGGGAACACCGGCTCGTCCAAGACGACGTACAAGGCGATCCAGACCGACGCGTCCCTCAACCCCGGCAACTCCGGCGGCGCCCTCATCGACATGAACGGCAACATCATCGGCATCAACTCGGCGATGTACTCGTCCGCCTCCGACTCGTCATCGGGCGGGTCCTCCAGCAACGGCAGCGTGGGCCTCGGCTTCGCGATCCCGATCAACACGGTGAAGTCCGACCTGGACACGCTGCGCGCGGGCGGCGCGGACAGCTGACTCGACGATGCCGCGCAGGCGCGGCACGCACACGCCGGGTGGGCGTGCAAGGCTGAGGGAGGCCGTCCACCCACCCGTACTCACAGACAGGAAACGCCGAGCATGAGCCCCGCCGAAGGCGAACCGCAGCGCATCCTCATCGTCGACGACGAGCCCGCGGTACTGGAGGCGCTCCAGCGTTCGCTCGCCTTCGAGGGCTACGCCACCGAGGTCGCGGTCGACGGTGCCGACGCCCTGGAGAAGGTCGCCGCGTACCGCCCCGACCTGGTCGTCCTCGACATCCAGATGCCCCGCATGGACGGCCTGACCGCGGCCCGCCGGATGCGCGCCACCGGCTCCACCACCCCGATCCTCATGCTCACGGCCCGCGACACCG
This sequence comes from Streptomyces sp. NPDC051684, assembly GCF_044453445.1. Classification (NCBI taxonomy): domain Bacteria; kingdom Bacillati; phylum Actinomycetota; class Actinomycetes; order Kitasatosporales; family Streptomycetaceae; genus Streptomyces; species Streptomyces sp. NPDC051684. The sequence goes on along the minus strand of NZ_JBITCS010000016.1, from coordinate 41,408 downwards.
TCGGCGACCGCGTCACCGGCCTCGACGCGGGCGCGGACGACTACCTGGTCAAGCCGTTCGAGCTCGACGAACTGTTCGCGCGGGTCCGAGCGCTGCTGCGCCGCAGCTCGTACGCGGCCGCCGGCGACGACGTCGACACCGACTCCGACGCCCTCTCCTTCGCCGACCTGCGCATGGACCTGACGACCCGCGAGGTCACCCGCGGCGGACGCGCGGTCGAGCTGACCCGCACCGAGTACACGCTCCTGGAGATGTTCCTCGCCCACCCGCGCCAGGTCCTCACCCGCGAGCAGATCCTCAAGGCGGTCTGGGGCTTCGACTTCGAGCCGTCGTCCAACTCCCTGGACGTCTACGTGATGTACCTGCGGCGCAAGACCGAGGCGGGCGGCGAGCCGCGCCTCGTGCACACCGTGCGGGGCGTGGGATACGTGCTGCGGTCCGGCGGGGCGGCGGAGTGAACAAGGCCACCCGGAGGGTGCGGTCGCTGCCGCTGAGGTCGCGGATCGCGTTGCTGGTGGCGGTGGCGGTGGCGGCCGCGGTTGCCGCGGTCGCGGTGACCTGCTGGTTCGTCACGGAGAAGCAGCTGTACGCGCAGCTGGACAACGATCTGGTGCAGCAGGCGCACTCCATCAAGCGCGAACAGATGGACTACGTCCTCGCCGGCTGCCAGTCCGGCAACTCCGCGGCACAGCACAACTTCCCGGGCCCGACGATCCAGATCATCCAGTCCGACGGCAGGGCCTGCACCTCGCAGGGCGACCCCCGGATCCCCGTTCAGCCCTCCGACCGGAGGGTCGCCGCGGGCCCCTCGGACAGTTCGGTGCACACCACGGACGACGTGAAGGGCCAGGCGATGCGGGTCCTCACCGTCCCGATCGTCCAGGACGACACCCGGCTCCCCGGCGTCGCCGCCTCCGTCGCCACGCCCCTCGACGAGATCACCAAACCGCTGACCACGCTCGCCTGGCTGCTCCTCCTCGTCGGTGGCGTCGGCGTGCTCGGCTCGACGGCCGCCGGTCTGTGGATCGCCCGCACCGGCCTGCGCCCCGTCGACCGGCTCACCGAGACCGTCGAACACGTGGCCAGAACCGAGGACCTCACGGTCCGCATCCCGGTCGAGGGCGACGACGAGATCGCACGCCTTTCGGAGTCCTTCAACTCGATGACCGCCTCCCTCGCCTCGTCCCGGGAGCTCCAGCAGCAGCTCATCGCCGACGCGGGCCATGAGCTGCGGACGCCGCTGACCTCGATGCGTACCAACATCGAACTGCTCACCCGGATCGAGGAGACCGGCCGCTCCATCCCCGCGGAGGACCGCAAGGCGCTGATGGCCTCGGTGAAGGCGCAGATGACGGAGCTGGCCGCGCTCATCGGCGACCTCCAGGAACTGTCGCGTACGGGACTGACCGGGGCGGAGGGACCGTTGAAGGTGGTCTCGCTGCACGACACCGTGCGCAGCGCCATCGAGCGCGCCCGGCTGCGCGGCCCCGAGCTGACCTTCGACTCCGAGCTGGCCCCCTGGTACGTGCGCGCCGAGCCCGCGGCCCTTGAGCGGGCGGTCGTGAACCTGCTGGACAACGCCGTGAAGTTCAGCCCGGAGAAGGGTCACGTGGAGGTCCGGCTGATGCGCGGCACGCTCACCGTCCGGGACCACGGGCCCGGCATCCCGGACGACGAACTCCCGTACGTCTTCGACCGGTTCTGGCGCTCGCCGACCGCACGCGCCCTGCCGGGTTCGGGGCTCGGCCTGTCGATCGTGGCGCGCACGGTCGAGGCCAGCGGAGGGCGGATCGCGCTCTCGGCGGCGGACGGCGGCGGCACCATCGCCACGCTGGTCCTGCCGGGCGCGCCGACGCCGCCGCCGGAGATCCCGTAACCGCGGTCAGCCCCCTACAGGGATCCCGTGACCGCGGTCAGCTCCCCACGGACAGCCCGCCGCCCGCCAGGTCGACGCGGATGCCCTCCTTCTCCACGGTCACGTCGCGCAGCCGCACATATCCCCGGTCGCCCGGCAGCTGCGGCAGCCGGAAGGCGAGGGAGAGGCGGTCGGCGAGTTCGGGGCGGGTGAGGCGGGTGAGGCCGTCGAGCAGCGCCGGGTCGAGGCCGATCCGCTTCAGGACCGCGGGATGCGCGAGGGCGATGTCGATCAGGTTCGTACTCATCAGCTGCTTCACGAAACGCGGCGATCCCGTGAGCTCGCGCAGCTTGGCGTCGCTGGTCAGCGCCCCTCGCACCACGCTGTCCGGCAGCCCGAGCCGCTGCACCACCGCCGGGACGGCAAGCAGCTGCCGCGCCTTGTCGACCTGCTGGGTGAGCCGGTCCACGGAGGCGCGCGTCAGGTGCAGGCCCTCGGAGGCGCGGGTGCCGGGCCGGTAGGTGGCGAGGTCGCCGATGCCGAGGCGCATGTTGTCGATGTCGGTGGAGATACCGGACGCGCCGAGCCGCTGGATGTCGGCGTCCGCCTGCACCTTCACCTCGTGCCCGGCGACGGGCAGGGTGCCGCGGGCGAGCACCTTGTTCTTGCCGTGCCCGGTGAACGTGACCTGGGAGGATCCCAGTTCGCGGTTGAGGTCGGCGAAGCTGACCAGTACCTGCCCGTTCATCGTGTCGGCGTAGGCGCCGCTGATGTCGGTGAGACCCGAGCCCTTGATGCGTACGTTGTGCGCGGTCGCGGAGACCTTGGCGAGGGTGACGCGGTCCGCGGCGACGTCGGGGACGGTCACCTTCAGCTCGTGGACGCGGCGGTCGGCGAGCTGGGTGAGGAACGGGAAGCCGCCGATCTCCACCTCGGGGGCCGCCGCCAGCTTCAGCTGCTTCTTGATCTGCTCGGCGGCCTTGTTCTCCGCGTAGAGCACCGCCCACCGGTCGGCGAGGGTCAGGAACGCGCAGAGGACGACGACCGCGACGACCGTCTTCATCAGGACGGACAGTCCGGCGAAGCGGCCACGGCGCCGGCGCCTGCTGCGGCGACCGTGGTCGGGCGGTTCCCACGAGTGGTCCTCATCGGCGCCGTAAGGCTCCCGGTAGGGAAACTCGGTCGGCGGGTCGTCGGCGAGGGTGGCCAACTCGTCGTACGGATTACGGTCGTTGGATATGCGGTGGGGGGTACGCATCGGCTGATTCCATCACAGACCCCCACCCTTTACACAAACATCCTTCACATACAGAGAGGTGACCTACGCTTCAACCGTAGGTCACCTCAACGTCAGCGGTGTTTCAGTTGTTTGTCGGCTGCATCACGGTGATCCGGTCCGCCTTCGGCGGCTCGATCGGGTCCGCCGCCGAGGAGTTGGCCGTCAGGTAGTCGTTGAGGGCCTTCAGGTCATCGCTTCCGACCAGCGGGTTCCTGCCCGCCCCGAGCGCCGCGAAGCCGTCGCCGCCGCCCGCGAGGAAGGAGTTCATCGCGACGCGGTAGGTGGCGGCCGGGTCGATGGCGGACCCGTTCAGCCTGATCGAGTCGGTGACGACACGGTCGGCGCCCGACCTGGTCATGTCGAGCGTGTACATGAGTCCGGCCGAGGGCTGAAGAATCTTCGGCGAAGCCGCGTTCGATCCGCTGACCTGCTGCTTCAGCGCGGTGACGAGTTGCTCGCCGGTCAGGTCGACCAGATTGACGGTGTTGCTGAACGGCTGCACGGCGAAGGCCTCCCCGTACGTCACCACGCCGTCACCCTCGCTCCCGCTCGCCTTGAACACCAGGTCGGAGCGGACGCCGCCCGGGTTCATCAGGGCCACGCTCGCCTTCGGGTCGAGCGACTTGGCGTGCGCGAGCTGCGCGTCCGCGATCAGGTCGCCGAGCGGCGACTCCGGCGAGGTGGCGCCCCGGCCCGGCAGATCGGCGGAGATGTACCCGACGGGCTGACTGGCGATCGGTGCGGCCAGCTTGTTCCACCGCCCGATCAACGCGGTCATGTCGGCGGCCTTCGGCTGCGTGCGCGTGACGACGTGATTCTTGGAGACGGGGTTCTTGGCGTTGGGCGACTTCACCGCCGTCCGCACGATGTCCTTGGTGGCGCGGTCGTACGTCAGCGTCGTGTCCGTGTAGAGCTTCCCGTACGAGGACGCGGACGTGACCATCCGCGGCTTGCCGGACGGGTCCGGGATCGTGCACGCGTACGCGTTGTGGGTGTGCCCGGTGACCAGGGCGTCGACCTTCGGCGTGATGCCCTTGGCGATGTCGACGATGGGGCCGGAGACGCCGCCGCCCGCGCTCGGCGAATCGCAGTCGTAGTTGTACGAGCCGGAGGCCGGGACGCCGCCCTCGTGGATCAGCGCGACGATCGACTTCACGCCCTGCTTGTCGAGGATCTTCGCGTACTTGTCGACGGTCTCGATCTCGTCGTGGAACTTCAGCCCCTTGACGCCCTCGGCGGACACGATGTCCGGGGTCCCTTCGAGGGTGACGCCGATGAAGCCGACCTTCACACCCTTGTGCTTCCACACCCAGTACGGGGCGAGGGCGGGCTTCCCGGTCTTCTCGTCGGTGACGTTCGCGGCGAGGTACGGGTAGTCGGCGCCTTCGAAGGTGCGGCCCTTCTCGTAACAGCCGTCCTCGGGGTGACAGCCGCCGTTCTGCAGCCGCGCCAACTCCCCTGCTCCCTCGTCGAATTCATGGTTGCCGACGGACGTCACGTCCAGGTCGAGCCCGTTCATCGCCTCGACGGTCGGCTCGTCGTGGAACAGCCCGGACAGCAGCGGGCTCGCGCCGATCAGGTCGCCCGCGGCGGCCGTGACGCTGTACGGGTGCCCCTTGCGGGCCGTGCGCAGGGAGCTCGCCAGGTACTCGACCCCGCCCGCGTCGATCTTCTTCGTGGTGCCGTCGGCCTGATTCTCGGTGACCTGCCCCGAGGACCCGGCCGGCGGCTCCAGGTTCCCGTGGAAGTCGTTGAAGGACAGCAGCTGCACATCCTGGTAGCGCCCGCCCCCGGCATCCTTCCGCGGCGCCGCCCCGGCGGGCAGCGCGGCCACCAGCGCTCCCGCGGTGACAAGCGTGGCAGCGGCGGCGAGCGCCCCCCGCAACCGACGCCGACGTCTCTCGGTCCGTACGTACATGTGGTCCCCCTCGGGGTGCGGTGCGACGACCGTTGATGTGGAGGCAGCCTAAGGTCAACGCGCGTAGCGCGACAGAGGGTTGGCGATTGAGGCGCGGGGTCCGGTCGGGCGGGCAAATCAAGCCCCGCCGGCGATTGAGGCGCCGGGTCCGGGGCAGAGCCCCGCGACGTCAACCCCGGCACCGCGCAACAGCCACCCGCCCCGGGCGGAGCCCAGCCGTACCCTCGTAGCCATGACCACGGAACGCGCCCTCCCGCAACGCCGCATCGACACCCTGACCACCCTCTCCGCCGAGCAGGCCACCACCGTGCTCGACCTGCTGGCGGAGGCCGCCCGCACCGACGGCCAGCAGGCCGTGTCCGAGCAGGGCCGCCTGCAACTGCGGGGAGGCGAGCGGGAGGGCGTCCGGCACCTGCTGCTCAGCATCGGCGACGAACTGGCCGGTTACGCGCAGCTGGAGGACACCGACCCCGTCGAGGCCCCGGCCGCCGAACTGGTCGTGCATCCCGCGCACCGCGGGCACGGGCACGGCCGGGCACTGGGCACCGCGCTGCTCGCCGCCTCCGGGAAGCGGCTGCGGGTGTGGGCGCACGGCGGGCACAGCGCGGCGCGGCATCTCGCGCAGGTGCTCGGCCTGACGCTGTTCCGTGAACTGCGCCAGATGCGGCGGCCGTTGGAGAACCTCGACCTCGCGGAGCCCGTGCTGCCGCAGGGCGTCCGGATCCGTACGTTCGTGCCCGGTCAGGACGACGCGGCGTGGCTCGCGGTGAACGCGGCGGCCTTCACCCACCACCCCGAACAGGGCTCCCTCACCCAGCGCGACCTGGACGACCGCAAGGCCGAGCCGTGGTTCGACCCGGCGGGCTTCTTCCTGGCCTTCCGGGGCGACGAACTGGTCGGCTTCCACTGGACGAAGGTGCACGCGCAGGAGCGGCTCGGCGAGGTGTACGTCGTCGGGGTGGCGCCGGCGGGACAGGGCGGCGGCCTCGGCAAGGCGCTGACGGCGACGGGCCTGCGCCACCTGGCGGCGGCCGGCCTGCCGACCGCGATGCTCTACGTCGACGCCGACAACAAGGCGGCGGTGAGCGTGTACGAGCGGCTGGGTTTCACTACGTACGAGACGGACCTGATGTACCGGACCGAGTCCTGACCTTCTCGGCTTAAATAGGCATCTGACCTGGGGTTTTACGATCCTGGGCGGACATGAGGGGGCGGCGCCGCTTGACGCCGCCCCCTCTCTTGCACCACCCTTTCACTACTTGATTAGTGAAAGGGGGTACGCCGTGGCACAAGGACCTGCACCGGAGCCGGTCATCGAGTTCCGCATCGACCGCCACACCGGCGTGGCCACCTACCTCCAGATCGTCCACCAGACCGAGCACGCGCTGCGGCTCGGACTTCTCGAGCCCGGGGACAAGCTGCCCACGGCGCGCGAGGTGGTCGAAGCGACGGCGATCAATCCGAACACCGTGCTGAAGGCATACCGCGAGCTGGAACGCTCCGGACTCGTCGAGGCCCGGCGCGGGCTCGGCACGTTCGTCCGCGCGACGCTCGGCTCCGGCACCGCCGACTCACCACTGCGGGCGGAGCTCGACGAGTGGACGGGCCGCGCGAAGGAGGCGGGCCTCGACCGCGAGGACGTAGAGGCCCTTTTCGGCAGCGCCCTGGAGGCGCATTTCGGCACCATGACCAAGGGGACTTCATGACCACGGCCATCGAGGCGAACGGCCTCGTCAAGCGCTACGGAAGGCGCGCTGCGGCGGCCCTGGACGACTGCTCGTTCCGACTGCCCGCAGGCCGGATCAGCGCGCTCGTCGGGCCCAACGGAGCGGGCAAGTCGACGCTCCTGACCATCGCGGCCGGCCTGTCGCGTCCCACCTCGGGAAGCATCTCCGTGCTCGGCGCCGCCCCCGGCGCACACCGCGCGAAGGTCTCCCACCTCGGCCAGAGCAAGCCCCTGTACCCCCAGCTGTCCGTCGCGGACACCCTCCGGGTCGGCGCCGCGCTCAACCCGGAGCGCTGGGACGCCGCGTACGCGTCGAAGATCGTCGAGCAGGGCGAGTTGGACCCGAAGGCGAAGATCCGCTCGCTCTCCGGCGGCCAGCGCACCCGCGTCGCGCTCGCCCTCGCCCTCGGCAAGCGCCCCGAGCTGATGCTGCTCGACGAGCCGATGGCCGACCTCGACCCGCTGGCGCGGCACGAGATGATGGGCACGCTGATGGCGGACGCGGCCGAGTACGGCACGACCGTCCTGATGTCCTCGCACATCGTGACCGAGCTGGCCGACGCCTGCGACCACCTGCTGCTGCTCGGCGGCGGCCGGATCCGGCTCGGCGGCGGCATCGACGACCTGATCGGCGCGCACAGCCTGGTCACGGGCCGCGGCGACCTCGCACCGCACACAGTGGTCGAGTCCCGCGCCTCCGGCCGCGGCGTCACCGCCCTGATCCGCAGGGACGGGCCGGTCGGCGAGGGCTGGCAGGTCCAGGAACCCTCCCTGGAGGAGCTGCTCCTCGCCCACCTCCGCTCCCCCGAGGCCCCGCCCCTGCTCACGCCCGGCACCACGGCGGCCCCGCGCCGTAAGGAGGTGACCGCATGAGCGCCCCGACCCTCGACAAGCCCTCCCCCGTGCGCCGCACGAAGGCGGGACCCGACGGCCTGGTGTGGACGGTCCTGCGACTGCACCGCGGCGCGATGTGGGTGTGGACCGGCTACGTGGCCGTCAGCCTCGGCCTGCTCCTGTGGCTGTGGGGCCCCGGCTCCTCGGACGCCCAGGCGGCCTTCGACAAGCTGGGCTACGGCGGGGCGCAGGACAACGCGTGGCAGGGGCTCAGCGCGTTCGTGCCGTTCGTCGGCGGCGCCTTCGACTCCCTCTTCTACAACCCGCTGACGCTGACCCGGATCGCCGCGTGCGCCATCGCCGTCTTCGCGGCGGGCCCGCTGATCGCCAGCGAACTGGAGCAGGGCACCGCCCAGTTGGCCTGGACCCAGTCCGTCACCCCCGTCCGCTGGCTGGCCGCGAAGGTGGCCGTGCCCGCGCTGCTCGTCACCGTCGGCACGACGCTCGTCGTGATCCTCTACCGCCTGGTGTGGGGCGGCCGGAACCATCTGCTGGTCGCCGGCATCGGACCGCGCGACTTCGACTTCTCGGTGGGTCCCGCGACGGTGGCGAACGCCCTGTTCGGCCTGGCCATCGGGGTACTGGCCGCACTGGTGCTGCGCCGCACGCTGCCTGCCGCCGCCCTCGCCGGGATCGTGACGTACCTGGTGGGCGCGTTCCGCGGCAACTCCTGGCCGTTCCAGGGCAGTTACCAGCAGCCGGAGATCCCCGTGCACAGCAAGGCGATCACGTCGACGGGGGCGGAGATCCGCGACCCCGGATGCATGACGCAGCAGTGCCTCGACAAGCACGACATCACCGGCTTCACCCGCCACTACCTCCCGTCCCCCGACTTCTGGCCGCGCCAGCTCGCCGAGACCGGCGTCCTGCTGGGGCTCACCGCGCTGGCCGTCGTCGCCGCGTTCCTCGTGCTGCGCCGGTTCCAGCCGGAGCCGCCGGTCGCCCCGCTCACGAAGGAGAACTCCGCATGAGCGCCGCCACCACGATCCCCCTGGGCCTGCCCCGGACGGTTCTGCGGCTGCACCGCGTCGCCGCCTGGCTGTGGATCGCCTTCGTCGCCGTGACGAGCGTGCTGCTGCTGTGGCTGTGGGGCCCCGGCACGGCCGGGCTCGACATCACGGGACACTGCGACGCGGCGGTGGCGAACGGCTGCACCGCGAAGGGCGCGACGGCGGACACGTACCACTACGTGCTCACCCTGGTCGACATGCTGATCTCGCTGGTCCCTGTGGCGGTCTCGGTGTTCGCCGGCGGCCTGCTCATCGGGCGCGAACTGGGCAGGGGCACGGCCGAGTTGGCGTGGACGCAGTCCGTGTCCCCGGCGCGCTGGCTCGCCATGAAGCTGGCCGTGCCCGCGGCCTTCCTGGTCCTCGGCACGACGCTCCTGGTCCTGCTTCGGCGGCTCGTCGCCTCGGCGGCCCCCGGGCTCACGGACAACCGCTGGCACTCCTTGACGGTGACCTTCGACGCGCTCGGCCCGACGGCCGTGGCCCTGCCGCTGCTCGGCCTGGCCATCGGCGCGGTGGTGGCGCTCCTGACGCGGCGGACGCTGCCGGCGGCGGCCTACTCCCTGATCGCCACGGGTGTGGTGACCAGCGTGATCGAGGCGGTCCGCGACCGGCTGTGGCCCACGGTCACGGTGACCGGGGACGTGCGCGAGGGCTACCCCTACTTCGCGGGGTCCTTGACCTCCGAGGGCGCGCTGACCGGCTCCGGGGCGCGGGTCTCGGACCCGATGTGCGTCGACGACCGGGCCTGCCTGACCTCGCACAACATCACGGGCTTCTACCGGGAGGGCCACCCGCCGTCCCACTTCTGGCCCCTCCAACTCATGGAAACCTGCCTGATCCTGGCCCTCACGGCCACGGCCACGGCCACGGCCTTCTATTTGCTGCGACGCAGGGCGAGGTAGGGGTTTCCGGCGGGGGCCCGGTGGCCCCGTGGGGGCCGGGCCCGGCGGGGCTGCTGCCGGGGCCCAGCGGGCGTCGGTCTGCTCCGGCCCCGCCCCGGTCCCGGTCACCGTCCCGGCTCGGCGCCGCCCGCCCTGGCTCCGGCGGCCCGCCCCGGCTCCGGTCACCTCCCACCGCCCGCCCCCTCCGGGGGCTCTGGCCGATACGCCCCGGGACCGGGCCTTGTGGCCTGCACCGTGGCTGCACCCGGGGCTACGCCCCAGGAAACCGGCCGCGTCTCCGCGACAGACCGGGGCCGTGCCTTCCCGCTGCCGCGCCCCGCACCGACGCACCGCGCCGCTGCGCCTCATCGCCGCTGCACCGCTGCACCGCTGCACCGCTGCACCGCCAGGGACAGCCTGGCGCCTTCCGGGAGCTGTGCCGGGCGGGGCGGCACGTCCACATGCCGGTGGGGAGGAGGTCGACCCGAATCAAGCCCGTCCGGCGTTTGAGGACGAGCCCCAAGGGCGAACGGGGGCGCAAGCCGCAAGGCTCAGCCGTCGTCCGGGCCGCAAAGGCCCGGTCCGAGGGTGACTGGAATCCGGGGTCTCCCGGGCTCAAGCACGATGGGGGCGGCGCCGCGCCCCGAGGGATCTGGGCACCACCCCGACACGGCCCAAAGCCCGGCCCCGGACACCCCAATCCCAGGCCCCGGTCGGGCCGACGCCCCCGGAGGGGGCGGGTGGGTGGGAGGTGACCGGGCGCCAGCCCGACCGACCCGCGTACCGACGACCGGGACCCCCACCCCGCCAAAGCCGCACCCCCGGCACCGCGCCACCCCGACCCCGGCCAAAGCCCCCGGCCCCCGCCCCAGGCCGACCGCGTCGACCCCGGACACCCGGTGAACCCCCGGCGGGCCGCGTGGCCATAGCCCGTACGTCATGTCTCCGTAACCGTCGATTCAGACGGACTTGCGACGCTCACGGAATGCAGCCCCCCGCCCCCGAACCCGCCGAGCCCGCCCGTCGCGGCAGCCTCACGCTCGCGCCCGCGCCCGCCGACGTCGTCGGCGCGCCCCGGACGGCGTCCACGCGGAAGAATGGGGCCATGAGTCAGCCGAACGCCGCACAGGACCAGACGACCGACACTGCTCCGGCCCCCTCGGCCACGCAGCCCCAGCCGTCCGTGGGCTCACTCGCCGCGCACCGGCCGCACCCCGTGGCCGGCGGCGATTACGACCGGACTGCCGCGAAGCTCGCCGGAATCGTCGCCGACATCGACGCGGATCCGGACGACTACGAGGAGGACTACGCGAACCAGGAGGGCGCGGAGCTCCCGCAGGGCCGCTTCCTGGACCGCGAGCGCAGCTGGCTCGCGTTCAACGAACGCGTCCTCGAACTCGCCGAGGACCCGAACACGCCCCTCCTCGAGCGCGCGAACTTCCTGGCGATCTTCGCCTCGAACCTGGACGAGTTCTTCATGGTCCGGGTGGCGGGCCTGAAGCGCCGTATCGCGACCGGCGTCGCCACCCGTTCGGCCTCCGGCCTCCAGCCCCGCGAAGTGCTCGAACTGATCTGGAACCGGTCCCGCGAGCTCATGGCCCGGCACGCCGCCTGCTACCAGGACGAGGTCGCCCCGGCCCTCGCCGACGAGGGCATCCACGTCGTGCGCTGGAACGAGCTCACGGACAAGGAGCAGGCCCGGCTCTACACGCTGTTCATGCAGCAGATCTTCCCGGTGCTCACCCCGCTGGCCGTCGACCCCGCGCACCCGTTCCCGTACATCTCGGGGCTGTCGCTGAACCTCGCGGTCGTCGTCTCGAACCCCGTCTCCGGCCACCGCCACTTCGCCCGGGTAAAGGTTCCGCCGCTGCTCTCCCGCTTCCTGGAGGCCTCGCCGCAGCGCTACGTCCCCATCGAGGACGTCATCGCCGCGCCCCGGCACCTGGGCGAGCTGTTCCCCGGCATGAAGGTCGAGGAGCACCACATGTTCCGGCTGACCCGGAACGAGGACCTGGAAGTGGAGGAGGACGACGCCGAGAACCTCCTCCAGGCCCTGGAGAAGGAGCTGATGCGGCGCCGCTTCGGCCCGCCGGTGCGCCTCGAGGTCGAGGAGACCATCGACTCGGACATACTCAGCCTCCTCGTGAAGGAGCTGAAGATCAGCGAGGCCGAGGTGTACCCGCTGCCGGGCCCCCTGGACCTCACCGGCCTCTTCTCCATCGCAGGCATCGACCGCCCCGAGCTGAAGTACCCCAAGTTCGTCGCCGGCACCCACCGCGACCTCGCCGAGGTGGAATCCGCCTCGGCCCCCGACGTCTTCGCCGCGCTGCGCAGCCACGACGTGCTGCTCCACCACCCGTACGACTCGTTCTCCACCTCCGTTCAGGCCTTCCTCGAACAGGCCGCCGCGGACCCGGACGTGCTCGCCATCAAGCAGACGCTCTACCGGACCTCGGGCGACTCGCCGATCGTGGACGCGCTGATAGAGGCCGCCGAGGCGGGCAAGCAGGTGCTGGTCCTGGTCGAGATCAAGGCCCGCTTCGACGAGCAGGCCAACATCAAGTGGGCCCGCAAGCTGGAGGAGTCCGGCTGCCATGTCGTCTACGGCCTCGTCGGCCTGAAAACGCACTGCAAGCTGTCGCTCGTCGTACGCCAGGAGGGCGACCAGCTCGTCAGGTACAGCCACGTCGGCACGGGCAACTACCACCCCAAGACCGCACGGCTGTATGAGGACCTGGGACTCCTTACGGCCAATCAGGAGGTCGGGGCCGACCTCTCCGACCTCTTCAACCGGCTGTCCGGCTACTCGCGGCGCGAGACCTACCGCCGCCTCCTCGTCGCCCCCAAGTCCCTTCGTACGGGCCTGATCACACGGATCGAGAAGGAGGTCCAGCACCACCGTGCGGGCCGCCCCGCGTACGTCCGCGTCAAGGTCAACTCGATGGTCGACGAGGCCGTCATCGACGCGCTCTACCGGGCCTCGCAGGCGGGCGTCCCGGTCGACATCTGGGTGCGCGGCATCTGCGCCGTGCGCCCCGGGGTCGCGGGCCTGTCCGAGAACATCCGCGTCAGGTCGGTGCTGGGCCGATTCCTCGAGCACTCCCGGGTGTTCGCCTTCGGCAACGCGGGCGAGCCCGAGGTCTGGATCGGCAGCGCCGACATGATGCACCGCAATCTCGACCGCCGCATCGAGGCGCTGGTCCGCGTGGAGGACCCGGCCCATCGCGCGGCGCTCAACCGACTGCTCGAAACGGGGATGTCCGACACCACTGCCTCCTGGCACCTGGGCCCGGACGGCAATTGGACCCGGCACGCGCAGGACGCGGACGGGCGGCCCCTGCGCAACGTACAGGAGATGCTCATAGACGCCCGGAGGCGCCGGCGTGGCACAGCGACACCTTGAGCCCAGCGAACCGCGGAACGGAACCGACGTCGATGTCCTGGGGTGCTATCTCCGCTCCCAGGCCACCGAGTTCCTGCGCTCGCTGCGGCAGCACCGTGAGAGCGGTGCGGCGGGCGACACGGCGGAGGCGGCGCGTGCGCTGCGGCGGGCCGCGCGTCGGATCAGCGGCACGTTGCACACCTTCCGGCCGCTGCTCGACTCGGAGTGGTCGGATGCGTTGCGGCCCGAACTGGCGTGGTTGTCGGGGACGTTGGCCCGCGAGCACGCGTACGCGTCCCGCCTGGACCGGTTGACCTCGGCCCTCCATGCCCTGTCGACGCCACCCGCTCCTACGCCACGGGGCTCCGCCCCGGACCCCGCTGCTCAATCGCCGCAGGGGCTCAATTTTGCCCACTCATCGCTGACACGGCGGCCCCCGGCGCCGCGCGCCGATACGTCGGCCCCCGCCCCGGCGCCGGAGCGGGAGACCCTCACCCTCGGCGCCGCCAAGGCATCCGCCCTGCTCGACCGCCAGCTCACCCTCGCCCGCACGCGGGCCCACAGCACCGCCCTCCAGGCCCTCGGCTCCGCCCGCTTCCACGCGGTCGCGGACAACGTCGCCGTGCTCGCCAGCGACGTCCCCCTGACCTCCGCCGACGCCGAGCTGGAGAAGCTCGCCGCGGAGGCCGGCTCCCGCCTCGCCGAGGCCGCCACCGCCCTCCACCACACCAGCCACCCCTACAACGCGGACGCCGACGCCTCCTGGCACCACGTACGCCTCCTGCTGCGCCTGCACCGCTACGCCCGCGAAGTGCTCCCGGGCGCCCCCATCGACGTACGACTCCTCGAAGCGGCCGACGCCCTGAACGCCCACAGGGACGCCGCCGAGGCGGCCGCCGCGGCGGCCCACGCGGCCCGCACCCCACGCATCGCGCCCACGACCGCGTACGCCCTCGGCGTTCTCCACGCCGATCAGCGTCACGAGGTCGCGGCCGCCAGGCTCGCGTTCGGACAGGCATGGCAACGACAGGCGGTGGGCACTCCATGACCGTGCACCAGGAAGAACCCGGAACGGTCCTCGCGGCAGGCTGCGTCCTGTGGCGCCGCCCGGAAACCCGCGCCATCGGCCAGGACGTGGAGATCTGCCTCGTCCACCGGCCCAAGTACGACGACTGGTCGCACCCGAAGGGCAAGCTCAAACGCGGCGAGGACGCCGCGGCCGGCGCCCTGCGCGAGGTACGCGAGGAAACCGGCCACGACTGCGCGCTCGGCGCCGAGCTCCCCACGGTCCGCTATCTCGCGAACGGCCGCCCCAAGCAGGTGAGTTACTGGGCGGCAGAGGCGACCTCCGGAACGTTCGACCCGAACCGCGAGGTCGACCGCATCGTCTGGCTCACACCCCCCGAGGCCCGCGCCCGCCTCACCCAGCCCAGGGACCGGGTCCTCGTCGACGCGCTGCTCGACGCCCTCCACACGACCTGACGATCACGTTCCGTAGCCGTACCGTGACCTAACCGCACCGCCTGCTTAGGTTCACCCGGCGTTCACTCTTGGCCATCGGCCGCTTCACCTGATCTGCCTAATTTCAGCCTTACGCGGTGAGCCCCGGGCCTCCGGGAACCAACCGCCGCTCGACTGGAAACCAACCGCAGATCGCACGCCGCCACAGAGAACAGAGAAGGCCGGCGGCTCCTGGAAGGAACATCCGAAGGTGAAGCTTCAGCGCAAGAACCGGCTCCGCGCCCTTTCCCTCGGCGCTCTCGCCGTCTCCGGCGCCCTGGCCCTCACGGCGTGCGGCTCCGACGACACCAGCGGCGGCTCCGGCGGCAACAGCGCCTCGGCCAAGGCGGGCAACATCAAGTGCGACGACGCCAAGGGCCAGCTCCTCGGCATCGGCTCGTCCGCCCAGGCCAACGCCATAGACGCCTGGCGCCAGGCCTACTCCCAGGCCTGCTCCGACGTGCAGCTCAACTACAAGCCCGACGGCTCCGGCGCCGGTGTGACCGCCTTCAACCAGGGTCAGGTCGCCTTCGCCGGTTCCGACTCGGCGCTCAAGCCCGAAGAGGTCGCCGCCTCGAAGAAGGTCTGCAAGGGCGGCCAGGGCATCGACCTGCCGATGGTCGGCGGCCCGATCGCCGTCGCGTTCAACGTCCAGGGCGTCGACAGCCTGACGCTTGACGCCAAGACGCTGGCCCAGATCTTCGACTCGAAGATCACCAAGTGGAACGACCCGGCGATCAAGAAGCTGAACCCGGACGCCAAGCTCCCGTCCACCAAGATCCAGGCGTTCCACCGCTCCGACGAGTCCGGCACCACGGACAACTTCACCAAGTACCTGAAGGCCGCCGCCCCGAGCGACTGGAAGTACGAGGGCGGCAAGGCCTGGCAGGCCAAGGGCGGCCAGTCCGCGCAGGGCTCCTCCGGCCTCGCCCAGCAGGTGAAGCAGACCGACGGCGCCATCACGTACGTCGAGCTCTCCTACGCCAAGGACGGCGTGAAGACCGTCGACATCGACACCGGTGCCGACCAGCCCGTCAAGGCCACAACGGAGAACGCCTCGAAGGCGATCGCCGACGCCAAGGTCGTGGGCACCGGCAAGGACCTCGCCCTGGACCTGAACTACGCGACCAAGGCCGACGGCGCCTACCCGATCACCCTGGTCACGTACGAGATCGTCTGCGACAAGGGCAACAAGGCGGAGACCCTGCCCGCCACCAAGTCCTTCCTGAACTACACCGCGTCCGAGGACGGCCAGGCGGCCCTCTCGGACCTGGGCTACGCCCCGATCCCCACCGAGATCAACAAGAAGGTCCGCGAGACCGTCGCGAGCATCAGCTGACCCAGCGTGCGGGCCGCTCCCACCGGAGCGGCCCGCACCGTCCGGTGCACCGCCGCCAGAAGTCCCGCACACCCGTTGAGCAGGACCGGGACTTCGCAGACCGGAGAACCCCATGGACATAACCACGCAATCACCGGCGCCCCCACCGGCGCCCGCCGATCGCCCCTCGCCCACCCAGCAGAAGCGCGCCGCCCGCGGCGCCACCCGCCCCGGAGACCGGGTCTTCCTCGGCCTCTCGCGCGGCTCGGGCATCCTGCTGCTGGTGATCATGGCCGCCATCGCGGTCTTCCTGACCTACCGCGCCTCGCTGGTCCTCTCGAAGAACGAGGGCAACTTCCTCACCACCTTCGAGTGGAACGCGACCGCGAGCCCGCCCGTCTTCGGCATCGCCGTCCTCGCCTTCGGCACGGTCGTCACCTCGATCATCGCCATGGTGATCGCCGTGCCCGTCGCCGTCGGCATCGCGCTCTTCCTGACGCACTACGCGCCGAAGAAGCTGAGCGGCATCATCGCCTACGTCATCGACCTGCTGGCGGCCGTGCCGTCCATCGTCTACGGCCTGTGGGGCGCGCTCTTCCTCGTGCCGCACATGACCGGCCTCTTCCACTGGCTCGACGACTACTTCGGCTGGACCGGCATCTTCGAGTACCAGGGCGGCGCCCCGCGCACCCTGCTCACCGTCGGCATCCTGCTGGCGATCATGATCCTGCCGATCATCACCAACGTCTCCCGCGAGGTCTTCCGGCAGGCGCCCCAGATGCACCAGGAGGCAGCCCTCGCGCTCGGCGCGACCCGCTGGGAGGTCATCCGGATGTCGGTGATCCCCTTCGGCCGCTCCGGTGTGATCTCCGCGTCGATGCTGGGACTCGGCCGCGCGCTCGGCGAGACCATGGCCGTCGCCACGGTCCTCTCCCCCGACTTCCTGATCCACACCAGCCTGCTCGACCCGGGCGGCGGCACCTTCGCGCAGAACATCGCCGCGAAGTTCTCCGAGGCCAACGACCAGGGCCGCGACGCCCTGATCGCCTCGGGCCTGGTCCTCTTCGTCATCACCCTGTTGGTCAACGGCGCGGCCCGCCTGATCATCGCCCGCCGCAAGGAGTACTCGGGGGCCAACGCATGAGCAACGCAACCGTTCCCGTCAACAAGCCGGACGCGCCGAAGCCGCCGAGCTCCCTGAGCGCCGCCCGCCTGCCCCGCTGGGCCCCCTGGGCGATCGCTATCGGCTCGATCGCCGCGGGCTGCGCCATCGGCCTCGGCGCCGGACTCGCCAGCCGCGTCCAGTGGGGGCTGCTCGCGGCCCTCCTGTTCGTCATCGTCTCGTACGGTCTCGCCGCCAAGGTCGAGGGCGGCCGGCAGGCCAAGGACCGCCTCGCGACCAGCGTCGTGTGGGTGGCCTTCATCCTCGCCGTGGTCCCCCTCGCCTCCCTCGTCTACGAGACGATCGCGCGCGGCATCAAGGTCCTCGACCCGTACTTCCTGAGCCACTCGATGGGCTTCATCACCGCGTACCAGCCGGGCGGCGGCATCTACCACGCCATCCTCGGCACTCTTGAACAGGTCGGCATCGCCACCGTGATCTCGGTGCCGATCGGCATCCTCACGGCGATCTACCTGGTCGAGTACGGCCGCGGGAAGCTAGCGAAGGCGGTCACGTTCTTCGTGGACGTCATGACCGGCATCCCGTCGATCGTCGCCGGTCTGTTCATCCTGTCCTTCTGGATCCTGATCCTCGGCTTCGGCTTCTCCGGCTTCGCCGGCTCGATGGCCCTGTCCATCCTGATGATCCCGGTCGTGGTCCGCTCCACCGAGGAAATGCTCAAGCTCGTCCCGAACGAGCTGCGCGAGGCCTCCCTCGCCCTCGGCATCCCGAAGTGGCGCACGATCCTCAAGGTCGTCCTGCCGACGTCGATCGGTGGCATCACGACCGGTGTGATGCTGGCCGTCGCCCGTATCGCCGGCGAGACGGCCCCGGTGCTGCTGCTGGTCTTCGGCAACCCGCTGATCAACGGCAACCCGTTCGAAGGCCCGCAGGCCTCGCTGCCGCTGTACATCTACCAGCAGTACGCGAGCAGCGGCGGCAGCCAGGCGGCGTACGACCGCGCCTGGGCCGCGGCCCTGGTGCTCATCGCCTTCATCATGATCCTCAACCTCGCGGCTCGCGGCGTAGCCCGCTGGAAGGCCCCGAAGGCCGGTCGCTGACGCGGCCACCCCAACTCAGCGACGTAATTCGGAAGCGAAGTAACTCTCATGGCCAAGCGAATCGACGTAAGCGGACTCACCGCCTACTACAGCGCCCACAAGGCGATCGAAGACATCTCGATGACCGTCGAGCCCCGTTCGGTGACGGCCTTCATCGGCCCGTCCGGCTGCGGCAAGTCGACGTTCCTGCGCACCCTCAACCGGATGCACGAGGTCACCCCCGGCGGCCGCGTCGAGGGCAAGGTGCTCCTGGACGACGAGGACCTGTACGGCTCCCACGTCGACCCGGTGGCCGTGCGCCGCACGGTCGGCATGGTGTTCCAGCGCCCCAACCCCTTCCCCACGATGTCGATCTTCGACAACGTGGCGGCGGGCCTGAAGCTCAACGGCAAGTACAAGAAGTCGGAGCTCTCGGACGTCGTCGAGAAGTCCCTGAAGGGCGCCAACCTCTGGAACGAGGCCAAGGACCGCCTGAACAAGCCCGGCTCGGGTCTGTCGGGCGGCCAGCAGCAGCGCCTGTGCATCGCCCGCGCCATCGCGGTCGAGCCGGACGTCCTCCTCATGGACGAGCCCTGCTCGGCGCTCGACCCGATCTCCACCCTCGCGATCGAGGACCTGATCGGGGAGCTGAAGGAGCGCTTCACGATCGTCATCGTGACGCACAACATGCAGCAGGCGGCCCGCGTCTCGGACCGCACCGCGTTCTTCAACCTCTCGGCGGTCGGCCAGCCCGGCAAGCTCGTCGAGATCGACGAGACGGAGCGGATCTTCTCCAACCCGTCCGTCCAGGCCACGGAGGACTACATCTCGGGCCGCTTCGGCTAGACCCGATTCCCCCGACACCCCGTGGTGCTGCATGGCGGTGCCACCACGGGGACAGGAAAAGGCCCGCCCCGAAAGGGGCGGGCCTTTTCACATTCAAGCCCCTGCGGCGATTGAGCAGCGGGGCCCGGGGCAGCGCCCCGCGACCGCAACCCCGGCGCGGGCCACCGCTTACCCGAACGCCAGCCAGACCACCCCGTACGCAGCGGCAGCGACAATCGCCGCGGCCGGCATCGTGATGAACCACCCCACGACGATGTTCTTGGCGACACCCCACCGAACCGCGTTGACCCGCTTCGTGGCACCCACACCCATGATCGCCGAGGTGATGACGTGCGTCGTGGAGATCGGCGCGTGGAACAGGAACGCGGAACCGAACATGATCGACGCCCCCGTGGTCTCAGCGGCGAACCCCTGCGGCGGATCCAGCTCGATGATCTTGCGCCCGAGCGTCCGCATGATGCGCCAGCCACCGGCGTACGTACCGGCCGACAGCATCACGGCACACACGATCTTGACCCAGACCGGAATCGGGTCCTCGAACGACTCGTGGCCGCCGATGACGAGCGCCATCACCACGATGCCCATGGTCTTCTGCGCGTCCTGCAGACCGTGCCCGAGCGCCATGCCGGCGGCGGAGACGGTCTGCGCGATACGGAAACCGCGCTTGGCCTTGTGCGGGTTGGACCGCCGGAACAGCCACATGATGAGGGTCATCACCAGGTAGCCGACGACGAGCCCGATCACGGGCGAGGTGAACATCGGGATGACGATCTTCTCCCACACCCCGGACCAGTAGACGGTGGTCCCGCCCGCGAGGGCGGCACCCACCATTCCACCGAACAGGGCGTGCGAGGAGGACGAGGGAAGCCCGAAGTACCAGGTGATGAGGTTCCAGACGATCGCGCCCGCGAGAGCGGCGAAGAGGATTCCCATCCCCTTGTCGCCCACCGGGGTCGCGATGATCCCCTCGCTCACCGTCTTGGCGACGCCGCTGCCGAGGAAGGCACCGGCGAGGTTCATCACCGCGGCCATGGCGAGCGCCGCGCGAGGCGTCAGCGCGCGCGTGGAGACGGAAGTGGCGATGGCGTTGGCGGAGTCGTGGAAACCGTTCGTATACGTGAATCCAAGCGCGACGCCGATCGTCACGATCAGGGAGAAGGTGTCCATGAGCCGGTCAGGACTCCTTCACGGCGATGGTCTCCACCGTGTTGGCCACGTGCTCGAAGGCGTCGGCCGCCTCTTCCAGCACATCGACGATCTGCTTCAGCTTCAGGACCTCCATGGCGTCGTACTTGCCATTGAAGAGCTGTGCGAGCAGCTTGCGGTGGATCTGGTCGGCCTGGTTCTCCAGGCGGTTGACCTCGATCCAGTACTCGGTGAGGTTGTCCATGGTGCGCAGGTTCGGCATGGCCTCGGCGGTGAGCTCGGCGGCTCGGCTGAGGACCTCGATCTGCTGCTCCACACCCTTGGGAAGCTCCTCGACCTGGTAAAGCACGACCAGGTCGACGGCCTCCTCCATGAAGTCCATGATGTCGTCGAGGGACGACGCGAGGTTGTAGATGTCCTCGCGGTCGAACGGCGTGATGAACGAGGAGTTGAGCTGGTGGAAGATCGCGTGGGTGGCGTCGTCACCGGCGTGTTCGGCTGCCCGCATCCGCTCCGCGATCTCGGCCCGGGCGGAGGAATCCGCCCCGAGCAGTTCCATCAGGAGCTTCGAGCCCGTGACGATGTTGTCCGCGGACGCGGCGAACATGTCGTAAAAGCTCGTCTCCCTGGGGGTCAGACGAAAGCGCACGTGGGGTCCTCGGGGTGCTTTGGATTCGGTCAGGCTGATGCTAGGCGCATCATCCGGCCACGGCTAACCGGCGTTCCACCAGTGTCGCCCATCGGGCACAGTGATCAGCACTGGGCCCGGTCGAGCCGGGACGAACCGGAACGACCCCAGGGAAATCCGGTACCATATACCCACAGGGGGTATAAGAAACCACGGGAGGACGGACGCGATGACGACTGACGCGACACAGACGGACACGCCTGCTGTGCCGGACAAGGCCGAGATCGTGACCGACCACGACCGCGGCATCCACGGGTACCACCACCAGAAGGAAGAGCACCTCAAGCGGCTGCGCCGGATCGAGGGCCAGATCCGCGGCCTGCAGCGGATGGTGGACGAGGACGTCTACTGCATCGACATACTCACGCAGGTGTCGGCCTCCACGAAGGGGTTGCAGTCCTTCGCTCTCCAGCTTCTGGAGGAGCACCTGCGGCACTGCGTCGCCGACGCCGCGCTCAAGGGCGGGGACGAGATCGACGAGAAGGTCGAAGAGGCCACCAAGGCGATCGCGCGCCTGCTGCGCACCTGAGACCCACGTCGTGCGAGGCGGGGGCCGACCGCCCGAGCGGCGCCCCCGCCTTCGTCATGCCGGTGACCGGTCGTGGTCCCGGTACCAGCAATCGCCGTCGGGTCCGCCGGGCACCGCCTCGGCGACCCGCAGCACCTCGTCGATCCGGTCCACGCTCAGCCGTCCCTCGGAGACGGCGGACGCCGCGATGATCAACTCACCGCACAGTTCGATCTCGGCGAGGGCGACGTGGTCCTGAACCGCCGTACCACCCACGGGAGCCACGTCCATCACCTCTTCCTGCCGCGTGACGTACAGCCGATGGCCGACTTCCTAGAGTAGGGACCGGCTCACGCCCCGCGCATGGCACGGAAGAACCATTTCCGGCCCCCGAGAGGCCTACGGACCGGGCGGCCGAACGGGCGGGGAGCGGGTGGCGGTACGGGCGGCAGGCCCTACGGCCCCGGCTCGGCGACCTTCCCCGCGAAGATGTCCTTCTTGGCCGGCAGCCGCACCTTCACCGGCTTCCCGAACTCCCGGTACAGGGTCGTCGACGTCACGGCCACGTCCTTGTCCGGCTGCCCGTTGGCGAAGCTGAACCGGTGCACGACCTTGCGGATCAGTCCCTCGTCGTCCACGTAGACGTCGAACGGCACCCGCCCCTTGCGGAACCCTTTCGCCGCCGCCGCGAGCGCCTTCTTCTGCGCCGCGGACGCGGCCTTCGCGGCGACGCGCAACTCCACGTCCCCCTTGTAGTGCCGGGTGCGCACGCCCGAGATCTCGGATTCGCCCCACTCCGTCACATTCCGTGCACCGCGCAGCAGTTCGGCCGCCGCGAGCGGATCGGTGGCGCCGCCCGTGATCAGGTTCCCGTCCGTCAACGCCGTGACGTCGACGCGGACCCACTTGTCGGCGGGGACGCCGGCGCCCCTGTTCTTCATGTAGAGGGCGCCGGGCGCGAGCAGTTCGGTGATCGGCCGGTGCTCCTCGTCCCCCGACGCGTCCTGCGGCAGCCGCACCCGCAGCTCGCCGAGGCCCTTGCGGTAGTCGTAGACGCCCTCGCCGTGGATGGTGACGCGGGTCCCGCCGCTGGCCATCTCCATCGACGTACGCGCCTGTGAACTGCCCTCGCGGACCAGCCGGTCGGCGGCCCCGCGCACCGTCTGCGTCGGGTCCGTGTTCCGCTCCCCGCCCGCGGCGCCACCACCGCACCCGCCGGCGCCCACGACCACCGACGCGACCGCGACGGCCGCCACCGCCGCCCGCGCGGAAACGGCCGCGCTCCCGTGCTGCACCACCATCCCTGGTCCGCCCCCAAGCCTCTCCGTGCGTGTGCGGCCCCTGTCGTCGGGGTTAACGACGAGTAGGGTCGACCGTCACGCGAACGGGGGGTTTACATGGAGTCGCTACCGTGGCCGCGTGGCACAACAGCAGCACGCGCATACGACCACCGTCGTGGAACAGGGACGTTTCTGTCTGGCCCGCTGCACCTGCGGCTGGCGCGGGCCGGCCAGGAGAGCACGGAGCAAGGCCCGTTCGGACGCGGACGACCATCTCGGCTCGGCGGGCCCGGCCGCCTGACGGAACCCACGGCTCCCGGATGACGTCTCGTATCCCGGGAAGCGAACAGGTGGCCGAAGGAGACGACCGCATGGAACGCCGCACGTTCATCACGGCATCGGCATCGGCCGCGGCAGTCATGGCGGGCGGCGCGCTGAGCGCCTGCTCCGGCTCCGGCGCCACGGGCGGGACCTCCACGTCCTCGTCCGCCGCCTCCTCCGCCCCCGTCCGCTCCACCAGCGCGAGCGCGTCCAGCACCGTGCGGGCCGCGGCGAACCTCGCCGGGCTCGCCAAGGACCTCGACGGCTCCCTCGTCCGCCCCGGCGCCTCCGCCTGGGCGGCGGCCCGCCAGCTCTACAACACCCGCTTCGACGCGCTGAAGCCGCGCGCCG
This sequence comes from Streptomyces sp. NPDC051684, assembly GCF_044453445.1. Classification (NCBI taxonomy): domain Bacteria; kingdom Bacillati; phylum Actinomycetota; class Actinomycetes; order Kitasatosporales; family Streptomycetaceae; genus Streptomyces; species Streptomyces sp. NPDC051684. The sequence continues at coordinate 18,303 of NZ_JBITCS010000016.1, read as the reverse complement.
TCGCGTACGTCGCGGGGCCCGACGACATCCGCACCACCCTCGCGTACGCCCGCGCGCACAAGGTCCCGCTCTCCATACGCAACGGCGGCCATTCCTACGGCGGTTGGTCCTCGGGCGACGGCCACCTGATACTCGACGTCTCCCGGATGAAGTCCGTTCGCGCGTCGTCCGGCGAGGCGGTCGTCGGCGCGGGAGCGAAGCTCATCGACGTCTACCGGTCGCTGGCCGCCAAGGGCGCGACGATACCGGCGGGCTCCTGCCCCACGGTCGGCGTCTCCGGCCTCACGCTCGGCGGCGGCCACGGCGTCGTCTCGCGGGCCTACGGCCTCACCTGCGACAGCCTGACGCAGGCCACGGTCATCACGGCCGACGGCAAGGAACTGACCGCGAACGCGACCTCCCACAAGGACCTCTTCTGGGCGCTGCGCGGCGCGGGCAACGGCCAGTTCGGCGTGGTGACGGAGCTCCGCTTCAAGACCCACCCCGCGCCGCAGGGCGTCTCCGCGTACATGAGCTGGCCCTGGTCGAAGGCGGCGACGGTGCTCAAGGCCTGGCAGAAGTGGGGCCCGGACCAGGCCGACGAGATCTGGTCCTCGCTGCACATCGCGGGCACGCGCGGCGGCAACCCGACGGTCTCGGTCGCGGCGTTCTCCCTCGGCACGTACGGCGAACTCCAGAACGCGGTCGACCGGCTCGCCGACGGCCCCGGCGGCCCGGGCCCGGCCACCTCGGTCTCCCTCAAGCGCCGCTCGTACGAGGAGTCGATGGAGGTGTACGCGGGCTGCTCCGCCCTCACGGAGGACGCCCAGTGCCACCTCCCCGGCGCGACGCCCGGCCGCGCCTCGGCGGGCGCGCTGCAACGCGAGACGTACGCGGCGGCCTCCGACTTCTTCGACCGGAACCTCTCGGACGCGGGCGCGCGCACGCTCCTGAAGCAGCTGGAGAACGTGACGTCGGGCGTCGGCTCCGTCGCGCTCACGGCGCTCGGCGGCGCCATCAACCGCGTGGACCCGACGGCGACGGCGTTCGTGCACCGCCGCGCGCGGATGCTCGCGCAGTACATCGTGTCGTGGCAGCCGAATACCTCCGGCGGCGCGGCGCGCGGTTGGCTGTCCTCGGCGCACGCGGCGATGCGACCGTATGCCTCCGGCGCGGCCTACCAGAACTACGCGGACCCGACCCTGAAGAACTGGAAGCGGGCGTACTACGGCGACGCGGCGTCCCGCCTCACCAAGCTGAAGCACACGTACGACCCGTCGGGCTTCTTCACCTTCCCGCAGTCCCTGTAGACGGACCTTCCCCCTACGCCACGGGGCTCCGCCCCGGACCCCGCTGCTCAATCTCCCCCAGCTACCGCTGGGAGGTGCCCCCTGCAGGGGCTTGAAAAGCAAGTCCCTGCGGCGGGTGGGCAGAATCAAGCCCCGCCGGCGATTGAGGCGCGGGGTCCGGGGCGGAGCCCCGTGAGCGGAGGACGGTCGGCCGCAACGGAACGCTAAGCCGCGAGATCCCGCTCCTCCGCCGGCTCGGGCGAGTCGCTGGACTCGGGGAACTCGACCGCGGACGCCACCGCGCCGGGCGCCCACACGAGCCGGGACACCCACCCGTTCGCCCGCCCGATGGCCCGCGTCAGCGGAGTCAGCAGCGCCGAGGCCAGCGGCGACAGCAGCAGCGCGACGGCCGTGCCGAGCGCGAACCCTCCGACCACGTCCGTCGGGTAGTGCACGCCCATGAAGACCCGGCAGAACCCTTCGAGCACGGCGAGCCCTATGGCGGCGAGCCCGAGCTTGCGGTGGGCGATGAAGAGCCCCGCCCCGATGGCCATCGCGAGCGTCGCGTGATCGCTGACGAACGAGAAGTCCGTCTTCCCCTTGACCAGGACCTCGAGCCCGTCGTGGTCCATGAAGGGCCGCGGCCGCTCGACGAAGGACCGGATCGGCACGTTCACGAGGACGGCGACCCCGGCGGCGAGCGGCGCCCACACCACGGCGGCCACGGCGGACGCCGCGTCGTCGAGCGACCCGCGCTTGCGCGCACCCCACCAGCACCACAGCACGACGAGCACGAGCGCGAGCAGGATCCCGTACTCCCCGACGAACTCCATGGTCCGGTCGAACCAGCGCGGAGCGTCGTCGGCCAGGCCGTTGATGTCGTAGAGCAGCGTGACGTCGGGGTTGGATCCGGATGTCGCGGGCGCTTCGAGTGCCACGAGTCCAGCCATAGTTCAGCGGCCCCTTCGTCTTCAGCCACCCCCGTGGTTGTTTTCGATTCAGGTAGAGGAACGCACGGTCCCACCCTCTACGTTCCGCAATCCACCGAACGATCACCCAGACGTTATCGAAGAGAGACACAAACCCGCAGCTCAGGGCCATGGGATAACAGAGAGTTCCAGCCAACCCGGCAATCCGGACGGCCGGACTCAGACCTCCGGCGATCCGCTCGGCAGCGCCTTCGCACCGTCCTCCGTGACCCGGGTCGCGCCGAAGTACTCGGCGGTGTCGATGGGGTCGAAGCGGATGACGGCACCGGTCCGCGGCGCGTCGATCATGTACCCGCCGCCCACGTAAAGGCCCACGTGGTGGATGGCCCGGCTGTTGCTGAGGTCCTTGGAGAAGAAGACGAGGTCCCCGGGAAGCAGCTCGTCCCGCTTCGGATGCGGCCCCGCGTTGTACTGGTCGTTGGCCACGCGCGGCAGCTCGATGCCGACCGTCTCGTACGCGGCCTTGGTCAGCCCCGAGCAATCAAATCGGCCATCTTGGTCCGCCGTGCCGTTCCCGCCCCACAGATAAGGGGTGCCGAGCTTCTTCTGCGCGAAGTAGATCGCGGCCGCCGCCTGCTGCGAGGGCTGCACGCGCCCGACGGGCTTCGCGAAGGACTTCTCGAGCGTCGTGATGACCTTCACGTAGTTCTGCGTCTCGCGGTACGGCGGGACGCCGCCGTACTTGATGACCGCGTAGGAACCCGCGTTGTAGGCGGCGAGCATGTTCTTCGTCTTGTCGCCCGGCGCGTCCTTCACGTACGAGGCGAGCTTGCAGTCGTACGAAGCGGCGGACGGGATCGCGTCGTTCGGGTCCCAGATGTCCTTGTCCCCGTCACCGTCCCCGTCCACGCCGTGCGCGGCCCAGGTCCCGCTGATGAACTGCGCGATGCCGTACGCCTTGGCCGGCGACGTCGCCTTCGGATTGAACCCGCTCTCCTGGTACAGCTGCGCCGCGAGGAGCGCCGGGTTGATGGCGGGGCACAGGTTCCCCCACTTCTGCACGAGTGGCTGGTACGCGGCGGGCACGGCCCCCTTCGCGAGCCCCACGGCCCCCTTGCCGACCCCGCTGCTCAGGCTCCCCGCCGCCATGTACGTCCCGAAGACGAGCAGCGCCACGAACCCCGTCCCCCCGGCGACCGCAGAGCCCGCGAGCATCCACGCCTTACGCACCGTCAACCGCCCTTCGCCACGGGGGAGTCCGGGCACGACCCACGGCCGGACACACGAGCGTTCAGTTTACGGGCGGGCGGGCCACCCCGTCGGCGACTGCGCCGAACTATCCACGACCAGCCTTCATTGCCCGGCGTGACCAGGCATGATACACAGAGTAACCGTACGTTCCTTCGCATCCGGAACCGTCCCTCCGGGGCGGTCCCTCAGGCATGGGACCGTAGGAACATCGGCCAAGGAATGGCGCCAAGTGTGCAGGCATCGGGGCCGATCTGAGCAAGAATGGGTCTGACCTCTGCGCTGCGGCAGAGGCGACAGAACTACCCACATGGGGCGGTGAGTTACACATGCTGCTGGCAGCCGAAAAGGGCGATATCTCCACCATCATCGGCGGGATCGCCCCGGACTGGGGCCCGTTCGGGAGCCTGGGCAACGAGGCACGCGTGATGATCGAGGTCGTGATGGCGGTCGCCATCCTGCTGTGCCTCGGCATCGCGATCTGGGGCGCCGCCAAGCAACGGATCGGGGCGACGGCCCTGCGCGACACCTTCAGCGCCGAACAAGGCAAGGGCCTCATCATCGCGGGTCTGACCGGGGTGTTCATCATCGGCTCACTAGGCACGCTGTTCACCATCGTGTACGGCATGGCCGTCTAGCTCCCCGCTGAGGTTGCGTCTCCCTGATGTCGAGTCACCACACCGCGCCCGCGCGGAAACCAGCACGGCTACCGTCGTATGCGGTGGTTCGGCGAAAGGTTGAGGGGGCGTGCGCGCGATGAGTCCTGAGGGTCCACAGGACGACGAGCTCTACGGGGGTTCCGGCCAGACCCGGACGCGGCTCCCGGAGGGTTCCGGCGCCCGCAGACCAGGGCGTTCGCCGTCCCGCTCCCTGGTGACCGTGGTCGGCGTGGTGGTGCTGCTGATCGCGGCGATCGCGTTCGCGAATCGCGGCGGGGACGGTTCCTCCGGCGGGTCCGGGTCCGATTCCGCCGGCACGAAGCCTGCGGCGGCCCCCACGGCTCCCTCCGGGACGAAACCGGTGTCCTCCGGCTTCGGCCACGATGAACAGGGGGCGCAGTCGGCTGCCGCGAACTATGCGGTGCGGCTGGTCTCGGCCGACATCCTGAGGCCGGACGAGCGCCCGGGCATCGTCAAGCGGCTCTTCGTCGCCGACAAGGTCAGCGCTCTCGAGACCCGGTTCGACCAGGCGTACTCGAAGGACTTCCTGGACAAGGTCGGCCTCGACGAGAACGGCGACGCCCCGCGTGGCCAGACATACGTGTCGCGCACCGTCCCGGTGGGCACCAAGACGTCCGGATACTCCGACAGCACGGTGACCGCCGAGGTCTGGTGCACCGGCGCCTTCGGCATGGCCGGAGAGGCCTCCACGAACCCGGTGACCAACGACTGGTTCACCATGACCCTCAAGCTGCGCTGGGTCGACGGCGACTGGAAGGTCGACTCCTTCTCCCAGAAGGACGGCCCGTCGCCGGTCAACGGCGACAACAAGGTCTCCACGGCCGACGAGATCGCCAAGGCCGTCAAGGAGTTCGGAGGCTTCACCTATGCCCGGTAGCCGCCTCGCCCTCAAGCTCACCGGCACCGTTGTCGCCGTACAGTCCGCGGTCGTACTGCTGTCGGCCCGAGCTGTGGCCGAGCCCAAGGACAACTGCAACCTCATCGTGGGGCCCGCCAAGCGGTACTGCGAGCGTGACGGCAAAAGCGCCACCGGAGGAAACACTGGCGGAGACGGGGGTGACGTCTCCAATCCGCTCGACCCCCTGTCCAGCCTCGCCAAGGGCTGCGCAGAGGCCGCCTCCTGGACCGTCGACCAGCTCAGCAACGCCGTGCAGAAGACGGCCAACGTCGACTTCACCAACGAAAAGTTTCTGCAGCAGTACGCCGTGGTGTTCGCCGCCTCGACGATCCTCACGCTCGTGCTGTGGCTGCTCGCCGTCGCCAAGCGCGCCGTCCGCGGCGTACCGCTGATGACGGCGATCACGGAGGCCGTCGGATTCCTCTGGCTCACCGTGCTCGCGTCCGCGTTCACCCCGCTGATCCTCTACACGGTGGTGTCGGCCGCCGACGGGGTCAGCGATGTGCTGGCCAAGGCGACGGGCAATCAGACGGACGCGTTCTTCGGGACGTTCTCCGAGGCCCTGAAGAAGGGCGACGGCATCGGCGGCGGACCGATCATGCTGATCGTCGTCTCGCTCGTGTCGATCGTCGCCGCGGGCGTGCTCTACCTGGAGCTGTATCTGCGCGCGGTCCTGCTCTACGTGGGCGCGCTGCTCGGCGTCGTCGTCTACGCGGGGCTCGTCGACAAGAACCTGTGGGGCCACGTCCGCCGCTGGGTCGGCGTCATGATCGCCGTGATCCTCGTGAAGCCGGTCATCGTGATCGTCCTCGGCCTCGCGGGTGCGCTGTCGACCGGTGGCAAGGGCCCCGACTCGCTCGCCGCGGTCGTCTCCGGCCTCGCCATCGTGCTGCTCGCCATCTTCGCGAGCGGCATGATCTACCGCTTCGTGCCCGGCTTCGGCGACGAGATGGCCAACGTACGGAAGAACCGGCTCATGCAGGGCGCCGAGGGCAAGGCGGCCGCCGTCATGTCCTCGCCCGCCGCGCTCGTCTCGCAGGGCATCAAGACCCACAGCAGCCGTCAGGACGGCGGAGGTTCGGGCGGTGGCGGAGCCTCCCAGGCCCGTCCCGCCAACCCCGCGTCCGGCGGTGTGGCCGCGCACAGTTCGCGCCCGGCCGCGTCAGGGGGAGGCGGCGGAACTGTCCCCTCCGCCGCACCCCCGCCCCGTACGAGCCCGTCGAAGACCCCGCACGCGAGCAACGACCGCGGGAGCAAGAGCGGTAACACCGGCAAGAACGGCAACTGGCAAGGAGGTGCAGGGCGTTGACGACCCAGTCCCACGTGTCCCCTCCGGTCACGCCCCGCCGTACATATCTGATCGGTCGCGCCCGGCCGAACGCGATCGTCGGCAAGAACCGTGAGTCCGGCGAGATCGCGATGATCGTCGTGGGCGCTTTCCTCGGCATGATGTGCGGACTGCTCGTCCCCGTGCTGTCGCTGCGCATCGTGCTGCTCACCGGCTTCCCGATGCTGGCGCTGGCCGGGGTCTACGTCCCGTACAAGGGCCGCACCTTCTACAAGTGGTTCGAGATCAACCGCAGTTACAAGCGCTCCCTCAAGCGCGGCACCGCCTACCGTTCCTCCACCATGGAGGCCGGCACCCGGCTCGACGGGCGCGAGGTCGAGATCGGCCCGCCGCCCGGCATCGGCCGGCTCACGTGGCTGGCCGCGCCGTTCGGGCCCGACGAGATCGCGGTGCTGCTGCACGCGGACCGCCGCACCGTCACCGCCGCCATCGAGATCGAGGGCCCCGGCGTGGGTCTGCGCGACTCGGAGGACCAGGAGGCGCTGGTCGACCGGTTCGGCACGCTGCTCAAGCACGTGGCCAACGGCGACGGGTTCGTGACCCGGCTCCAGATGCTGGCCCGCACCCTGCCCGCCGACCCGGACGCGCACGCCAAGGACGTCGCCGTGCGCGGCGACGACCGCTCGCTCGGCTGGCTGCAGAAGTCGTACGACCAGCTCCAGTCGATGGTCTCGACGAGCAGCGAGCAGCACCGCGCGTACCTCGTGGCCTGCATGCACTACACGCGCGACCTGGCCGCCGAGGCCAACGCGATGGCCCGCGCCACCCGCCCCAAGGGCGGCAAGAAGGTCGACAGGGACGCCGGGCTCGCCGTCGTCATGGCGCGCGAACTGACCGACATCTGCTCGCGGTTGCAGGAGGCCGACATCCGGGTGCGGCAGCCGCTCGGGCAGGGCCGGCTCGCGTCGCTCATCCACTCCATGTACGACCCGGACCACCCCATCGACCACATCCAGGCGATGTCGAAGCGCAATGCCTGGCCGGCCGAGCTCGACGCCATGGAGCCGACGTTCCTCCAGGCCAAGACGCGCGAGTCGGCGACGCGCGCGCCCTGGTGCCACGCCACGGCGTGGGTGAAGGAGTGGCCGATGACGCCGGTGGGCGTGAACTTCCTGGCCCCGCTCCTGGTCCACACCCCGGACGTCATCCGGACCGTCGCCGTGACGATGGACCTGGAGCCGACCGAGATCGCCATCGAGCGGATGCTGACGGAGAAGACCAACGACGAGGCGGAGGCGTCCCGCGCCGCCAAGATGAACCGGACGGTCGACCCCCGCGACATCGCCGCCCACGGCCGCCTCGACCAGCGCGGCGAGGACCTGGCGAGCGGCGCGGCCGGCGTCAACCTCGTCGGCTACATCACGGTCTCCTCCCGCAACCCGGACTCGCTGGCCCGCGACAAGCGCACCATCCGCGCCTCGGCGGGCAAGTCGTACCTGAAGCTGGAGTGGTGCGACCGCGAGCACCACCGGGCGTTCGTGAACACCCTGCCGTTCGCCACCGGCATCCGCCGATGACCCCGATGGTCGCCACGAGCCCGATGCCCCCTACGCCCCCGTCGATCCCGATGTTCCTGATGTCCGCCGACACGGCCGGAAGGTAGGCGCTGCACTATGCGGGATCCGCTGACCGCTCTCACCGATGCCTTCACCGCGTTCCTGTTCGGGAAGGTGGAGACGACCCGGCTTCCGGTGCGTACGTCGACGGGGCAGGCGCAGGCCGTCTATCTGCCGACGGCCGCGCCCGGCCTCGGCGACTCCGGCGTGATCATCGGGCGTGAGGTGTACTCCGGCAAGGGCTACATCTACGACCCTTTCCAGCTCTACGGCCAGCAGCTCCCGGCTCCCCACTGGCTGGTGCTCGGCGAGTCCGGCAACGGCAAGTCGGCCCTGGAGAAGACGTACGTACTGCGGCAGTTGCGGTTCAAGGACCGCCAGGTCGTGGTCCTCGACGCGCAGGGCGAGGACGGCGTCGGCGAGTGGAATCTCATCGCCGAGGAGCTGGGCATAACTCCCATCCGGCTCGACCCGACGGCCGCCCTGGACATGGGGATCCGGCTCAACCCGCTCGACCCGGCGATCACTACGACGGGGCAGCTGGCGCTGCTGCGCACGATCATCGAGGTCGCGCTCGGCCACGGCCTCGACGAGCGCTCGGGCTTCGCGCTGAAGGTCGCGCACGCGTACGTGAACGAGACGATCGTCGAGCGCCAGCCGGTCCTGACCGACATCGTCGAGCAACTGCGCCACCCGGAACCGGAGTCGGCGGAGGCCATGAACGTGGCCCTGGAGGACGTCCGGGCCTGGGGCCTCGACGTGGCGCTCGTCATCGACCGGCTCGTCGACGGCGACCTGCGCGGCATGTTCGACGGCCCGACGACGGTCGGCATCGACCTCGACGCCCCGCTGATCGTCTTCGACCTCTCGCACATCGACCGCAACTCGATCGCGATGCCGATCCTGATGGCGATCGTCGGCGTGTGGCTGGAGCACACCTGGATCCGACCCGACCGGAAGAAGCGCATCTTCCTGGTCGAGGAGGCCTGGCACATCATCAACAGCCCCTTCGTCGCCCAGCTCTTCCAGCGCCTGCTGAAGTTCGGCCGGCGCCTCGGCCTGTCCTTCGTGGCGGTGGTCCACCACCTGTCCGACGTGGTCGACGGCGCGGCAGCCAAGGAAGCGGCGGCGATCCTGAAGATGGCCTCCACGAGGACGATCTACGCACAGAAGGCGGACGAGGCGAGAGCCACGGGCCGGGTGCTCGGGCTGCCCCGGTGGGCGGTCGAGATCATCCCGACGCTCTCCCCCGGCATCGCCGTCTGGGACGTCAACGGCAACGTACAGGTGGTCAAACACCTGGTCACCGAGACCGAACGGCCACTGGTGTTCACCGACCGCGCCATGACGGAGGCGTCCGCCGAGCCGCTCATGGACGACGCGCTGCACGCGGCCGAGCTGGAGGCCGAGGAGCGGGCGGCCGCGTTCGTGGAGCAGCGCCTGGGCGGCTCCGAGTCCACGGTGGCGTGAGAGCGGGGGCATGACAGGGATGCGGGACGAGCGGGGGCGCCGGGTGGAGCGCGACTACCGGGAGGGGCGCGGCCGGGGCGGTGTGCCCGACGGGCTGCTGGTCGGGATCCTGGCGTTTCTGCTGGGCATGACGATCCTGGTGTGGACGGCGACGGGCCTCGCGGGCCTCTTCGCGAAGGGCGCGTGGCCGACGGGCGTGACGTTCGGCCACACGCCGCTGGCCCTGCGCTCGCTGATCACCCGCCCGCACGACATCCCCGGTGCCTGGCCGAGCACCCCAGCCGCCGAACTCTCCGGCTACGGCCTCGTCTGGGGCCTGGTCATCGGCCAGCTGATGGTCCTGGTGGTCCTTACGGTGTTCGTCGCGGGAACGTTTGCCCGGTGGCGTGCGGTCCGTAAGCAGCGGAAGCCGAAGCCCACGCCTCGGGGCTCTGCCCCGGACCCCGCGCCTCAATCGCCGGCGGGGCTTGATTTTGCCCACCCGCCGCAGGGGCTTGCTTTTCAAGCCCCTGCGGCGATTGAGCAGCGGGGTCCGGGGCAGAGCCCCGAGGCCGTAACGCCGGTACCCGCAACGGAACCGGTACCCGCAACCCCACCCGTTCCCGCGCAACGCGGCCCCGTTCATCTCGGCCCCCCGGGCGCCCGCCACCCCGTCGCCATAGAGGCGATCCAGGACGCCGAGGGCCCCGTCCTCGTGATCACGTCGTCCGCCGACGTCTGGTCGGAGACCAAGGACGCCCGCGCCAAACTCGGCCCCGTCCTCCTCTACGACCCCACCCACCGCTGCGACACCCCGGCCCGTATGCACTGGAACCCGGCCGCCGGCTGCACCGACAAGGACACCGCGGCCCAGCGCGCCACGGCCCTGCTCGCCCCGATAAGGCCCACCGCGAAGCTGGACTCGGCCCTCGCCGAGACCGCCGACACCCTGCTGCGCAGCTACCTGCACGCCGCGGCCGTCGACGGCAAACCGTTCCGCCACGTCCACCGCTGGGCCCAGGGCACCCAGGTCCAGGACGCCGTACGCATCCTCCGTACGAACCCGAAGGCGGCCGCGGGCACCGCGGGCGAACTCGAGGCGGCCCTCACCTCGCACCCCGAACGCCGCGACATGGCACAGGAGTTGACCGCCCGCGCACTGTCCTCCCTGTTCTCGGTGCACATCCGTGAGGCCTGCACACCCAACCGAACCGATGCGCTCACCCTGGATTCCTTCGTGAACGAAGGGGGCACGCTTTATGTGGTCGGTGAACCCATCGAGGACCCGAAGGGGCAGCCCGGTGCGATGCCGCTGCTCACGGCCCTCGCCTCGAGCGTGGTCGAGCACGGCCGCCGCGTGGCCGCACGGTCACCTGCCGGCCGGCTCGACCCACCAATGACGTTCGTCCTCGACGACGTCGCGGCGGTGGCTCCGCTTCCCCAGCTGCCGGAGCTGCTGTCCACCGGAGCGGACCGGGGTCTGGTCACCCTGGCCCTGCTCCGGTCCAGGGAACAGGGCCGCACCCGCTGGCCGGACGCGGAACTCCCGCTGTCCTAGGGCTTGTCTAGCGGACCCCGTACAGCTTCAGGAACACCGCGAGCCCGCTGCGCACCCGGGCGTCGACCTCGTCGGCGGACATCGGCACCACCCCGAAGAACGTGTCCACCGTGACGGCCCCGGGGATCAGCAGCATGAAGTGGCGCCCGGCCTCCACGGAGTTGGCCTCGTCGATCGCCAGCAGGCCCTCCTCGCCGAGGCGCTGGAGCGCCGCGCGCACCGCGCCCTGCGTCGCCCGCGGCCCGATCCGCTGCCACTCCTCGATGACGTCCGCGGGCAGGTGCGAGCCCTCCGTGATGATGTGCCGGACGAGCAGCATGTGCGGCTCGTGGTCGCCGCGCCGCCCCATCCACTCCCGGGCGAACGCGAGCAGGTCCCGCTCCACGTCCGTCACCTTGGCCAAATGGCGCTCGACCAGCGTGACATGAGCGGCCGTCACATTGGCGGCACTGTCGAGCAGAACCTCACGGAAGAGGTTCTCCTTGCCCCCGAAGTGGTTGTAGAGCGTGCGCGTGGAGACCCCCGCCTCCGCGGCGATCTCGTCGATGCCCGCACGCGCGTACCCCTCCCGCCCGAAGACCGTCCGCGCACCGCGCAGCAGCGCCTGCCGTTTCTCGACCGTGCCCTTGCGTTCCCGTTGCTGCACCATGCCCGCACTCCTCCGCTCACGTTCAGCCTAGGCACAGAGACCTAGGTACAACGACGGTTGCACTTATTACAACCACGGTTGTACTTTACCGGCATGGCAACCGAACCCCAGGCTTCGGCGGCCCGCGAAGTCGGCGGCAGCCGCTCCACGTTCACCCTCCTCGTCGTCCTCCTCGGCATGCTCACGCTGCCGATGGCCATGTCCGGCACCACGGTCGCCCTGCCGCGCATCGGCACCGACCTCGGCGCCACGGGCGCCGCGCTCCAGTGGGTGGTCGTCGGCTACTTCCTCGCCGCGTCCTCGTTCATGCTGGTCGCGGGCTCGCTCGGCGATCTCTACGGACGCCGCCGGATCCTCACGGCGGGCGCCGCGCTCTACACGGCGGGCACCCTCGCCTCGGCCCTCGCCCAGAACATCCTGCTGCTCGACGCGGCCCGCATCCTGTCCGGGATCGGGGCCGCGGGCGTGATGGCCAGCGGCGGCTCGCTGCTCGCCGCGACCTTCACGGGCCCCGCCCGCACCCGCGTCTTCGCCTCCCTCGGCACCACGGCGGGCCTCGGCCTCGCCTTCGGCCCGACGTTCTCCGGCTGGCTCGTGGACGCGGTCGGCTGGCGCGCCACCTTCCTGTCGTACGTCGCCGTGGGCGCCGTCATCGTCGTCGGCACCCGCCTGATGCCGGAGTCCCGGGCGGACACGAGTCCGCGCGTCGACAAGGCGGGCGCGGCCTCCTTCATCGCCGGCCTCGCCCTGGCCCTCTACGCGATCACGCAGGGCTCCAAGTCGGGCTGGACCGCGTTGCCCACCCTGGCCCCGGCCACCCTGTCCCTCGCCCTCCTGATCACCTTCGTACGCGTCGAACGCCGCCTCGTCCGCACCGGCGCAGGCCGCCCGATCCTCGACCTGCGCCTCGCCCGCAACCCGGCGTTCCTCGGCTGGGCGGTCGGCTCCTTCGGGCTCGGCGCGGGCACCACCGGCGTCCTCGTCTTCCTGCCGACCTACCTCCAGGGCGCGAACGGCACGACGGCCCGCACGGCCGGCCTCACGCTCCTGCTGATGACGGTGCCCGTCCTGGCCCTGCCCCCGCTCGGCGCCCGCCTCGTCAACCGGGGCGTGCGGGCCCACCATCTCCTGGTGCTGTCCCTGCTCCTGCTGGCGGCGGGCAACGCATGGCTGACGACGCTCCACCCGGGGATCGGCGTCCTGGAACTCGCGGGGCCGCTGCTCACCATCGGCGCGGGCCAGGGCCTCTCCATCGGCATCATCGACGCCCAGGCCATGTCGATGGTCGCCCCGTCCGAGGTCGGCATGGCCTCCGGCTTCCTCAACACGGTCCGCGGCGGCACGGGCGCCATCATGCTCACGATCTTCGGCGCGGTACTCCTCGCGGCCCTCGAACCCCGCCTGGACTCGCGGGAGTTGGCGGCCTCCGTCACGTCGGGCGCAGGCGGCCACGCTCCGGAATTCACGGAGGCGTGGCAAGTGACGCTGTGGTCGATAACGGCCTTGATGACGGCACTAGCCGCACTGTCCTACCGGCTGCTTACTGCTGTGGGCAGGCGTTCCGCACGGCGAATGGGGTCTCCCCTGCTCGAGCGAAGCCGAGAGCTTGGGGAAGGGTGGGCACAGCCCCCGTCGCAGCGCAACAAGACAACCACGCACACCACGACGACCCGATAACCACGGAGGACCGAACCATGACCACGACCACAACCACGCCCACCCGCCCCCTCCACGTGGGCGTCATCGTCGGGTCGACCCGCACCGGCCGCCTCGCCCCCACGGTGAGCACCTGGTTCACGACCCAGGCCGAACGCCACACCCCCGAAACCCACTACGACGTCATCGACCTGACCGACCTGGACCTCCCGGCGACCCACCCCGGCTGGGGCCACACCCCCACCCCCGCCCAGGCCGAACTCGCCGCCCGCGTGGACGCCGCCGACGCCTACGTGGTGATCACCCCCGAGTACAACCACAGCTTCCCGGCCCACCTGAAGCACTTCATCGACCAGCACCGCGACGAGTGGAAGGCCAAGCCCGTCGGCTTCGTCTCGTACGGCGGCGTGGGCGGCGGCCTGCGCGCCGTCGAACAACTCCGCCTGGTCTTCGCCGAACTGCACTGCGCGACCATCCGCGACGGCGTCAGCTTCCACCTGGCCCACGACGGCCTCTTCGCCGAGGAAGGGCCGGCCCACGACGAGCAGGGCGCGGCCGGCGCCGCCAAGGTCATGCTCGACCAGCTGACCTGGTGGGCCCGCGCCCTGCGCACGGCCAGGGCCGAACACCCCTACGGCTGAAGCGCTTTGAGCTCCATCTCGCGATCCGCCTTGGAGGGGTCGCCCGGATTCGGGACGGCCCCTCCCGTGTGGACGAAGCCGAACTTCCGGTAGAACGCCTCGGCCCGCCGGTTGTCCTCATGGACGTACAAGCGCACCCGCATCACGCCCTCAAGACCGAAGGCCCACTCCACGGCGGCGGAGAACAGGGCTCCCGCCAGTCCGCTGCCCCGCGCCTCGGGCCGTACGAAGACCGCGACGAGCTGGGCCTGCCGCCGCTCGACGGGCCGCCCGAAGAAGTCCAGGGAGCCCGCCTCCTCCACGAGCACCACCACGCTGCCGCCCCAGCGCCCGCCCTCGCCGGCCTCCGCCACGAACTGCAGGACCGTCGTCCCGTTCGCGGCACGCTCGGCCCGCCCCCGCCAGAACTCCTCCGGCTGCGCCACCGCGTCCTCGTACGACTCCAGAAACGCGAGCGGCGCCGCCGGATCCCGCAGCGCGGCCAGCCGCAGCTCCCGCGCCGCGCGCCACTCGTCGGCTCGCACGGGTCTGATCACGTAGTCCATGCGCCGCACCCTAAGGGCCCGTAGTACCCCGGTACTACGGCATTTCCGCAGCTCAATGCCCCGGTCCGATGCCCGCGGGGCCCCGCCCACGGCACCGTACTCACATGACGATCCGATCCCACGGCCTCACCAAACGCTACGGCGACAAGACCGTCGTCGAGGACCTCACCTTCACGGTCGAGCCCGGCACGGTCACCGGCTTCCTCGGCCCCAACGGCGCGGGCAAGTCCACGACCATGCGCATGCTGCTCGGCCTGGACACCCCGACCGCGGGCCGCGCCACCATCGGCGGCCGCGCCTACGCCACCCACCCGGCCCCGCTCACCGAGGTCGGCGCGCTCCTGGAGGCCAAGGCCGTCCACCCCGGCCGCACCGCCTTCCACCACCTCACGGCGCTCGCCCTCACGCACGGCATCCCGCGCTCCCGCGTCGAGCACGTGCTCGACCTCGCAGGCCTCACCGAGGTGGCCCACAAGCGGGTCAAGGGCTTCTCCCTCGGCATGGGCCAGCGCCTCGGCATCGCGGCGGCGCTCCTCGGCGACCCGGCCACGATCATCCTCGACGAGCCGGTCAACGGCCTCGACCCCGAGGGTGTCCTGTGGATCCGCACCCTCCTCAAGTCCCTTGCCCAGCAGGGCCGTACGGTCCTGGTCTCCTCCCACCTCATGTCCGAGATGGCGCTGACGGCCGAGCACCTGGTCGTGATCGGCCGCGGCCGCCTCCTCGCCGACACGACGGTCACCGATCTCGTACGCGAATCAGGAGCGGCCTACGTGAAGGTGGTGACGCCCGAGGCACCCCGCCTGCGCGCCCTGCTGTCCCGCGCGGACGTCACCGCCGAGGCCCCCGACACCCTCCACGTGCGCGGCCTCGAAGCCCCCGACATCGGCCGTATTGCCGCGACCCACGCACTCCCCCTCTTCGAACTCACCCCGCAGACGGCCTCGTTGGAGCAGGCCTTCATGGATCTCACCCACGACGCGGTCGAATACCAGGCCACGACACCCGTAGGAGCGGCAGCATGACGACCCCATCCACCTGTGCGGTGACGACCCCCCGGATCCTGCACGCCGAGTGGCACAAGCTCCGTACCCTGCGCTCCACTTGGTGGACCCTGGGGCTCTCCGTCGTCCTCGTCGTCTCCGTCGGCCTGATGATGGGTTCGACGTACGACGGCGACGACGCGAACATCGACACGGTCGTCTTCACGCTCTTCGGCAGCCAGGTGTCCCAGATCTGCGTCGCCGTCCTCGGCATCCTGGTCACGGCGAGCGAGTACTCGACGGGACTGGTCCGCGCCACGATGGCGGCGGTCCCGCGCCGCCTGCCGGTCCTGTGGGCCAAGGCCGGCGTCTTCACGGCCCTCGCCTTCACGGTCACCTTCGCCACGAACCTCGTCACGTTCCTGCTCGCCCAGATCTGGCTCTCCGACAGCGACAAGGCCCTGTCCCTCACGGACTCCGGCGTCCTCGGCGCGCTGGCGGGCAACGCCGCGGGCATCACGCTGCTCAGCCTCATCGCCCTCGGCCTCGGCGCGCTGTGCCGCTCCGTGCCGGCCGCGATCGGCGCGTTCGTCGGCGCCGTCATGATCCTGCCCGAGGTGCTCCAGATGATCAGCAACGACGCCGTGCAGAGCGCCGTGAAGTTCTTCCCGTCCAAGTCGGCGGAGTCCCTCGGCTCGATCATCCCGGTGGCCGACCACAACTCCCCCGGCACCGGGCTGCTCTCCCTTCTGGTGTGGGCCGTCGTCGTCCTCACCGCGGCCGGGCTGCTTCTCAAGCGACGCGACGTATGACCAGGATGGCCACGTGACGCCGCCACAGCCCCGTACGAGCCAGTTCCTGCACCGCACCACCCAGCGGGTGCGCGCCTACGACGGGCGCCACCCGCTGGTCTGGGACGTCCTGGTGACTGCGGTCTTCGTGACGGCCGCCCTCACCGACGGCGCGGGCGGCTGGCGCACCACCGCCGCAGACCCCCGGGTCGCGGAGTGGCTGGTGCTGCTGATGAGCCTGGGCCTGTCCGTTCCGCTGCTGTGGCGCCGCCGCCACCCGCTCCCGGCACTGGCCGTGATGGTGGCCACGGCACTGGTCAGCAACTGGACGGGGGCCTGGCTGCAGATCGCCTTCGCCCAGTTCGTCGTCGTCTTCAACATCGCGCTCCGCCGGTCCCTGCGGACACTCGCCGGTGCGGCGGCCCTGACCGTACTGCCCATGCTGGTGAGCCTCGTCCGCTTCGAGCACGGCAGTTGGGACCAGCTGATCGTGCCGCAACTGTGGTCCCTCGCCCTCGTCGGCCTCGCGGGCCTCGCCGTCCGCTCCCGCCAGGACTACACCCGGGCCCTCGTCGACCGGGCCCGCCAACTCGAAGTCGAGAGCGACCAGCAGGCCCGCCTCGCGGCCGCCGCCGAACGAGCCCGCATCGCCCGCGAGATGCACGACATCATCGGCCACAACCTCTCCGTCATCACCGGCCTCGCCGACGGCGGCTCGTACGCTGCGGCCCGCAACCCGGAACGCGCGGGTCAGGCCCTCACCGCCATCGCCACCACCAGCCGCCAGGCCCTCACGGAACTGCGCCGACTCCTGGACGTCCTGGGCGAAGACCCCGCCTCTCCCTCGGCGCCCTCGGCGGAACTGGCCCCGGCCCCCGCACTCGACGACCTCGACTCCCTCATCGACGGCGTACGTTCGGCAGGGCTCCCGGTCCTCAGGAAGACCGAGGGCGAACCGGCACCGCTGCCCGCGGGCCTGGAACTCACGGTGTACCGCGTCGTCCAGGAGGCCCTCACCAACACCCTGAAGCACGGCGGCCCTTCCGCCACTTCCGAGCTGCTCGTCTCCTACGCGGACGACGCGGTGACGGTGACCGTCACGGACACCGGACGCGGGGCCGTAGCCGCCGAGCACGCCGTCGAACACGCAGCTGCTCGCGGCACCGGTCGCGGCCTCGCGGGCATGCGCGAGCGAACGGCCCTCTACCAGGGCACACTTGAGACCGGCCCACGACCGGCCGGCGGCTGGCGGGTGCGCCTCCGCATCCCGATCCCGGAAGGGCCCACTCCGTGACGACCGTGCTCATCGTCGACGACCAGCCCATGCAGCGCTTCGGCTTCCGCATGCTCCTGGAGAGCCAGGACGACCTACGGGTCGCGGGCGAGGCCGGCACGGGCACGGAGGCGGTCCGCCTCGCGGCCGAACTCGCCCCCGACGTCGTCCTGATGGACATCCGTATGCCCGGCATGGACGGCATCGAGGCCACGCGCCGCATCATCGCGGAGAGGGCGGAGGCTGCGGAGGACTGCCCGCGCATCCTCATCCTCACGACGTTCGACATGGACGAGTACGCGTACGCGGGTCTGCGCGCGGGCGCCTCCGGCTTCCTCATCAAGGACGCGCTCCCGGAGGAACTCCTCGCGGGCATCCGTGCGGTGGCGGCCGGCGACGCGATCGTCGCCCCGAGCCTCACCCGCCGCCTCCTCGACGCGTACGTCCAGCATCTCCCGACGGCCGCTGGGCCCGCCCCGGCCCCCGATCCACGCATCGCCTCCCTGACCGACCGCGAACGCGAGATCCTCACGGTCATCGCCCAGGGCTGGAGCAACGCCGAGGTCGCCGAGCGCCTGCACCTCGCCGAGTCGACGGTGAAGACCCATGTCTCCCGCATCCTCGCGAAAACGGGAGCGCGGGACAGGGTGCAGGCGGTGATCGTGGCATACGACGCCAAACTTGTTGAACCCGCATAACGCAGAAAAGCCCCGTGCCAATGGCACGGGGCTTTCCTTTAAAATTAGTTCGGCGGCGTCCTACTCTCCCACAGGGTCCCCCCTGCAGTACCATCGGCGCTGTGAGGCTTAGCTTCCGGGTTCGGAATGTAAC